>CANREI010000069.1 GCA_947629595.1 uncultured Alphaproteobacteria bacterium | reverse complement strand
GATTTGGTGTTTTTCAGCTTTGTAAGCCCGTCTAACAAATTGGTAATGAATTTGTGCGTTGTTTCTTTATCCGTGCCGGTAATTTTGGCAGCAAATTCTTCAATTAAATCGGGCATTTGCGCTTTAATCGATTCGCTCGGGTTTTTAATAAGGCCGGAAAGCATTCCCGCCGTGCCGGCCGTTAACCCGACGTTTGTTAAATTGATAACATTGTTTTTCGGCAACAAAAATTCATCACGATAAATAAAAGATTTATCCAGCGGACGCGCCAACAACGTATATTCCTCCCACTGTTTTTTACTGCGCTTGTCTTGAACGTTTTTCATGATTTTGGCGCGCAAATTTTCGGTTTTATCGTAACATTTATATAAATGCTTGATTAAAACATCAACCGCTTTTCGATTCGGATTATCGCTCGGCAGCTGCGCCGCATAGCTTGAAACACCCACCAATTCCAATAAAACTTGGGCTTTGCAATGCATCACGTCGTTTAAATCAGAGGGCGAGAGCTGTTCATCGCTTGCCAAACGATTTTCCAGCTTTTCAATATAAGCATAACGCGCGGCTTGCAAACGAACGGCATCGGACGCCTGTGCCTGAACATCTGTTGACGGCTGATTTTCGGCAGATTCCCGAACTTCTTCCGGCGTGATTTCCGGCTCCGGTTTCACTTCTGCTTTTGTTTCCGTTTCGGGCGGAATGTTGTTTTCTTCTTCTGCCATTTTAAGCCTCCGAAAAATATAAACTTTCTACTTCCATTATACGCTTTTTTTACCTTTTGTCAAGCCTTTTAAAACAGAAAACGGATTTTCGGGGGCGCTTGTTTCTTCCCGATATTCAAACGGCTGCCTCGTTTTGTGCGGAAAAGGATCAAGATTAAGGCCGAATTGCTCGCCTAACAAGTCGCGAAAAGGAATAATACCGTGCGCACAATATTCTGTCGGCTCATCGGTTAAGGCAATTTCTTCTTCCGAAACGTCGGGTTGCTTTTCATCGCTTAATAATAACAGAAAATCGCCCGATACCGTGTTTTCAAACGCTTCCAGCGTGACAACGCATTCCTGTGTGACAAGAGAACAAAACGATCCGGTCATTTGCGTGAGTTTTCCTTGCTTTTTTAAATGAACCGTTGCTTCGAAATTTTTAACTTCCGGCACCTCAAAGCGTTCGGCAAGCAGGGCGCACTCCCGCGGCGATGCCGAAAAACATAAATCGAGCCCGACAGCCGGAATTTTGCGCATATCCAGTGTAAAAGATAAATCTTTTTTGCTCTCGGTTAATTTTTCCATTGACGAATGCCCTTTCTTTTGCTTATATTATAGAATATGTTTAATTTATAACAAAGAAGTGAAAAATGTTCAAGAAAATCTTTTATATTTTAGTCGGAAGTACCTTGTTTTTATCAGCAGGGTGCGGGTTGGAAACGTATCAAAGCGGCGATTTACCGTCGCAAAAGCGGTTAGATATCGTGAAAGTCGGCTTTCCGAAAGATAAAGTCATTGAGTTGTTGGGCGAACCGGCTTTTCAAAACCGAATCGCGGGTGATGATTTTTACATTTATTCAAAAGTTATTAAAAAGAGTCGTGCCTTTTTTGCGCCGGAAGAAACCGATCGCGAAATTTACGTGATTACCTTTAATCAGCTGAATACGGTGCAAAATATTCAACATTTAACGTTGGCGGACGGCAAATCCGTTGCGTTTGATGAGGAAATTTCTCCCGTTAAAGGAAAAGATTTATCCGTTTTCGAACAATTGGTCAAAAACTTCGGGCGATATGATGCCGGCGGCCGTGACAGTTCTGTCAGACAATAATTTTAATCCGCTCTTTTCTTTAAATTGCCGAAGTATGCCCATAAATGCCGGAATGTGCCGATAATAACCTCTCTTCTTTTTTAAAAAATATGATATGATGAGTGTAGAATCGATCCAAAGGCTTTTGAGTCGATTCGGCGTTTTGGCAACAAGACGCACAAGCGGCGGATCAGTTTTTATTCGGCCGTTTTCACGCTCTTTTTGAAAAATTGAAACGTTTTTTGAAAAGAGTATTAAGCAATTTAAGTGTTTTTATCAATAAAAAGTTTCATATCAAGCGGTTTTTATTTCGGAAACGGCATTTCTCCTTTCATTTGTATCTTTATTTCCGAATAAAAACGCGCCGATATTTTTTTATGAAAGTAAAAACAATTTTTATGAAAGAGAAAAAAATAATGGCATTATTATATAATGATATTTTTACATCGACCCTTGAAAGTCGGACAAAAACATTGGCCGACAACGTAACCGAAAACAATGCGTTATTGTCCAGATTACGGGAAAAGGGTAAAATTCGCCCGATCTCCGGCGGTTCCAAAATTATTGAAGAGTTGGAATACGGGCAGGGCGATGCCGTGTGGTATGCCGGCTATGATACCATTAACTATTCACCGAAACAATTGTTTACGGCGGCTGAATATCAGTTAAAAATGTGTGCCGTTCCCGTGGCTGTTTCCGGTGAAGAAATGTTGAAAAACAGCGGCGAGGAAGCCATTATCAATTTGTTTGAAAAACGCATTGATAATGCAATGAAAACCATGACAAACCAAATGGCAAAAGCCGTTTACGGTGACGGTACGGGATCTTCCGGTAAAGAAATCGGCGGATTGAAACTGCTGGTTGCCGATTCTCCCGCAACCGGTACGGTCGGCGGTATCGATCGGGCGGCTTCGGGAAATGAATTTTGGCGTAACAAGGCAACGCAAGCCGAAATCACGCCGGAAAACATTGCTGCCGAAATGAACAAAATGTATTTGTCCTTGTCGCGCGGTACGGATAAACCCGATTTAATTGTGGCGGACGATTCGCTTTATACCATGTATGAGCAAATTTTATTGCCGCAACAACGGTTTGCCGATCCGAAAATTGCCGACAGCGGTTTCGCCACATTAAAATATAAAGGTGCCGATATCGTATTCGACGGCGGACAAGGCGGTCATTGCCCCGAAAATCACATGTATTTCTTAAATACGGACTATTTGTATCTGCGTCCGCATAAAGACAGAGATATGAAAGTGATTGAAGGCAATCGGTTAGCCGTTAATCAGGATGCTCTTTATAAAATTATCGGTTGGGCAGGAAACTTAACCATGTCCAATGCGGCATTACAGGGCGTTTTAATTAACAATAAAGCTTAAAATAAGGTATCAGCATCATGGGAATCGACGGTCGAAATTTTTCGGCCGTCGGTTTTTTTGTTTCAAAATATGAAAGGATAACACAATGGATTCTGATTTTTTAACATTTAAAAATGTTATTGAAAATGCAAGCGTTGAAAAGGACACGTTCGCCCGTTTTTATGATCGCTCGGTTAAAACGAATGAAATCAATCCGAAAACGGGGGTGCCTGTTTTTAAAGACGTGTGTTTTGTGGAAATACGCATTAAAAATAACAATACCGATATTTATGATCAACCGGCCAGTGAAGAGAAAAAAGCACGGTTTCCGGCCGAATATCGGCAGTATTTACAGGAAAAAGAAACGCGGCCGAGCGGAACGGCTCTGGAAAACTTTTCGTTTTTAACGGCTTCTCAAATTAACACATTAAAATTTTATCATATTGATACATTGGAAAAATTAAGTGCACTCACGGCAGAACAGGCATCGGATTTGGATATTGTGAACGAGTATCACGCGGCGCAAAATTTTTTGGCCGGTGCCAAAAAGCAATTCGAGGTAGCCAAGTGGCAGGAAAAGGTGACTCTTTTAAATCAAAAGATTCAAGAGTTGGAAGCGGCGTTAAAAGCGGCGCAACAGCCAAAACGCCCCCTCAAAAACACGCATAAGCGTCCCGTCAGGAAGAAAACAACCCGTTTAAAGAAAGGAAATATATGAATGAGGTATGAAAGGCGGATTTAATTAAAAAAACACTTGCCAAAAGAGAACAAAGAGTGTATATAAAAAACAGATACACCCTTTGTTTTTTTAAGGCTTGTTTTAATGAAAAAAAGTTTCGTTTTTTTATCAAAATTTATTGTTGTTGCTTTATGGGGTATTTTTGCGGCAGGTTGCGCAAATCCCTTACTGCAAGAAGATTATGAAAACAAGGAATTAACTCAACAAAAATTTTGTGCAATCAATGATGCATATCCCTGCTTTATTATGAAAAACAGCCGCAAAACAATTGAAAAATTATATGATGATTACAAAAAAAATATAATTTTTTCAAAATGTAATATGGTTCAAGCAGAAAAGAAATATGTAAAAACAGAATGTTTCGTTGAGAAAAATTATGGTGGATTTCAGGAAGAAGCGAAAAAAAACATTTTTGAACTGCAAATAACGGATCAAAAAAGAAAAGATAAATATGGCAATGAAGTTCAAATTGTTGAAATAAAACAAACAGATGAAACCGGGCAAACGACAAAAGATGAAGTTGTTTTGGCCGATGGAACCGATTCGCTTTTGTTTAATCCGGTCAGTTGGTTTTATCAAATATTTCCGTTTTTATATCCCGTGCCGCAACATCGGTTTATGGGAAAATTTTTCAGCGCTTCCTGGTATAAACCGTTAAAAGATTCTTCCGGATATAGTTTTGAAATCAGTGCAGATTATTTGACAATAACCAAAGAAGCACCGAATGATTATGCCTTTTATAAAAATTGTAAGATTTTAAAAAACAAAGAAAAATATATGGAAATTGAATGTCGCACGCATCAGACCGGAAATATCAATGCTTCGGAAACGGATGAGAAAAATCGGTTTGAACTTCGAGTGACAAATGATATGGCTGATGGTTTGTATGATGAAGAGCTTCGCGTGATAGAAATCAAACAAAGAGATGAAAAAGGAAAAAAGGAAGTATATCGCGTCGGGGTTAATAATAAGGTGAGTAATACGCTTTTACCGGATAATCGGTTTTATGAGTTGTTCCCTGCCTTATATAAAGTGCCGCAAGATTATTTTGTTGATAAACGATTTTATCAAAGATTAAATCCGCTATCCAAACAGGCCTCGTATTACACTTTGTCGCCGACAAAAGTTATCGGTTATTATGAAAGTAATTTTAAGTATCCGGGCACGTATACATTATATACGGATTGCAAATTATTGGCAAATCAAGAAGGATATTTAATGTATAAATGCCAAAAACAGAGTGAATATTGCAGAAGTATGAAAGAGTGCCGGGAGATAGAAGAAAATAAGGTTAAATATGTGGAATTTAAGGTAGTGGGGTATGAAACAATGTATACGGATGATTGTGTGTGGCAAATCAGTGCAAGCACGCATGATAAATTATATGATAGAGATAAAGGCAGCGATGGTGTCTGCATTCCTGATCTTTCAAAAAAGAAAGAAAAATGATGAACCGTTAAAAAGGCTTGTTTTATGAAAAAAAGTTTCGTTTTTTTATCAAAATTTATTGTTGTTGCTTTATGGAGCATTTTTGCGGCAGGTTGCGCAAATCCCTTACTGCAAGAGGATTATGAAAACAAGGAGTTAACTCAACAAAAATTTTGTGAAATCAATAATTTATATCATTGCTTTGATATAGAAGCGAATCAGAAAAGAATTGATGAAAACAATGATGACCTTCACAAATCTGTTAATTATTCAAAATGTGAAATGATTAAAAGGGAAGAGAAATATGTGGCGTATGACTGCTCTTTTGAAAGAAAGGGATTTGAAGTTTCCGAGAGAGAAAAGAAAAACATTTTTGAAATGCAAATAACGGATCGAAAAGGAAAAGATAAATATGGCGATGAATTTCAAATTGTTGAAATAAAACGAACAGATGAAACCGGGCAAACGGAAGTGACGGAGGTGATGTTGTTGAAAGGAATCACATCGCTTTTATCAAAGCCCGATCATCGGTTGAATCAAATATTTCCGTTTTTATATCCCGTGGTGCAACATCGGTTTGCAGATAAGCGGTTTGATTATTCCTATTATACTCCCCGTGAATCGGCTTATTATTTTTGGTTTCAATTACAGCCCTATGTAAAAGTTTTTAAAAATAATGCGGCCGGTGAAAACGAGAAAAATTTTGTTTATGAAGATTGTCATGTCATTAAAAACGAGAAGGGGGCTTTTGCAATTGAATGCCTGACAAAGAAAAATTGGTCGCAGGTGAAAAAACATTCTCGCGGAGAAGAAAGTCATAATCTGTTTGAAGTCACTTTAACGGGAGATGATGAGGAGAGGGAAAAATCATTTTTATTATTGGAAGTGAAACAAACAGATGAAACCTCTCATGTATCAACATATTCCGTTACGGTGCCGAAAGAGGAATCTTTTTTACCGAATCATTGGTTTTATAGAATGTTTCCGTTTTTATATCGTGTGCCGCAAGATCGAATTGTCGATGAACGATTGAGCCGAAGATTAGAACCTTTATCCCGAATGGCGGGTTATTATTATCTGACACCGACAAAAATTACGGGTGAATATGTTCAAGATGAGAAAACGGTTGTTTACAATCTTTATTCGGACTGTCGGTTATTGGCGAATAAAGAAGG
>CANREI010000068.1 GCA_947629595.1 uncultured Alphaproteobacteria bacterium | reverse complement strand
AAATAAAAAAAGAAAGGAAAAAACAAAAAAAATGCAAAAAAGATAAAAAAATTAAAAAAAAGTGTTGCAAAAAACGTACGTTTAATGCAACGCCGAATATTCTTATTTTTCAAAGAGTTATAGTAAAAATAAGTTGTTAAAAAATATTTTTGATTATTTTATAATATATTGATTTTTATATATTTATTCTGTTGTTATTTTTTCCCGCGCAACCACTCATGCCCGCCGTAATTTCTTTTATCAAGAATAATAATTTTGGTATGCGGGCGAAATTCCTTCATATTTGAAAACCCTGTTTCCGGAATCAAATACTCGGGAAGCAATATTAAAGGTTGAATCCCTTCATCCGTTCGGGTTAATAAATAACGATTGAGTATACTTTCATCGTGCCAGGCGGGAATGATGTTGTTGTTTAAATCCGTATCCGTCCATTCTTGAATTTGTTTTGAAAGTTTTAAAAATCCTTCGGCCGTTCCGCCGTTAAATCCGCCCATCACATAATATTGTCCCGAATCGTAAGGAATATAAGCCGTTGATTTTTTGTTTCTTTCATATGTGAAAAAATTGGGTTGAGCTCGATAATACCCCGGGTGAAGCGTCACCATAAATTCTTGATTTTTTGAAGGAAAAATCTCTGCCGTCACTTCTTGTTTAAAAATCACATTGGCATTTAAAAAGTAAATATAATCAAAGTGTTTTAACTGATCGGCAATTTTGTTAAAAAAGTGATAGCGCTTTAAGGTAATATAGGGCCAAGGCTCTTGTTTTTGATAAACTTGAACCACATTTTTCGGCAGTTTTAAATTTTGCGCATCGGTAAATAAAAAATAGGTTTTTTTGTGACCGGGCAGAAAATATTTCTCCGCCGATTCGTGAAATTGCTCCCAAAAACGAATGTATCGGCCTGTTGCAATATATAAAACGGCAATTTTTTTTGGCGCGGTTTCGTTGAAAAGCTTGCTTTCCTGAATGAGTGCATAATAAGTTTGATCGGTGCTTAACACATAATTTAAAACAGCCTCTTTCGTTTGAATTTTGAGCGCCGTGTTTGTTTTATATATAACAGAAGAGCAGTTATCCGCTGATTCGGGGGCAGGGCAAAGAATTTGAGCCGACGGATTATAATAAAATACGCTTGCGCTGTGATCGGGCCCAAGAACGGTTAATTTTTCCCAAGTGTCACCGGCAATACAAGTTATTGAATAAATTAGAAAAATTAAAACATAAAAAACAATTCTTTTCATCATCACTTCCCAAACTAAAGAATAAATGATGAAATAATTGTTGCATTAAAGGGACGTTTTTTGCAACACTTTTTTTTAATTTTTACAAAAAAAATTTATTTTTGCACAAATTGACTGATTTATCGTCTTTTTTCCCTTCTCTTTTTTCGCTTATTTTTGCCTTTAAAATGCTCCCGAATCCGCGTTGAATTAAACGTCCGTTTAATGCAACGCTTTTTTTTAATGATAAGTAATTGAGTTTTTTTTAAAAATAAAAAAAATTGATTTTTTTTGAAAATGCGATTACAATAAATTTATTAAAGTTTGTTTTTTTTACGGAGGGAATATGAAAAAGCTTGAAAAGCAAATGCAATCCGGACGCAGTATGGTTGAAATGATGGGCGTTATTGCTTTGGTGGGACTTTTAAGTATCGGCGGTATCTATGGTTATCGTCAGGCTCATAATGCCTATCGGGCAACCGCTTTAAGAGATATTGTGTTGCAAGGCAAACTCGCTGTTGAAACGGCCAAGCGTGGCGCAACGGAGAATACGTTGAAATTATATGCTCAAAAAACAAGCATCAATTGTCCTTCCGGTTCTTGCGCAACAATGACGGAAAACGGCAGAAAAAAAACATTTTCCTTGTCATCGCAAGAGACAAAAGGCGTTTGTGAAAGAATTTTAGAAAGAACAGAGGAGCTTAATAATCTCGGTATTACCGTTTCACCGGAGTCATGCGACGGATCGACGGTTCTCATAACATTTTCGTTTGATGTTGTTGCGCGGCATTCCTTATCTCAATAAAATATTATTTATTATATTGATTGAGTTTTCCAATCATTAAATTTTGAAGCACATCGGTTGAAGCGTTTTCGGAAACAGGCGTTGCCACGCCGGAAATAATGCTTTGACTTGGAGCGGCAATGTTTTGTGTTACGGCATTTACAACGGCATCTTGAACCATATTTTGTACGGTGTTTTCTACCGTATTTTGAGTGATCAGAGAGCTTGTTGCCGACTTTTTCTTGCCCCACCAGTCAAATTCTTTTCCCAATTTATAAATACCGTAAGCCGAACCGCCGATAATGGCCGAATCTTTCAGCCAGCTTAAACCGCTGGAAAGAGCATTGCCGAAATTTCCGTCAAATAAATTTCCGATTGTTTTAAAAAATCCCGTAAATACGTTGCCGATCATTTTAATAACGGTACCGATGAGGGGAATATGATTGCCGACGGCATCAAAAATGTTTTCTTGTACCCATTCCGCCGCACGCACCATCATATTTTTTTGCTGCTCATGCGCAAATGCCGCGGTTTTTTCATCTGATTTTTGCTGCGGTAAAAGATCGGTTTTATAAAAAGTTGTCGGTTGCGATATGCCGGAAAGCGTTTGTAACGTGTTGGGCTGTTGAATAGCGGAAGAGGACGCCTGAACGGGCACTTGCGCTTGCGGAACAGGCGTTTGCAAGGTGTTTTGAACGGGCGTTTGAGCCGTATTAACGAGCGCATCGGGCATATTTCTTAAAGCCGTTTCTGAAAGTGCAGCCGTGTTGACTTGTGCAGGATTGCTCAATGCCGTTAAGAGCGATATTTCATTTGTATTATCGGGCAATTCTTCATCAGATGAGGCATGTGCCGATTCATCAGACGATTCTTCTTCGGTTTCATTGAACGATAAAGACGATAACAAATTTGCTTGCAGCGGGACATCGGTTATTTTGCTTTCTTCTTCACTGTCGCTTTCATTCGGCATGTTGATGACTTCATCATTTTGATCTTCCGGTTCGGAAGAGAAGGAAAAATCAGATAAATCAATTTCATCATCAAGTGATTCTTCCGATTCGTCAGACAGAAAATTTTCAACAGGTGAAATCGGAAAATTAACGTAATCAACCGTTAAATTATTCGGCGAATAAAAATTGTTTAAAGGCTGTGAACAGATTGAAGATTGCAAGTCGCTTCCGAAATCCGGCAAATGATAATTGTTTTCGGGTAAAAAATAGTCATAAGAATTTAAATAATTGTTTTTATTAACTTCTAAATTATATAAAGCTTGTTGATAGGAGTTGTCAACAGCGGAAATATCCTGTTGAAAAGCCGTGTCGATTTCGGCTTTCCTTTTTTGATATTCCTGCTCAACAAGAAGCCGATTCACTTCATCTTTAAATGTTTTGATATATTCTTTTGTGGCCATTTTAAGTTGCTTTCCTTTATATAAGTATAAAGGAATTCAAATAATTTGTCAAATGTTTTTCCGTTTATGAAAAAAGAAGCAATGATTACTTCTTTTCATCTGAAAATTTAAATGCGGCACTTTTTTCGTTTAATGTTTGAGTGAGTTTATTTAAATTACCGTTGTTGGATTGCAAAAATGCGGCATATTCGTTTCGGTAACTCATGGCCATACTCACACCTTCAACAATAATATCAACAATTTTATATTGACCGTCTTTCTCCCGCAGACGCCATACCACATCTGCCGGCGGATTGTTTTGAACGGTACTGTTAACGAAAATTTGCCCTTTTTGTGCATTTTGTGCGCCTTTAAACACAATTTTCTGACCGGTATACATATTAAATTTATCCGCCCACGATTTTGTCGTGAAATCCATAAAAGCCTTTAAAAAAGCATCTCTCTGCGCTTGATCGGCCGTGCGCCAATAAACACCTAACACAAACTGTCCGATGTATTTTAAATCAAGTGCCGATTGAAACTTTTCTCGAAATAAGGTGAGCTTTTCCGTCATGGGCGCCGGTGAAGCCAAAACGTTTTCAATCACGTCATCAGCCAGTTTGTTAACAAATTCAACGGCCGGATCGCTTGCTCCGAATGCCGTTTGCGCCATTAAAAAAAGACCGCATAAAAAAGATATTATTTTTTTCATTTCAGTTTCTCCTTTATTCATCTATATCGCCGAAATCCATATCAAAGTTGTAGTCGGAAACAGCATCGGAAGATGTTTTTCCCAACGCTTCATTGATCACTTTTTGACGATTTTGTTGTGTCATTGTTCGAACGGTTGCGTAAAAATCGGTTGACGAACGATGAAGATTTTCAATAAATTCAATTGATTGCTCACGTTGTTGGACATAGTTGCCGATTGAGAGCGGATAGGACGTCCACGGCGTGGTTAACGCAATGAATAAACCGGGCGGTGTGGCAAAATCGCCGATTGTGCCGCCGATATCTCGCGGGTTGGAAGAACCGAAGAACGGTAAAACAATATAAGTATCGCTGTTTTCCCAACCCCAAACGGCCAAAGTTTGTCCGAAATCGTTGTCATAAGCCGGAATTTGCATATCCGAAGCCACATCATAAAACCCGAAAAATCCCCAGAATGTGTTGGCCAGCAATCGTTTTGCGGCATTTCCCGTTTTTTCGGCATTTCCTTGTAAAGCACCGTTGGCAATGTTTCGGGTTTCTTTTAAGTTTTTATAAAAATTTGAAACACCTTCACGCATAACGGGTGTTGTAACGGCGCGGTATCCTTCGGCAACCGGTTTTAAAACAGCCGTATCAAACAACATATTAAAAGCAAAAACGCCCCGATTAAACGATTCGTAGGGATCGTTTGTTTGCAGTGTTTCATCAGGTTCTTCTGTCGGTTGATTGCAGGCACAAGCCGATAATAAGAAAGCACTGCTTAAAAATAACAAGGTTAATAATTTTACTTTCATTTTTTTTCCTTTTGAGTCGATTCGGTTTTTGCCGTTTCGGCTTCACTGATGAGTGTCATTTCTTCTTCAATCGCCGGTAATACCTCATCAACGGATTTCACAAAACGTAACAATTTCAATTGATAGGGCTTTGCAAAGCCTTCGCCGATCATTTCAAAAATAAACTGTTCGAGCGTGTTATAAAAACCGTCAATATTAACAACGATAATCGGAGCTTTAATAATATTTAACTGACGTAAAGTCAAGACTTCAAACAATTCATCCATTGAACCGAATCCGCCCGGTAGAATGCAAATGGCATCAGCCTGACGCACCATGGAAACTTTTCTGTCGGCCATTAAATCCCACACTTCGAATTTGGTGGCGCGCTCAACAATTTCCTGCGGTTTTTCAATATCATATAATTCGCGAATCGTTGCGCCGATCACATAGCCGTTTTCCGAGAATGCCCCGTCGGCAACCGCACCCATCAATCCGGTTGTGCCGGCGCCGTAAATCAATTTTATTTCGTTTTGAGCCAAAATTTCTCCCATACGATGGGCTTCCTGCATATAAATTGCCTTGCGTCCGGGGCTGCTTCCGCAAAAAACTGCAACAGAATTCACCATATTCATTATTTTTTCCTTGCTTTTCCTTGTTTAATTCTTTAATATGATATTAAATATGATATATATAATATCGTATAATCAAAAAAGGTCAAGTTAAAAGTGTTAGGAAATGATATGAAAAAGTTTGCTTCTGTTGTTTGTATGGCATTTTTTTCGGGTTTATTTCTTTCTGCAAATGCTTTCTCGGAAGATATTCCGTTGTTTGACGATTCGTTCGGCGAATCATCAACGGCAGCGGTACCGTCGGCAACAGATAAGGAAAATAAGACGCAAAATCAGTCGGAAAGCGCCGTTAATCAGAAAAATAATTCTTCAAAATTCGATTCGAATATGCCGAAATTGGGCAGAAATGCCGAGCCGGTCACCAATTTGGTTGTGGAACCGATACCGAATTTATCGTTTGGCGTTGATTTAATTGAAAAAGATAAAAAAGTTGAAGTGCCTCAAGTGAAAATTCAAGAAAAAGAAACAAATGATGCAGATGTGATTCGCCGACAGGAATCGTTGAATATTACCGAATCGCCGAACAAAAAAAATTCCATTTGGAATGATAAAATCGGCGGTGTTAACATTTCCGATTTACAACGGCATGATGTGTCGCTCTATAAAATTGCGGGCATCGGTTTGGGTGATGATACCGAAACCGTCTATGACGAATTGACGGATTTGGGTTATTCATTACAAAAAGTTGAAAAATCCATTCCTTTATATCGAACAACTTATTATAATAATATCTGTCGGGAACAAAAAGGCTTAAAAATTTTATCGGATATTAACGATTGTATTTTGGAGCTGGCCGAAACAGATGAAGTGCATTATGTATCAAGGGAAACATATACACGTCCCGAATCGCATGAAACAATACAAGTTCAATATTCTTCTCCCGAAACGGATAATGTCGCTTACAAAATTATTTATGAAAATAAAGGCGATAACTCTTTAAATTCCAGTCGGGTCAACTTGGCCAAAAAATTTCAACGGCGCGATGATTTTTGGGATTTGATTTTTAATACATACGGGTTACCCGATGAAAG
>CANREI010000067.1 GCA_947629595.1 uncultured Alphaproteobacteria bacterium | reverse complement strand
ATTAACCCTTCGCCCAAACGCAAAAAAGTTTCGTGAACGGCTTTCACATTCAATCCCATAGTGGCGTAAAGTTCCAACACATCGCCGGGACGTATTAAATAGCAGGAACACACATCAACGGGCAATTCTTGTATAATTTGCCGAATAATCAGGTTGATTTTTTCCTCAGCCGATATTTTTAAGGGAACGCATTTTCGAATATTTTTCAATAATTCGCTGTATTGCAAAGACGTATTTTGTTGATGCGGAAGTGGTTGCGCCATAAAATTACCCCGTTTTTGTTTTTTTTAAGTTTACGTTTTCTTTTTCATTCCGTCAAGCGTTTTTTTGCCAAGAAAAAATAAAAGATAAAAATATCAATAAGGTTATAGGCCGTTTTTTCAGCTTTCCTCGTCAAGGTAAATTTTTTGAATATGCACAAAAAAACGTACGATTTTTGCAACACTTTTTTTTAAAATTTTGAAAAAAAATTTTTTTAAAGCACAATTTTTTGATTTTTAAAGGTTTTTTGCCTGTTTGTTTAGCTTTTTATAAGTGCTTGAAAAGTGTCGAAAAAATCGTTGCATTAAAGGTACCTTTATTGTATAATTCCCAACAGGGAGTTAACTTTTTTGAAAGGAAAAAAAAATGGCAAGTATTGACCAACATTTCTATGATACGGCAGAAGCTTTCTCTAATGCAATCGGCGGTATGTTCAGTGGTTCACAAGACGGAGTCGGTGAAAAAACCTGTGCAATTTTATTGGCTTTCTGTGGCGTTCCGAAAGAGCAAGCAAGTAAACTCAATTTAACGGATCCGATCAATCTGTCTGAATTAAAAATTCCGGAAAGCGGTTTTTATTCGAATAATATTTCAAAAGAAAATTTAATTGTTCCGCGGACTGATTCTTCAACTTTTTTAGACACTCTTTTCAATATGACGAATAAAGAAACCTCCTCACCGAGACGAAATAACATTTATCATAATGTTTACGGCGGAACAGATAAATTCGGTGATAAAATTCCCGGTCTTTTAAACGGTCTTAAAAAGTTTAAAGATATGGATAAAGAAACGCAAAAAGATGTTCTGGAAAAGCTTGACGGCATGATGCAAAGAGCCTCAAAAGAAGACAACGGTTCTCAAAAGTGGTTGCGTGCCGCTTATATTTTATCCGTACACATGGAATTACCGGGTATGAAATCCATTCAAGATTTTCATACCGAAGGAAAAGGATTTAACGCTTCCGAAGCAAACGACGGCGCTGCGTTATTATTTTCAAGCACCTCCGTTCTGCCGCGAACAAACCAAGGCGCCATGCGTAAAGCCGTCTTTGATTCACTCGCAAAAGCAAAGGGAGAGTTAGAAGCAACAAATATCAATGATCAACCGACTCCTCAACCGACTCCTCAACCGGTTCCTGTGCCGCCGGTACCGAATAATCAGAATATTTCTACTTATTATCAATTCTTAAAAGTCGGCACCGAAGTTCAACAAGTTGTCGAACCGGATCATTCAAATGATTTATATCCGACAATTGATGAGAATGTCAGAAATGAAGTCAATAATTATGAAGAAGATTATCGTGACATTCATCCCGACGTCTATCATGACATTGATCGCCAAGATCATTCGGTCAGCGAAATAACGCCTGATATAGAAGAAAGCAGACAAGGACATAAACGTTTTGACGATGCGGAAAATATTACGGCCGAAGCCGAAATTGAAGGGGATTCAAATATTCAAATAACAACTATCGGCACGAATACCGGTCGTGATGAATAACAGGAGGATATAATGGCTGATACACCTCAAACTCAAAATAATGCATTACAGCAATTAAATGATTTTTTCTATTGGCAAAATATTGTTTTGCTGAATGCTAACCAAAACGGTTATCAATGGGTTGTTGAAAATAATCAATCTCGTTTTATCAACCGCCGTACAAAACAATCTTTAACTTTGGAAGAAGGGGTTCAACAGGGTATTTTACCTCAAATGGCACTGAATCAAGTTGCCGTTCCGAGTGGAATTTCTCCGAATGATCCGATTGCTCGTCAGGTGAGTATGCAACAACGGCAAATTGCTCGTCAGGTGATGCAACAAGAAGCAAATGCCGTTGCCAAAGTTCATTATATGAAGACAATCTTTAACAAAACAATGCCCGAATATACATATTCGAATGATGCTTCTTATTTAGAAAATGCTGCGGGTGATCGCATTAAATGGGATCAGGCGGTCAAGCGGGGAATTATCGGCAAAGAATTGGAAAATCTTCCGAATGTTATTGCAAGCTTGCCCTGTTATAAAAATCAGGAAACACTTTCTAAAAATATGATTGCTTCGTTTGCCGGAAAAGGTGTAAAAACGGCTGTCAATTATTATAATGATACCTATGATTATACCAAAGAAATGGCAACCATCGGTAAAACGCTTGAAAAGTTTGATCACAGCTTTATGTCTCGTCATGCAAAAAACGGCACATACTGCGTTACCTCAGATGATATTACCAATGCTTCTGTTTCTGATGAAATGAAAAATCAATTAAAAGATCGGTTAGATAAAGTTGTCAAACCTAAAATAACTTTATCGAAAACAGAAGTCAAAGATATTAACAATCGGGCGCGTCCTTTAAATGACATTGGAAGAAGTCGTCCGATGCCGCGTCCCCATGAAACGATGGTCGTTCATCAATATTCAGAAGCGGACATAGCTCATGCACAAGCACGGTTAGCTGGGTTTGTGAAAAGAAAACTGATCACGCAAAAACAAGTGAATACAATGCTTCAAAATATACAACAGCTTGAAAAAGAAGGAAAATTGCCTATTGGAGCCACCAAAGAGGGAAAACCTTGCTCCAACAGCGAAATATATGCCTATAAAATGCTTCAAGCCAGAGCATTGTATCATCCCAAAGAAATTGTGTATCAGACAGAAGACGGAAAACGCACCAAAAAATCGCTCGGGTCGGCACAAGAAATTATGAAAGGTGATTTCCGGCAATCTGTTCATATGTTAGGGAACGGTGAATTGAACGAAAAAGACAAAAACGCGGTTATTGAAAACATTAAAGGTGTTGAAAATGCCGTTTCTTCCAAAGGGTATGCCATTGCCGGCGTTCGGGTTAATCACAGATATTCATATAACACGAAAAAACTGCCCGGATATGAAGAAAAAACCATTACGATTGAGCGCGATGAAAGCAAAAAAACCGCCTTACCCGAACAGGGGCAACAGCAACAAGCTGAAAAACCTGCGGTAAAAGAAGAAAAAGCATTATCGCCGGAACAGGGGCAGAAAACGCAACAAACGCCCCCGACATCGGTTTTAGCACAAAATGCGCAATCGGTTCCGGAGGAGAGTTTGCCTGCTGAAAGGCCGCAAAGAGCCGAAAATGCTTAAACGGCATTTAAGCTTCAAAAATAAAATCCGCTTTTAAAAGAAGCGGATTTTATTTTTTGTTTTAAAATGTTTTTTCCCCTCTCTTTTATTTTTTTTATAAGTGATTGAAAAGTTTTTAAAAAATCGTTGCAAAAAACGCACGTTTAATGTATACTCTCCATTGTCGGGTTAATATTTTAACAAAAGATAAGGAGATTACATGTTAACATCAACTAAAAGAGCTTATGAAATTATTGCCAAAGATATTATCGGCTTAACGGATAATGAATATAAAACCGTGGCTGATGATATTGATAATAAAGAAGATTTTCATATCAGATTATCGGATATTCCTTCCAATAAGCTTTTTTCAAACAATCCGGCCGATGCCGGCGTTTTTGATATAAAAATTGAAAAAATTGAAAAAGATAATAGCCTTTTAAATAAGCTGGGTCGAATGATTTATTCAAAATCAATCAATGCTGCCAAACAGTTATACGGATATGTTGATGAACGCGGCACTGAAAAACCCGGGTTGTTTTCGGGTATCAGAAAATGGAAAGATTTAGATGGTGAGGGTAAAAAGCAAGCCTATGAAAAATTAAAATTTTATCAGGAAAAAGCAACGGATTTGGCTGTTTCCGACGGCAAAAAAAGCTGGGATAATAAATGGTTGCAAGCTGCCAACATTTATGCTTCCGCCTTGGAATTGCCCGGTGCCCTTTCGGCACACCAAATATTCACCTCCAATATAACTCAAGAGATTTTTAAAGATGCAGGTGGTCTTCCGCTTTCTCCGCAATTTTGGGAAAAAGCCTTCAAAGCCATGAATGAAGCCACAGAAAATGCCGAAAAAGATATGTCGCAAACCATTTAGGCTTCATCAAAATCACGATAACAACCTTTCGTAATAACAAGAAAATGCTTAAACGGCTTTAAGCGTTAAAAATAAAGTCCGCTTTGAAAAGAAGCGGATTTTATTTTTTGTTTTAAAATGTCCAATTTATCATTTTTCAAACTGTTGATTGCCTCTCATCAAGGCGATTTTTTTTAAATGTAAATTGAAAATATGCACCAATTAAACCTCCGTTTATTTGGTGCAACTTTAACACACTATGTCAAAAAAGTCAATTAAATTTTTCAAATAATATTATTTACATAAAAATCAAAGTGTTATTTTATTATTGTTCAAAAAAGCTATTCAAAAAAAAGCCTCATAATTTGCTGCACCAAATAAACGGACGTTTAGGAGTAGCAAATGAAAATAAAGAAAATAGAAAAAATAAGCCGTTCTGTGGTGTTTCAAAAAGGAATAAAAGTTGTCATTGCAGGGTTGATGACGTTGATTCTGATGTATATCAGCTCAAATATTTATCATAAATCGCCCTTTATCGATGTTGAATTTCAAACAAGTCAAAATAAGGCTATAACATTTCAGGTTTTTTACACGACAGATGATAAAGACCCTTTGAATTTTAATGAAAAACAATCCGTTAAGAAAAATGTGTCGGCTGGTCTTCATACGGAACATATTATTTTACCGACACCAAAAATTGCGCAGTTTCGGTTTGATGTCGGAGAGTTCCCGGGAGAAGTAAATGTATTAAAAATTGCACTAAAAGGTCAAAATGAACAGGTGTTAAATTTGAAAGATTTTAAATTTGTGAACATTGATTCGCAAACTGTTCAAAATAATCAGTTAATGCTTGTTTCAAAACAAAGAAATCCGCAAATGATATGTCAAAAACCGCTTAAAATTAAACCGTTTCGCCCCATAGATTGGTGCTTTTTCTTCGGGTTATTATGCATTTACGGCGCCGTTTCTTATGCACTTGTTTCTTATTTGAGCACATTGAAATTTTTGAGCAATCAGGCATTCATTGATGTTATTTTTCTCTGTTTATTTTTCGGAAGCCTTTTTCTGCCGATGATGCATATTTCAAATGAAGAAAAATCGCTTTCAGAAAACAGAATGTTGGCAAAAATGCCGTCTGTAAGTGACATATTTAAAGAAAAATCGGAATACGGAAAAGCATTTGAAGAATGGTTTAACGATCATTTTTTCGGTCGCAATCAAATGGTGCGTTTAGAAGATCAAATCAGATCTCAACTAAATAAAATTCTCCTCAGACGGGTTGGAATTGAAGAATTTATTTATGTTAAAAAGAACGGTTGGATGCTCTCTCTTTCATTCTGGGATATGGACCCGAAACTCATCCGGCCGATTACACAAAGTATTAAAAAATTAAATGAATTTTGCAAAGGGAACAACATTAAGCTTTATTTATTGATGATTCCCAGAAAAGAAATGATTTATCAAGAACTCTTGTATGACTACGGGTTTGATAAAAAGAAATATAAGCATCTCAATGAAATCTATGCAAACATAAAAAAAGAAGTTCAAAAAATGAATGTACCGTTCGTTTATCCGTTAAATGAAATGCGTAAAGCAAACCAAAAAGATTATGTCTTTTTTAAATGGACACATCATTGGACGGATTGGGGGGCTTATATCGGTTATCAAGCTTTGATGAAAGAAATTCAAAAAGATTTTCCGGATATTCCCGTAACACCTTTAAACGAGTACAATAAATCGCAAAATAAGCTCATTCGAGATGATTGGAACAGAGAGTATGAACACGGATATCTTGAACGCATTTTTCATCTGAAAAACGATGAAGCAAACAGCGCCGATTATTCCTATTACGACCACAAAACAAGAATCTTTTACAAACGAAAATCGGAAAATACGCAAAAGAGTTCTCATATCCTTTGGAAAAATACAAAGTTATGTTAATCGGCGATTCGATGAGTGAGAATTTAATGCAATTTTTGCCCTATTCTGCCGGTGAATTAAAGTATATTCGTGTGAATATGGGACAAGTTCCGCATTCGGAGCGATGGAAGATAGTAAAATTCTATAAAAATGAGATTTTGACCTACAAACCGGATATTCTTGTTGTTTCTATTTTAAGTACCGGTGTGTGGAGTTTTCAATTTTTAGGCAGTAATTAATTGGGTTTTTATAAATTGATGGAGGAATTGATGAATCAATTTTAATATTTTTTCTGCCTCAAAAAAAGGTTGGTTTTTTTGGTGCAATGTTTTACTAGCATATAAAAAATAATAAAATCTGTCAAGATATTTTTATGAGACTGATATTTTTAATGAAAATCAAACTGTTATAAAAAATCCGGATTTTTCGTTGAAATATATTTTTCGCCTTCAATGAACTGCACCAAAAAAACGAAGGTTTAAATGTGTCAAAAAGAAAAAAAGTTAAAAAAATAAAGGAGTAAAAAATGCTGTTTTCATCGATGACGTTT
>CANREI010000066.1 GCA_947629595.1 uncultured Alphaproteobacteria bacterium | reverse complement strand
AATACCGACGGTGTTTGGGTTCGATCCGGTCGCGATGAAATTGAACATTTTGTCGAAGAACAGATGAAACCGGATATTCAATCGTTTACGGATGAAAAAAAAGAATTATTTAATCAAAATGCCGTTCAAAAAACAACTGATTTCAACACCAATGCCGCAGATCAAACGCAAGCGTTTAATGAAAACGCAGCGCAACAAACAACGGCATTTAACGAAAATGCCGCAGATCAAACACAAGCGTTTGATGCGCATTGTGATGAAAAAACAGGTGAATTTGATGCGCATGTCACCGAAAAAACGGCTGATTTTGATCAAAACGCCACAGCTAAAACAACGGCATTTAATGAAAATGCGGCGCAAAAAACAACCGATTTCAACACCAATGCCGAAAAGCAAACGCAAGCGTTTAATGAAAACGCGGCGCAACAAACAACGGCATTTAACGAAAATGCCGCAGATCAAACGCAAATGTTTGATTCGCATTGTGATGAAAAAACAGATGAGTTTGATGCGCATGTTACCGAAAAAACGGCTGATTTTAATGAAAACGCGACACAAAAAACAACCGATTTCAACACCAATGCCGAAAAGCAAACGCAAGCGTTTAATGAAAACGCCGTACAACAAACAACGGCATTTAACGAAAATGCCGCAGATCAAACACAAGCGTTTGATGCACATTGTGCGGACAAGACAGATGAATTTGATGCACATGTCACCGAAAAAACGGCGGATTTTAATGAAAACGCCACGGCTAAAACAACAACGTTTAATGAAAACGCCGCACAAAAAACGGCTGATTTCAACACCAATGCCGAAAAGCAAACGCAAGCGTTCAATGAAAATGCGGCGCAACAAACAACGGCATTTAACGCAAACGCCACAGATCAAACGCAAACGTTTGATTCGCATTGTGATGAAAAAACAGATGAGTTTGATGCGCATGTTACTGAAAAAACAGCTGATTTTGATCAAAACGCGACCGAAAAAACGGATCAGTTTAATCAAAATGCACAAACACAAATCAATGAAGTGAATGATTTGGCAAAACAGGCGCAACAATCTGCCGACAATGCCGCATTATCCGCTTCATCGGCTGAAACGAATGCCGCAACGGTCACGCAAAAGGCAACGGAAGCGGCTGCATCGGCAACAAACGCAGCCAAAAGCGCGCAATCGGCAAGTGACGCGGTTAGCGGCATTGCAGACAGTGTGACGGCTGCCCAAGAAAGCGCTTCCGCGGCATCGTCTTCGGCTGCAACAGCCACGCAAAAGGCGACGGCAGCGGCCACATCGGCAACCAATGCGGCCAAAAGTGCGCAAACGGCAAGTGACGCGGTTAGCGGCATTGCAGAGAGTGTGACGGCTGCCCGAGAAAGCGCTTCCGCGGCATCGGCTTCGGCTGCAACGGCATCGCAAAAGGCGACGGCAGCGGCTGCATCGGCAACAAATGCAGCCAAAAGTGCGCAAACGGCAAGTGACGCGGTTAGCGGCATTGCAGACAGTGTGACGGCTGCCCGAGAAAGCGCTTCCGCGGCATCGGCTTCGGCTGCAACAGCCACGCAAAAGGCAACGGAAGCGGCCACATCGGCAACCAATGCGGCCAAAAGTGCTTCATCAGCTTCAACCGCCGCAACGAATGCCGATAAAAGCGCCAAAGCAGCGGCGGCTTCGGCTGCCGGTATTGCGGATACGGCTGCGACGGCTGCAACGGCATCGCAAAAAGCAACGGAAGCGGCCACATCGGCAACCAATGCGGCGGCATCAGCAAATGAAGCTAAATTATGGGCGATCGGAACAGCAGAAGAACAACCCAGCGGATCTGCCAAGGTTTGGGCGCAAAAAGCAAAGGAAAACGCAAGCGTTAATTTACCTTCTGCAACAATCATTAAAGCCGGAATCGTTCGTATGGCAACGGTGGCTGAAACGGAAGAAGCTAAATCTCAATCCCTGGCTATGAGCCCTTATATGACAAGCCGCTATTATGTTTCAAACTCCAAAGATGAACAATTTAACGGAAAGATTACTTTTAATAAAACTGTTACATTTAACGATCAAGTAACGGTAAACACCGTCGAGACAAACTCTTATACGGATGAAGTTGCTACAACGAAATATGTCGCTAATTTCGGTGATAAGGGACACGGTTTAAATTCACCGCAATATATTTCAGGCGCTTCGTTCAGCAGCACTTATACTCCCAATGAAAACGGATTTCTTTGTGTGACGGCAACCGTCACGGGATCGCAAACGGCAGAGGTTACCGTAAACGGTAAGTCTGTTTTTAAGTTTAATCCGAAGGGCGCTGCCGAAACGCAAACTTTGAGAACGCTTATTCCTGTTTCAGTCGGTCAAGCGATTGTGGCAACGAATTGTTCTTGCACGATGTATGGGTGTTATACTCGGTAAAGGAGAAAAAGATGAAAAAATATGCAAAAATTTTAGATGATAAAACGAAAAGATGTATCGTTTTAGTTAATAATGAAGATATTAACGAAGCCTTTATTGAGGAAGGCTTTACACTTCAAGAAGTTGAAGAGGCATATGATTATAATTGGTATATTAAAGGTTATGCGCCTTCAAAACCGCAATCTCTGATTAACGAAGAACGCGTTTGTGAGTTATTGCGACAGTTGAAAAATACCGATTATGTCGCTGCGAAAATTGCCGAAGGGGCGGCTACGAAAGAAGAATATGCCGAAATTATTTCAAATCGTCAAAAATGGCGCGATGAAATCAATCGGCTGCAAGCATCAATTCATTAAGAGCCTTCTTCTGCCAACAATTCCAGTTCAAGCCATTTGTTTTCCAGAACCTCCAAAGCCGTTTGAGCCGTGTGCAGGCGGTTTGTCGCTTCAAGGAGTTTTTCTTTATCCTGATAAACACGCGGATCGTTTAACTCTTGATTAACGGCTTCAACAATTTTGGTTTGTTCGGCAATTTTATTCGGCAGTTCCTTTAACAGATGCGCCTCGGTAAAATTAAGTTTTCGGGGCGTATTTGTGACGGGATTTTCTTTTTTCTTCTCGCTTGTTTTTTTTATCGGCGCGGGAACGCTCGGTTTTTTATCGGCTTTAACGGCTTCCAACTGTGCGTAACCGCCGGCATATTCCTGTACGGTCCCGTCTCCGGGCATATAAATTAAAGAGGTAACGGTTTTATCCAAAAAATCACGATCATGACTGACAATCAATGCCGTACCGTCATAGTCGGCCAACACCTCCTGCAATAAATCAAGCGTGTCGGTATCCAAATCGTTTGTCGGCTCGTCAAGCACCAGAAAATTAGAGGGGCGCGCCAGTAAAACGGCCAGCATCAATCTGTTTTTTTCGCCGCCCGATAAGGCGCTGACGGGCATTTGCGCCTGATCGCTCGTAAACAAAAAGTCTTTTAAATAAGAAACAACGTGTCGCCAAGCGCCGCGCACAAACAGATGATCGCCTTCGGGGCAGAGCGTTCGCCATAATGTTTTGGTTATGTCAAGCGTGAGACGCCCCTGATCAAAATAGCCTTCCTCCAGATTTTTTGCCAATCGAACCGTGCCGGAATCAGGTTCCAATCGTTTGGTTAACAGTTTGATAAGTGTTGATTTTCCGGCACCGTTCGGTCCGACAATGCCGATTTTATTGCCGCGCAAAATGCGGGTTGAAAACGATTTTACAATTTCTTTGTTTCCGAATGATTTTGAAATGTTTTTAGCCTCAATAATCATTTTGGATTGAATCATGCCTTTATCGGCCTGCATTTTAACGGATCCCGCAGGAGAAAGCTGCTCTTTGCGTTCGGCACGTAATTGTTCCAATCGCCGCAGTCGCCCCATGTTGCGTTTGCGACGCGCCGTTACCCCCTGATGCAGCCATTTTGTTTCTTCTTCCAAGCGTTTGTTTAAATATTTGCAGGCAATAATTTCCTGTTCGATGATTTGTTCCTGCCATTCTTCAAAACAGGCATAGCCTTTATTCGAGCGGCGCGCCGTGCCTCTGTCCAACCAAAGACAGGCGTTTGAAACGCGCGATAAAAAGCGCCGATCATGGCTGATGACAATCACGGCGCCTTTCATATTTAAAATGAGTTTTTCAAGCTTTTCAACCGTTTCAATATCCAAGTGATTGGTCGGCTCGTCCAGCAGTAACAAGTCCGGCTCACTGATGAGGGCTTTGGCCAGTGCCGCTTTTTTGCGTTCGCCGCCCGATGCCGTTTCGGGTTTCAAATCGGCTTTTAATTGAAATGTTTCAATTAAAATATCGGCTTTATAGTCGGCATTGACATCTGTTTCATTCAATCCCGAAAGTACCACATCGCGCAAAGAGGCAAAACCGTTGAAATTTTCTTCCTGCGGCATGAGAGAAATGCGTAAATTCGGTTCGGCAAAATAAGAGGCCTCGTCGCACTCGATTTGTCCGGCAATCACTTTTAAAAGCGTGGATTTACCCGAGCCGTTTCGGCCAATCAGGCAAATTTTATCGCTCCGACCGACATAAATGTTCGCATTTTCGAACAAAACGCGACTGCCGAACGACAGACGGGCATTTCTAAGCGCAAAAACAGGTGCAATCTCTGACATTTTTTTTATTCTGCTTTTTATTTTCAAAACTTAATCGAAAAACAAGAAAAAATCAAGTGATTTTGTTTTAAAAACAATACATCAGTCCTTTTTGACACAATTCTTTGTAAATCGGTTGATTTAAACCCAAAAGCCGGATCATTTCCGTCGGTTTTAAATCAACGCTTACGGGAAAAGTAACGGCCTTACCGTTTTTAATTTGTTTCACAACGGCGCTCGGTAAATTACTTTTGCCGATGCAGGAGGAAAGATAAACAAAGCATTCGTCAAAATCTTTTAAATACTCAATAGCCAGTTTGCGTGCGTATAAGTTTAAAGTCAAGTCGGCCTTTGACGGATCTTTCGTCCACGGACTGCCGCCGCCGACAGGGCAGGCGCCGGCATAAAAATCGCAGGCGAGTTTGCGTCCCGTCACGCCGCAATCGGCAACGGAGGAATGGCAGGTATAGTTTCCCGTGCCGTTAATAATCAGGTTTTTCGGCGTTTGTTGAAGAGTGGTAATCACAAAATCGGTCAAGTCAACCGCTTCCCGCATGGGAACAGCCACAACGGCCGTTTCAATGGCGCCCGTGTCGTCTTGCGTGATTTGCGTTTTAATATCAAGCCCCAAATTATCAGATGTTTTGGCTTTTTCGTAAAGAGCCCGATTGAGCGCCCGCGCTTGAACCAATTCGGCCGGCATAAAATGCGTGTTTTTTACGGCATATCCCACGAAAATGCCTTGATCGCCCCAGCCGTTATTGGTAACGCCTTGGGCAATTTCCGCCGATTGCAGCCCGATGAGATTGATAATGTTTATTTTTGAAACATCAATGGCATTTTGTCCCCAAAGACGAGCATAACGCTCGTTATAACCGATTGTTCTTAATGCGTTTCGAACGGTCTCTTCCAAAAACGAAAAATCGTGAAGGCCGCCGATTTCACCGCCCAAAACAACGGTATTATCTTTAATCATCACTTCCACGGCAAACTTAACGGCCGGATTTTGTTGAATGGCTTCGTCCAAAAGAGCGCAAGAAATAAAATCCGCTGTTTTGTCGGGGTGTCCCAAAGAGACATATTCTGCTGTTTTTAACATTGTTTTTCCTTTCTTTTTTATAACCCGCTTGTTTTGTGAAAGGAAGCAATAAAAAACCGCCGACCGTTTTATCGCAACGGCTGACGGAATAGTTTACGGCTCCGTTTAGTCCTCATGAACACAACATGTGTTTGAATCGGGACAAGTGGAGATAAATCCGATTCATTTATCAGCATACAATATTTTTTATGTAATGCAAGAAATTTTTTTAAAACCGGATAATTTTTTTTGTTTTGACAAGTCCTTTATTTTTTGATAAGATAAAAAAAAGAAAATTTTTTGTGTTTTTGTAAAACTTTAATTTTTGATTTTAATTTATTGATTAAAAAAGGATATTTTATGAAATTTTTTAAATTTTTTTCTCCGTTGCCAGCCCCCTTTCAGGAAGGCTTTTGTTCGGTGGGTGACGGACACGAAATTCATTATATGGCGTTCGGAAATCCGAAAGGCAGAACCGTTATTCGCTTTCACGGCGGGCCGGGCGGCGGGGCATCGGCGCATCAGGCAACGGCGTTTGATTTAAAAAAATATCGCGTTTTGCTTTTTGATCAGCGCGGGTGCAAACTTTCGACAAGCAAAGATATTTATCGTAACAATACCCCTTATGCCGCCGCGGAAGATGCAATTAAATTATTAAAGCATTTAAAATGGCCGATTAAAAATTTAATTGTTGCCGGATCCTCCTATGGAGCAACGCTGGCGTTGTTATTTGCCGAAAAATATGAAAAATGCGTAAGTGCGCTTGTGTTAAGTTCGGTGTTTTTGGGGCGCAAGGAAGATTTGGCGTGGACGGAAGAAAGTCGGCTTTTTTATCCCGATTTAACGGAGGAAATGCGTCAAAAAATCAAGAAAAACGAGTCGTTGGCCGAGGGTTATTTTCGCCTGATTTCGTCGGACAGTTATCAAAATATTCAAACGGCGCTTTCTTATTACGGTCAATATGAGCGCAATTTAGGGTGTTTAAATCCGGCGTTTCGGCCGTTGAAAGCCGTTTATGACAGTGATGTGCGTTCGTTAAGAATTTTTCTTTATTATGAAGTAAATCACTT
>CANREI010000065.1 GCA_947629595.1 uncultured Alphaproteobacteria bacterium | reverse complement strand
TTACGCACGTTTTTAAGCGAAAACGGCTATCATTTAACCGGCACGGTTATGGAAGCGGGCGAATATGCCGTTCGGGGCGGATTGATTGATGTTTTTTCGGGCGGTATGACGCACCCCGTTCGCATTGACTTTTTCGGTGATGAAATTGACTCGCTGCGTCTTTTTGATGAAACAACGCAAAGAACGCTGACGGAAACGGAGGCAGTGTTGATTAAGCCGGTGTCGGAATATCGCTTAACGCCCGAAAGCATTGCTTTGTTTCGTACGCGTTATCGGCAAATGAACGGTTTTGACGGGAATGATTTTATTTATGAAAGTGTTTCAAACGGGCAAAGTGTGCCGGGGATTGAACATTTTTTGCCGCTTCTGCATGAAGAATTGCAAACGCTTTTCGATTATTTGCCGAATGCCTCGTTTTCCATGGAAAACAGAACGCATGAGGCTTTTTCGGCGCAGGAAGCCTTGATTGAAGAATATTATGATGCCCGGCAACTCTATTTAAAAAATCCGTTGATGAATGATGATAAATATCTGCCCGTTCGGCCGTGTTGGCTTTATTTGACAACCGAGGAAATTCAACATATTTTGTCGGAAAAAGAAGCACTTGTTTTTTCGCCGTTCGTGCGGCCCGGGCAACCCGATGCGGGTGCCAGAGTCGGTGAGGTTTTTACGCATACCGCGCAGGGCAAAAATGCTTTTGATGCCTGTGCCGATTTGGTGCGTCATGAAGTGCGACGGTGTATTTTTACGGCTTATTCGCAAAGCAGTTTGTTACGGTTAAAAGGTGTGATGGAAGCGCACGGGCTGATTTTGAACGAGGCGCATTCGTTGAAAGAGGCGTTGGAAAAGGCCCCGTCGCTGCTTGTCGCGCCGTTTGAAAACGGTTTTTACGATGAAAATATGCGCCTGATTACCCAAAATGACGTGTCGGGCGAACGGCAACCGCTGCGACAGGTGACAAAGCGGAAGAATAAAATTTTTGATACGGCTGCTTTGTCAACGGGTGATTTAATTGTGCATCAAACGCACGGCATCGGGCGATTTATCGGCTTAAAACCCATTGAAACGGGGGGTGTTACGCATGATTGCGTTGCGTTGGAATATGCCAAAGGCGATAAATTGTTTGTGCCGGTGGAAAATATGGATATGCTGTCCAAATACGGCTCGGGTGATGAGAATACGCCGTTGGATACATTGGGAAGCGTATCTTTTATCAATCGGCGGGAACGGGTGCGAAAAGACTTGTTTGCCATGGCGGAAAAGTTAATGCAAACGGCAGGGCTGCGGGCATTGAATAAGGCGGAAGCGTTGGTGCCGCCGATTGAGGCCTATCAGGAATTTTGTTTTCGCTTTCCCTATGCCGAAACCGAGGATCAGTTACGTACCATGCAGGAAATTGAGGCAGATTTGGCATCGGGCAAGGCTATGGACAGGCTTGTGTGCGGCGATGTGGGTTTCGGCAAAACGGAAATGGCTCTGCGTGCGGCGTTTATTGCGGCCATTAACGGCTTGCAGGTAGCCGTGATTGCGCCCACAACGTTATTGGTACGGCAACATGTGTTAACATTTAAAGAGCGCTTTCAAGGTTTTCCGATTCGCATTGACTCCCTTTCCCGATTAAGCAGCCAAAAGCAAACGAAAACGGTGAAAGAGGCTTTGTCGAACGGGCAGGCGGATATTGTGATCGGAACGCATGCGCTTTTATCCGATTCCGTTCATTTTAAGCGATTGGGGTTGGTGATTATTGATGAAGAACAGCATTTCGGTGTGGCGCATAAAGAAAAGCTGAAAGAAATGCAAAAAAATGCCCATATTTTAACGCTTTCCGCTACACCCATTCCGCGAACGCTGCAATTATCTTTGGCGGGGGTGAAAGATTTATCGGTGATTGCAACGCCGCCGCTGGACAGATTGGCCGTTAAAACGTTTGTGATGCCCTTTGATCCGGTTATGATTAAAGAAGCCTTGTTGCGGGAACATTTTCGCGGAGGCGGTGTGTTTGTGGTAACGCCGCGCATTGCCGATATGCCGCAAGTCGAACAGCTTATTTCGGCCGTCACGCCCGATTTGAAAATCGTGAAAGCGCACGGACAAATGCCGGGCAAGCAGCTTGAAAAGATTATGCAGAATTTTCAAACGCGTCAGTTTGATGTGTTATTGGCAACGGGTATTATCGAATCGGGATTGGATATGTCGTTTGTCAATACGCTCATCGTGTATCGGGCGGATATGTTCGGTTTGGCGTCGCTTTATCAGCTGCGCGGACGGGTCGGGCGCGGTAAAATTCGGGCGTATGCTTATTTCACGCTGCCGCCGCATCATTTGGGCGAATCGGCGCAAAAACGGCTGGAAGTGATGCAAAGTCTTGATAAACTCGGGGCCGGTTTTCAGTTGGCCGGTCACGATTTGGACATTCGCGGCGCGGGCAATTTGCTCGGAAAAGAGCAATCGGGGCATATTCGGGAAATCGGTGTGGCGTTGTATCAAAAAATGTTTCAGGAAGCCGTTGAGCAATTGAAAGAAAAGCAAAAGAAAGGCGAACTCATTGCCTTTTCGCCGCAATTATCGTTGGGATTGCCGGTTTTAATTCCCGAAAGTTACATTCCCGATTTTCAAACCCGTTTAGAGCTTTATCACAAAATCGGCACGGCGGAAAGTACGGCGGAATTAGAGGCGTTGAAAGAGGAATTAACCGATTGTTTCGGTTCTTATCCCGAAACGGTTGATAATTTATTTACCAGCGTTGAAGTGAAAATAATGTGTCGGGCGGCTTATATTGATTCGTTGCAATTAAATGACAAAGGAGCGGTGATCGGTTTTTGGCAAAACACGTTTCCGCAGCCGCAAAAGCTGATTGATTTTATTATGCATCAAGCGGGAACGGTTCGGTTGAGAAGTGATAACAAACTGATTGTTTCGCGCCCGTGGGGAAGCGGTCAAAATAAAATAAAAGCCGTGAAGCGCTTTATCGGGGAAATTGCCGCGCTTTTGAATTAAGCTGTCTTTTTAAAAAGGGGCGGAAAAACGGTGCAACAGGTCAAAATTCGTTGACAAGCGTTCATTTAAGTGATATAATCAGTCCGAATAATAAAGGATACAAATGAAAATAAAAAGACTCTCATCGGCCGAGCAAAAAAAATTAAATAAAGCGTTTTTATTGGCCGTTTCCGCCGGAAATTTAAAGCAAGCGCAACATTTTTTGGATCGGGGCGCCGATGTGAACGTAAAAGATGCAAACGGCTGTTCCGCCCTTTTATATTTATGTCAAAACGGCTCGCGTGAGGAGATAGAAGCCTTGTTGAAAAACGATCCCGATCTGTATGTTAAAGATAAAGAGGGTCGTTCCGTCGGGCACTATGCCGCGTGCAATCAAGATTCGGCGGTGTTTAATTATGTTATGGCAAAATGTCCCGTTAATTTAAACGCATCGGATAAGAAAAATCGTTCGGCGTTGTGGTATGCCGTTGAAAAAAATTTATATCAAAACGTTCAGTCTTACTTATACGGCAGTGACACGCCGGATGTTGATCGGTTTGAAATCGGCGGCGAAACGGTTCTGACAAAGGCGGCGCAAAAGCCCGAACGGTTTGAAATTTTAAAGCTGCTGTTGCCCTATGCCGAAAAAGGCGTGGAAAGTTGCAATCAGTCGCAAAACACGTTGTTACACATTGCCGTTGAAAATCGAAATAATGTGTTGCGTGATTTTTTGTTGGCAAACAAGGCGAACGTGAACGCCTGTAATTTCAGCGGACAAACGCCGTTAATGCTGGCCGCAAGGCAGGGTGACGAACAAGCGGTTGAGGCCTTGTTAAAGGCGGGTGCGCACGTGAATGCGCTTGATAACGCTCGTAACGGCACAATAATGTACGGTGTTTACGGAAATAACGAGCGGGTAATTGATTTGTTGGTGCAACACGGGGCCGATTTGAATCAGGAAAATGCGGAAGGTCTTTTTCCGTTAACTGCGGCGGCATGCAGCGGACAATATGAAATGTTTGACTTGTTGCATCAAAAGGGCGCGGCCGTTGATGTTTATAATTACCGCGGCAGAACCGTTGCTCAAATGTATTCTTTATTAAATCATCAGAATTTGGAAGAAGTTTTGCGCCAAAATCATGTTTATATTTATTTTCCGCCTGTTGCACAAAAAGCGGAAGATTTGTTAATTCCCGTTTCGGGAAATGATTCGGATTTCGAAAAGGAGTCGCTTTCAACACTTCACAATTCGTTGTATCAGGCGCAAAAAAAGTCGGCTGAGGCGGAAAATAGTTCACCGACAAAAGAGAATCAAACGTTATCTTCTTTTTCGCGGGTTCGTGAAACAACGGAAACGGCGGAAACGCTTGTTCCCAAAGTTGACAGGCATTTGCCGGAATAAGAAATTTCTCTCATCAATCAATTCAAGAAAAAACGTTGCGTTAAACGGGTGTTTTTTTGTTTAACTTCTTGAAAAACAAGAATATTTGGCGTTGCATTAAACGTACGATTTTTGCAACACTTTTTTTTTAAAATTTTAAAAAAAATTTATTTTGGCCGGAATTTATTGATTTTTCGAGTGTTTTTGAAGGGTCATTTTTGGCTTTTTGTGGGTAAATTTTGCCCCCGAATCCGCGTTGCATTAAAGGTACGTTTATTTTATGCTATTTCTATCAGCAACGGGAGTAAAAAATGACGAAATATGCAAGAAAAAATCAGTTAAAACACGCGGAAACACAAGGAAATAAAGAACAAATCGCACCAGGGGAAACGGGGAGTCGGAAAATGACAAAACAATTCGAAAAAAAACACTTAAAACAAATTCAAAATCAATCACAAACAGAATATATACAAAGCAATGAACCGAAAACTATATGCGGGGAAGCAGGAAAACAAAACAGAATCAAAATACACTCACAAGACGGGCGTTCAATGGTTGAAATGCTGGGCGTTTTGGCCATTATCGGGGTTTTATCGCTCGGCGGGATTGTGGGATACAGATTGGCAATGAATCATTATCAGGCGAATCAAATTGCGCATGAAATGAATATGATGCGTACGGATGCGCAAATAAAAATCGCCCAAGGCACGGAAAAATTAACCCTCGGGGCGCCTTACGATGAGAATAAAATCAATTTTAACGGTTATGAAACCGCTTTCGGATGCAAATATGTTGATGAAAATGATATTATTTCCGATGAAACCGTTTCATGCCAAATTGCAAATGCTTATTTTATTGAATTACCCAAAATTCCGGACGGCGTATGTCAACCGCTCATACGTCTCATTAACGGCATGGATAATTTAATTGCTTTTTCTGTAAACGATTCGGAATATGAGGAAGGGGGTACTTGTCAAGAAGGAGAAAATGATTTATATGCCGTATTTTCGGGAGAAACCGTATCAGATTTAACACATTGTGAAAGAGATGATGATTGTAAAGAATTAGAAAGCACACCGTTCTGTGATGAGACTCGTCATGTTTGTGTGGAATGCACGGCAGATGATGATTGCCCCTATAATACAGATTATTGTGAAAATAATGTTTGTAAAACATGTGACAGCGGTGTTTGGAACGGAACAAGTTGCGTGGAATGCACAGAAGATGGCGATTGTCTTAAAAAAGGAACGGAGAAGCCGATTTGCAATGAAAACAATAAGTGCGAACCGTGTCCTAACCGGTGGAGTGATACGTTAAACAAGTGTGTTACCTGTACGGCTGATGAGCATTGTACCGATAAAGAAATGAATCCCGTTTGCAATATGAATACAGGCGAATGCGAACTCTGTCCCGAAGGTGAAAGTTGGAGCGATGAATTTAAAGAATGTGTTGTGACTTCGTGCCATACAAATCAAGAATGCAATGTGAATGGTAAATCCGGTTACTATTGCTTTATGAGATACGGATATGCTTGCGATATTGAATTTTCAAATGAAGATCCTGATTATATCGGGGGACAGTGTCGGCGTGTGAAGGCTGATCTGATAAGTGAACAAGCAACTGACATCGGAGGGGAAAACTTTTATGGATCAGGTCAATATATGACATGGTATAGTGCTTGCCGGTTTTGTGCCGCACAAACAGGCGGAGATGAATCACAATGCCTGGATCCTGCCAGTCAGCCCCAATTTATGGGTGGTTGGGAAGATATTGATTGGCAGTGCTATAATGATCAAGATACTCCTGATATTTCTAAGGAAAAAATGGGATATTGTAAAGCCGAGGCCGGTGAATCTCCATCATCACCGTCAGTACGGTATAATAATGTATCATCAATCATTCAAGAATTCATAAAAATGTATGGCGGAGAATGGCACTATTTATGGATGAGAAACAAGGGGCCCGGTTGCGACTCATGGGTTCTCAGGCTCAATAGCGGTAGTGTGATTCATCGTAATCGTTATTATCCGGGGAAAGCAGGCGGAGATAATCCGTTCTGCCATCAAATAAAACAGAAATGAGAAGAAAAGAAAAATTTCTTTTATTTTATGGCTCAAAATTTTTTATAAAAAAATAATTTTACCTTAATTTTTAATTAGATATATAAAGGTAAAAAAGTGATATAAATTTTTGGTAACTTAATTTTCCTGTTCCAAAAAAACGTACTTTTAATGCAACGCGGATTCGGGGGTAAAAATTGCCCTCAAAACGCCCAAAATGCCCCTTCAAAAACACTCGAAAAATCAATAAATTCCGACCAAAATAAATTTTTTTTAAAAAAATCAAAAAAAAGTGTTGCAAAAATCGTACGTTTATTTTATGCTATTTATTGAGAGAAAGAATCTCTCAAATAATGAAAACAAGGCATTAACGCCTTAAAAAT
>CANREI010000064.1 GCA_947629595.1 uncultured Alphaproteobacteria bacterium | reverse complement strand
CCGTACAGCGTGGTTTCCGATTCGGAAAAGCGTTTTAAAATGGCGTACATTAAATCTTGCGTGCGCAAAGACGGTGCGTTTTCAACGCCGAGCTCTTCAGCATAAATAAGCAGTTCGGACGGCGTTTTTTTCTTTAAATCTTTCAGTTGCATAAAAGCCTCTTAAATAATTAAATCAGGGAAGTTACAGAAAGTCAAATAATGAACATCAATGCTTTCAAATCGGACAGAATTGCCGAATGAATATACTTTAACAATTTTTTTCCGATTTGTCAATTAAAAAAAACTGGACTTTCCGTTCCTTTTATGTCAAAGTAAAAAAAGAGAGGGTTCTTTTCGTTAAAAGAGGCAGTATGGACATTCACGAATATCAAAACAAACGCTTTTTTAAAGAGCATAAATTGCCGATTTTAAACGGAAATGTTGCTTATACCCCCAAAGAAGCCGGAGAAATTGCCGAACAAATCGGCGGGAAAGCCTGGCAGATTAAAGTGCAAATTCATGATGTGAATCGCTCGGTCGGCTATTTTACCGATGCCGATATGGATGAAAAAAGCGGCGTGCAAACGGCATTCGGCATTGATGAAGTGGTTAAACGGGCGGAAAAAATGTTAGGGCATCCCTTTTTAACGCCGTCCATGCAAAAAGCGCAAATTGTTCGACGGGTTTATGTGGAAGAAGTTTGTCAGGCCAAAGAAAAATTGAATGTATCCGTTCGAATTGATTTTGCCCGCCATGCTTATGTGATTGCCGTTGAGAAAAAAGGCAAGTTAAAAGAGTTTGAAATACCGCATTTAAAGCCGAGTTTGCTTTTTTGGTACAAGGTGTTGCGCTATATTGACGTGAGCGGATTAACGGAAGCCAAACTCATGGTTGTTTTGCGTCAGATGTTTTCTTTATTCGAAAATTATAATGCCATTTGTGTTGAGTTTCGGCCGCTGGTGTTAACGCTTAAAAATAATTGGGTGATTGAAGACGGTCGCATTGTGTTTGATAACGAAGCCGTTAATCGATTTTCGGATGTGGTTGTTTTGAAAGAAACGCCGGAAGGAAACGAACGACAGGCTTTGGCACAAAAATATAATTTCAGATATACGCCGTTTGACGGCAATATTGCCTGTTTGGTCAACGGTTCGGGTTTGGGCGGGGCAACCGTGGAGTTATTACGGGTGCATAACGGGCGTCCGGCCTGTTTGTTGGATGTGGGAACGGAGCCGACGGGCGATTCGGTAGCGCGTGCTTTTAAACTGGCATTATCCGAGCCGAATGTTGACGGCGTGTTTATTAACATTTTCGGCGGTTTAACGCGATGCGATACCATTGCGCAAGGGTTGATTGACGCTTCACGGGAAATTTCGGGCGATATTCCGCTGGTGGTACGAATGGACGGAACAAACGCTCATATCGGCGAACGGCTTTTGTTTGAGAGCCGATTGCCGTTCGTGGTGATTAAAAAGCCGGAAGAAGCGGTGAAAGCCATTATCAATGCCGTGGGAGAGTTGTCATGAAAATTGAAATGCCGACAAAGTCAACGCCGATTATCTGTCAGGGAATTACCAGTTCAACGGGTGCCGTTCATATTGAAAGAGCCTTGGCATACGGTTCCAATATCGTGAGCGGAATCAGTCGGGATAAAAGCATTACCCGCTTTATGGATATTCCCGTGTTTGCCAACGTGAAAGAAGCGGTTCACAAAACAAAACCGGTTGTCAGCGTTATTTTTTCCAGTCCGTCACGCGTGTTTGCCGATGCCGAAGAAGCCATTAAAGCGCATATTCCCCTCATTATTTGCACAACAACGCATGTGCCGTATCACGATATTTTGCGGATGCGGGAATTGGCACAAAAGCATCATGTTTATTTAATCGGGCCGGCCTCTCCCGGAATTGTGGTGCCGGAACAGGTGCTGGCGGGAAATATGCCGGCGAATTTGTTTCCGAAAGGTTCTATCGGTATTGTGTCGCGATCCAGTTCGTTGACATACGAGTCGGTCCAACAGTTATCGGAAAACGAATTGGGCGTATCAACCTGTATCGGTATCGGATCCGGCACGTTATTGGGAACCTCGTTTGTGCCGATTGTGGAATCTTTATTGGCCGATTCTAAAACGAAAGCCATTTTGGTTATCGGCAAAACAAACAGTCAGTTCGAAATGGAGTTGGCCGAATTTTTGAAGAAGAAAAAGCCGAAAAAACCGATTTTTGTTTATTTATCGGGTCGTTCGCAAAAGCAGGTCAGCTCCTTGCCTTTGTTGGGATATGAAGCCGAAACGGGTGATGTGGTTTCTTGTAAAAGAAAAATTTGTGAAACGGCCGGTATGATTGTGATTCAACGGTTTGACAAAATCGGCGAACATATTAAAAATTATTTATCTCGGGAAAATCAAACACAAAACAAATAAAGGAAAGCAAATGACATTAAATGAAGTTTATGTAACAAAAATGAGTCATGATTTGGCCGGTATTATCGGCACGCTTCGTAACACGGCGGAATTGGCGGAAATTGATGCGGATTTTATGACGGAAGGATTGGCACTTTTAAAAAATTCGGCGGGTGTGTTGGCGGCACGGTTAAAATTTTTTCGGGCGTTACTCGGGTTGGATACCAAAATAGAAACCCCGATTGCCACCGCTTATTTGGAAACAATCACGGCAACGTTTCATCTGAACGGTGCGATTGAAAATCGCCTGTCGTTGGCATTTGTGTTGTTGGCAACGGAATGTTTGCTGCGCGGCGGCACAATTACCTTTTTGCCGAATGCGGTTACGTTTTCGGGTGAAACGGTTTTGTTGGATTCGGTCAAAGAAAATATTTTACTCTCAAAAGAGCAGGTGTTCAATCCGCAATATATGGCCGCTTTATGGATTAGTGAATGGATGAAAGAAAATAACAGCGTTTTGCATCTTGATAAAACGGCAACGCAAATCACGTTTTCATTTTCGGCAAAGGGATAAGAAAAAAATAAAATATGCCGATTTAACCTTGATTTTTTTTCGTAATTTGGTATACTCAATCTATTCGCAAAATTAACAAAAGGAAAAAATATGGTGCAACAAAAATATTATCCGGATTTACCGTCAAAAATGAGTTTTCCCGAAATGGAAAAAGAAATTATTGCCTCTTGGGAAAAAGAAAAGACGTTTGAAAAATCCGTTAAAATCAGAGAAACGGCAGAAGAGTTTGTTTTTTATGACGGTCCTCCGTTTGCGAACGGATTACCGCACTACGGACATATGATGATTTCTTATGTGAAAGATTCGGTTGCCCGTTTTCAAACCATGTGCGGCAAAAAAGTTGAACGACGGCTCGGGTGGGATTGTCACGGTTTGCCGGCAGAAATGGCGGCCGAAAAAGAGCTGGGCGTTTCGGGACATAAAGACATTGAAGCTTACGGAATTGATAAGTTCAATGCTTTTTGTCGGCAAAACGTGTTGAAATATTCCACCATTTGGACGGATATGTTCCGTCGAATCGGGCGGTGGGTTGATTTTAACAACGATTATAAAACAATGGATTTATCATTTATGGAATCCATTATTGCCAACTTTAAAGCATTGTATGAGAAAGGGTTGATTTATGAAGATTACCGCGTGCAGCCCTATTCGTGGAGCGCGCAAACGCCCGTTTCCAATTTTGAAGTGAATTTAGGCTATCGGGATAAAACCGATATGGCAATTACCGTTTTGTTTAAATTGGAAAATAATTTAAATCTGCTTGTGTGGACAACAACGCCGTGGACATTGCCTTCCAACTTAATGATTGCCGTCGGTGCCGATATTGATTATGCCGTTATGCAGGAAGGAAATGAAAAATATGTGTTGGCCAAAGCCTTGTCGGGACGATATAAACAACAGTTACAACAGGCCCGGCAGGTCGGAACAATCAAAGGATCCGAATTGGTCGGCTTATCTTATGAGCCGATGTTCCCCTATTTTAAAAACTTAAAAGAAAAAGGGTGTTTTAAAGTTTTGGCCGGTACGTTTGTTTCAACGGAAGACGGAACGGGCATTGTGCATATTGCGCCCGGATTCGGACAAGATGACTTTGATGTGTGTCGGGCACAAAATAAAGATTTTCCGGTTGTGTGTCCGGTAGACGAGGGCGGTTGCTTTACGGCGGAAGTGCCCGATTATCAGGGGCGTCAGGTTTTTGACACGAATGAAGATATTATGGCGTGGCTTAAAAACCATCATTTGTTGGTGAAAAAAGAGCAAATCACGCACAGTTATCCTTATTGTTGGCGCACGGATCAGCCGCTCATTTACAAAGCCATGAGCGGTTGGTTTGTGAAGGTATCGGCTTTCCGCGATGAAATGGTTGCCTTAAACGAGCAAATCACGTGGACGCCCGAGCATATTAAACACGGCCGTTTCGGAAAATGGCTGGAAGGCGCGCGGGATTGGTCTATTTCGCGCAATCGTTTTTGGGGAACGCCGATTCCGGTTTGGAAATCGGATAATCCGGCGTTTGAACGCATTGATGTGTTCGGTTCCGTGAAAGAAATTAAGGAAAAAACGGGTATAACCGTCACCGATTTGCATCGGCCGATGATTGATTCGGTGGTTTATCCCAACCCCGATGATCCGAGCGGCAAAACCATGATGCGGCGTGTGAGTGATGTGTTTGACTGCTGGTTTGAATCGGGTTCCATGCCGGAAGGGCAAATTCATTATCCGTTTGAGAAAAAAGAATGGTTTGAAAATCATTTTCCGGCCGATTTTATTGTGGAAGCCATTGACCAAACGCGCGGCTGGTTTTATACGCTGCATGTGTTGGGAACGGCATTGCATCATAAGCCGGCGTTTAAAAGCTGTTTGTGTACGGGGCTGATTATGGCGGAAGGCGGTGTGAAACTGTCGAAAAAGCTGAAAAATTATCCCGATCCGAACATTATTTTAAACACAATGGGGTCTGATGCGCTTCGGTGGTTTTTAATTTCATCGCCCGTTATTAAAGGCGGAAACGTCGCCTTGGATCAGGAGGGTAAAGAAGTGGCCAAAAGCGCCCGCAAAGCTTTGTTACCGCTGTGGAATGCCTATTATTTCTTCTGCCTCTATGCCAATGCCGAGGGCATTAAAGCCACCAAAACGGTTGATTCGCCCGATGTGCTGGATAAATACATTTTATCAAAGTTACGCATTTTAACGCAGAATGTATATGCTTCCATGCAGGAATACGATATGAACAGGGCTTGTGCCGATTGTGCCGAATTTTTGGATATTTTGAATAATTGGTATATTCGTCGGTCGCGGGCGCGTTTTTGGGACGGAGAAGATTTAAATGCCTTTAATGTGCTTTACACCGTTTTGGAAACGCTTTGTCGCGTGATGGCGCCCTTAATGCCCATGACAACCGAATTTATTTATCGCGGCTTAACGGGGCATGAGTCGGTTCATTTAACCGATTATCCGAATGTATCGGCTTTAACGGTCAATGAAAAACTGATGAGTCAAATGGATTTAATTCGCACGGTTTCCTCAACCGTGAAGTCCATTCGGGAAGAGCATAAATTGCGCAATCGGTTACCGTTGAAGAAAATGATGATTGCCGGTGAAAATGCCGCCGATTTATATGATTTTGTCGAAGTGTTGAAAGATGAAGTCAATGTGAAAGAAGTTGAATTGAATACAAACGTTCATTCGGTGGCCGATACGTTTTTATATTTGAAAACGCCTTTAATCGGCAAACGTCTCGGGCAATATATGAAAGATATTATTGCCGCTTCCAAGCAAAATAATTGGCAGAAAAACGCCGACGGTACGTTAAATATCGGCGGACAAACGTTGGAGCCGGAAGAATATGAGTTGCGCCTGGTGTTGAAAGACGGCTTAAACGGGCAGGCATTACCCGATAATACGGCGGTTATTCAGCTGGATACGCAAGTTTTGCCGGAATTGGAAAGAGAAGGCATCGCGCGGGATTTCGTGCGTATGATTCAAGCCGCGCGAAAAGAGCAGGGCTTTGATATTTCCGATCGCATTTGTCTTTACTTTCAAACAGATTCGGCTTTAATTAAAGAAGCCGTTGCCGAACATCAAAAATATATTTGCGAGCAGGTTTTGGCAACACAATTGAGCGCGGATAAAGCTTTAACGACTCCGATAACGGAAGAATTAGGCGATTCAAGCGTTTCATTTGAACTGGTGAAAAAGTAAGTGACAATATTCCTTCAAAAAGCACTGCTTTTAAAAGCGGTGCTTTTTTATTTTATCGGTTGTAAAGTTAATCGGCCGGTTAAAACATCACATTGGCGTAAAATAACTTTTACGGAATCGCCCAAACGATATGTTTTGCCTTTTCCGCGCCCGACAAGCAGTTGCTTTTCTTCGTCAAACTCGTAAAAATCATCGGATAATGCTTGAAGCGGAATAAATCCGTCCGTTCCGAACGGTAATAATCGCACAAATAAACCGAAACTTGTAACCGATGCAATTTTGCCGTCAAACCGTTTATTCAATTTGCTTTGTAAAAAGCCGGCAATATATCTGTCTTTGGCATCTTGTTCGGCGGAAGCGGCTTGTCGCTCGGTATAAGAAATATGTTTTGCCGTTTGCTTGAAAGTCGCTTCTTCATCGGGTGTTAAGCCGCCTTCACCTAATTTTAACGCACTGATTAAAGCCCGATGAACCGTTAAATCGGCATACCGACGAATGGGAGACGTAAAATGTGCATATCTTTCCAATGCCAACCCGAAATGTCCGATGTTTTCATCGGCATATTGCGCCTGTGATTGAGAGCGCAACATAAATTCATTGATTGTAAACGCCTTGTCCGATTTGGCCGCTTGTTTTAAAACCTCATTAAAGGCTTTCGTTTGAGAATGTTCGGTGAAGGGGTGTTTTTGCTT
>CANREI010000063.1 GCA_947629595.1 uncultured Alphaproteobacteria bacterium | reverse complement strand
TGCAACGATTTTTTCGACACTTTTCAAGCACTTGCAAAAAATCAAACAAACAAGTAAAAAATCTTTAAAAATCAAAAAATTGCACCTGAATAAAAAATTTTTTTGAAATTTTAAAAAAAAGTGTTGCAAAAAACGTACGTTTTTTTGATGCAATTTTTCATGCATATTCAAAAAAAATCGCCTTGATGAGAGGCGACCGGAAGTTGAGAATTATTCACAAGAGATAGCGCAGTACTTGACCAAAAGGTTTATTTTACCACCTTCCGATCGTTCGATTATTTGCCTTGTTTATCAAAAAACAGGACAATCAAACTTATCCTTTTTCAAGGACACATCTAAAGAGGTTGTCATACCTCGGGGCACACATCACTTGTCTTATCTTCAGAATAAAAACTTTTTAAATCAATGTCAAGCAGAAAAAGCAGCATTGTTTTATTTTTCTTATTTTCGGCGGGAAGTGCTATCCCGCTATTGTGGGATAGCGCGATGTGCCGAAAATAAGAAAGGTCAAATCAACGAATACCGAATAAAATAAACATATTTTTTTCCAGTTATCTGTCCTCAAAAAAACGTACGATTTTTGCAACACTTTTTTTTAAAATTTTGAAAAAATTTTTATTTTGGCCCAAAATAATTGATTTTTCGAGTGTTTTTGAGTGCTTGATTTTGGCATTTTAAAGGCAATTTTTGCCCCCGAATCCGCGTTGCATTAAAGGTACGTTTATTTTATGCTATTCGTAGAGTGAAAGGGAGTCGGAAAATGACAAGAAAATCAAAAAAACAATTTGAAAATCAATCTCAAAGCGGGCGGAGTATGGTTGAAATGCTTGGGGTGCTGGCCATTATTGCTATTCTGTCCATCGGCGGGATTGTAGGGTATAGATTGGCAATGAACTATTATCAAGCCAACCAAATTGCCCATGAAATGAATATCATGCGTACCGATGCACAAATAAAAATTGCTCAAGGGACGGAAAAATTAACTCTTGGCTCCCCTTACGATAGCGGGAACATTCAATTTAACGGATATAAAACGAATTTTGATTGTCTTGATATGGAAACGGAAACATCCATACCCGATAAAGTGGTTTCCTGCGCTGTTGCGAACGCCTATTATATTGAAATGCAAAAAATTCCCGAAGGCATTTGCAAGCCTCTTGCCAATTTAATTGGTAAAATGGATAATGAAATTGCCTTTTATATCAACGGGAAATCGGTTGATGCGGCAGAGGGAGAAAAAGGCGTTTGCAGCGAGGGGCTCAACACATTAAAAGTAATCTTCGGTGCCGATTCGGATTCGAATGCGGTGAAATGCGACACGGATGCAGAATGTGAATTGTTAGAAAACACGCCGGTTTGTGATACCGATCGTCATGTTTGTGTAGAATGCACGGCAGATGATGATTGCCCCTATAATACAGATTATTGTGAAGATAATACCTGTAAAACCTGCGAAAGCGGCATTTGGAATGGTACGGATTGTGTTGAATGCATAGCAGATGGCGATTGCACCGATATGCCTGATACACCTAAATGCAACACGGAAACCAATACGTGCGTGGAATGCGTAGAAAACACGGATTGTGAAGAAGCATTGGTGTGCAGGGGAAATGAATGCACAACCTGTCAAACGGAAGAGGAATGCCAAGCACAAGGAACAAGTTATCACTGCTCAAAAGACAGTACATGCATTCAATGTTCGGATAATCTTTTGTGGGATAGTGAAGGATTAAGATGTGTTGAGTGTATCAGAAATGAAAATTGCTTTGAAAAAGATATTAATAAACCTGTTTGCAATACCGAACAAGGCGTTTGTGAACCGTGTCCGGAGGGCGAAAGTTGGAATAATAAATATAAAGAATGTGTCGTTAATTCTTGCACGATAAATCAAGATTGTAATATAAACGGTAAAACAGAATATTATTGCAGGAGTAAAGGTTGTTTGACCTGCGATAGTGAAGGTAACGAATCCACTGATTGTACCTTTACATGTGAAAAGACGGAAACGCCGGAAGAAGAAAAAGTCGGTGAAATAACCTATTACAAGGATCCTTATATGAATTGGTGGAGTGCGAAACGGTATTGTGAAGCATTGGGGACGCAAGGAAAGGCTACATATGGTACCTTGGTAAGTTTTGAAGAGTTAGGATGTAAAGCACCGGAAAGTAAATCATGTGCTGATGGTGAATTAAGGAACACATTGAATGCCAGGGGTTGGACCGATTGGGTTTGGCCGCAGAAGAGTAATAAACCCTGTAGTGTTTGGGATGTAAACCTCGGCAATGCCACAGTCGATACCGGGGGTCGACCCACCGATCACAATACCGCCACTTCCGCTTTATGTAAGTGAGATCAACCAACCTGTCGCCTGTTTCCCTTTATCGGCCCATAGCGATGCGCTGCTTTCAGTAGCGTATCACATTCGCCGACAGGGGGAAAAGATTAGCAATAATGTGAATTTATCCCCCCAATAATAGCGAAAACAAACATATTTTTCCGATTGCTTCTTCTCAAACAACCGTCCGATTTTTGTAACACTTTTTGGAGGCATCGTTATGAACGTTGCCGATTATTCAATATCGTTTTAATGGCCTGTTTGAAACGGTGAGGCAATGAAGCGCGTTGTATCGGTTTCAAATTTGCTTGTCCGTTTTTGGTTGGAGTGTTTTTATCGGTACGGGCATTTAAAAGCAGTTGTCGAATTTCCGGCGTTGCGGCATAATGTAAGGCGGCGTGACCGTTTGCATCAGTATATTTAGTATCGGCACCGGCTTGAATTAAGGCTTTAACGAATGCCGTTTTTCCCGCATCGGCCGCATAGAAAAGCAAAGGTTTTCCCATAATCGGCTGATTGACATCGGCACCGCTTTCAATCAGGGTTTGAAATGACTCGATATGATTGCCGCTTAATGCCGCTCCTAACGGTGTGAGGCCGTTTGCATTCGGCTTATTCGGATCGGCGCCCAAACTTAACAAATATTCCACTTCTTTATGGCTTTCCCTGATAACGGCTATTCCCAACGGCGTAATTTTTTTGTTCCATAAAGCGTTAATATCCATACCGGCCTGAATTAAAAGACGAACGGCTTTTATGTTTTTAGTGTGTAAAGCCGTTATTATTAAATCAATTTCCGGAACGGCTTTATGATTTAACAGTTCTTGCACGGTTTCATTTTCATTGAGCCTGACGGCAACGCTTAAAGGCGTTATGTCGGTGGGAGTGCGATATTGAACGTTGGCGCCGTAATCCATAAAAAGTTTTGCACATTCCGTTTGACGAGTCGTGACGGCGTAAAGCAGCGGCGTTATAGAGCGATGGGGCAACATGGCATCAACAAAGGCGCCGTTTTTTAAAATGGTTTCTAATGCCTGTACTTTTTGAGCCGTTGACTTTTTATTTTCTTTTCCGGTTGCTGTTAATACAATCCAAAGAGCCTGATCGGCATTATTCGAAATGAGTTCCGGCAAATGATCCCGAATAATTTTTTTTACATTGATGCCCATTGATAGACCGATCCTTTCTTTTAAATGTTAAAATTATAATCTGTTTTTAAAAAAGTGTCAAGGCGTTGTTATTTTTTATTTTCAACCAGTGTCGGAATGGTAATAATAACGCGTAACCCGCCGAGCGGACTTTGGGAAAGCGTAATATCACCGCCGTGGGAGAGCAAAATATCGCGCGTGATTGTCATACCTAATCCCACACCGCCCGTTGCTTTGTTGCGGGAGGCATCAAGCCGATAAAACGCCTTGAAAACGTCGCGACGTTTGTTTTCGGGAATACCCGGGCCGTTATCGTCAATGATAATACGAGCCGTTTGCGCACGCACGCCCAGTGACACGCTTGTTTTGGAAGCATAGCGATCGGCATTGCTTAAAATGTTGGTAATGGCGCGCGAAATATCATTCAACCGCGCTGAAACGCAAATGCTTTCTTCGGTGTGAAAATCAATTTTTTGCCCGATTTTGCGCTGCTTTTCAATTAAATCCGCCAACAAAGAATCCAACCGAATGTTTTGCGGTTCTTCTTTGCCGTCACCGCGGGCGAAGGCCAAATAACCGTTGAGCATTTGTTCCATTTCCGCCACATCGGTTTGTAAATCGGCCGCCGTTTCATCATCTTTCATCATGGACAGTTGCAGTTTCATACGCGTGAGCGGTGTGCGTAAATCATGAGACACACCGGCCAGCATAGCTGTTCGTTCGCTTAAATATTTTTGAATTCTGTTTTTCATCAGCACAAACGAATAACCGGCTTGTCTCACTTCCGTTGCACCGCCCGGTTTAAAGGGAACGTCATGTCCCATACCGAATAATTCGGAAGCTTTGGAAAGCCGTTCAATCGATCGCACCTGATTTTTCATAAACAAAAAGGCAATCCAGAACAACAAGACGGATGAGCCGACCATCCAAATCACAAACACGTGAACGGTTGAGCTGAAAAAGCGTTTTCGCGGCACAACGGTTGTTAAAACGCCGTTCGGCAGTTGCAGTGAAATTTGTTGATATCGATTGGACAGTTCGCGCATATCCACGGGATATTTGAGTGCCAAAACGGCGCTGGCCAAATGAAACGCCGTGCCGTGATAATAAAGATTTTGTTGTTCGAGTTTTGCATCGTAAGAAAAAGAAATGTTAAACCCCAAATTTTTTTGCATCCGTTTCAGTGTCATACTTAATTCATCGGGCGTCGGGTTTTGATAGTTGATATAATCGGCAACGGTTTGAATTTCTCCGGCAATATCGGCCGCCAAGCGTCGACTGACCGTATCCCAATGGCGATCATAAAAGAAAATAAACAGAATGGTTTGTAAAATAATGAGCGGCAATAAAATAATCAGCACGAATCGATAAAATAAACTGCGCGGCATAAAGTGCAGTTTTATCTGGCGAATGCCGTAACGCACATAAGATAATATGTTTTGAAAAACATACCGATAAAAACTGTGTTGCCAGTGAAGCAGCAGTTTTTGTCGCAACGATTTTTTACGCTTATAAGATTTTCGTTTTGTCATTTCGGCACCAATACATACCCTTGTCCGCGCACGGTTTGAATACACAGCGGTTTTTTAATATCTGTTTCAATTTTTTTGCGCAGACGTGTGATTTGCACATCAACGGCGCGTTCGTTTTCGGTTTGAATTTGTTGAGCAATCTCTTCGCGCGTGACGGGATTCCCGATATGTCGAATCAGAATTTTCAATAAATCCTGTTCGGTATTTGTGAGTAAAATCGGTTCATTTTTTTGATATAATTGTCCCGTTTTGGTATTATAGCGACACGAGCCGAAATAAATATCGGTGGTTTTTAAAGGTGTTTGCCGTTTTAAAATATTGTTAATGCGCAACAAGAGTTCTTTGGGTTCAAAAGGTTTCGGCAAATAATCATCGGCGCCGGCTTCCAGTCCCGAAATGCGATTATCAATGTCGCCCATGGCCGTTAACATTAAAATGGGCGTTTCAAACCCCGACGCGCGCAATTCTTTCGTGAGTTCCTGCCCGTTTTGTCCCGGCATCATCACATCCATAATCAATAAATCGAACGTAAAGAGTTTCAAAAGTTCTTTTGTTTCAAGGGCATTGGAGGCTTGTGAAATTTGAAAGCCGTTTTCGCTTAAATATTTATTCAGCAGCTTTCTCAACCGCGTATCATCATCAATTACAAGCAAGTGAGGTTTATTGATATCTGTCATGAATTGTTATCCAATCGTTTTTGAATATGGCGTAAAGTTTCATTTTGCGTATGTGGCGGAAAAGTTAATACAAGCGCCATATCGGCAATATCTTGTTCCAAAAGATCAAGTTCTTCATTCGATAAGAGTTTGTTTTTTTGTAAAATTTTGCATATATTGCTGCTAAGTGCCGTTATTAAAGCATAACCGAACACCGAGCCTTGCCCTTTCAGGTCATGCGCTGTTTGATAAAGCTCTTTTTTGGCAATCGAGGGTTGAGATTGCGTTTGCAAAACAGAGAGCAATTCTTTTAATCGGATAATGTTTTCTTTGGCGCTTAAAAGAAATGTGCCTGTTAAATCGCGAATCACTTGATCGGCCTTTTTTTCCAAATTTTCCGTTTGAATGTCCGTTCCGAGCGTTTCTTTTTTGAAAACATCGGGAATGTATTGATTTTCTGTCATTTTTCTGCCCTTTCTTTTACTATATCAAAAATGAATGAAAATTACCAGCCTTTTTTTATATGAGACTTAAAAAAAGCGTTTGCAAAGGGTCGTAACGGGTTATTGACACAATCCCAACGGGCGCAAAATGCCGATCATACCGTCGGCGGCAATATCATTGATGATTCGTCCGTTTTCATTAAAATAATAAAAGTTCATGACCGTTGTTGATATTTTTTGATGGGTTGGTTTCACCCCCAAAAACGTGCCGTTATGCGTGCCCGTCAAATGCCAAAGAACGGCAACAATGTTTCCTTCGGCAATCATTTGTTGCGCTTTCCATTGAACATCGGAAAAGCCGGAACGCATAAAATCGACAACGGATAAATACCCCGCCCCCCCTTTAACGGCGTGGGAGAAACGGGCGTTTGAAACAACGCATCGGCGCAAATCAATTCATCGGCCAAGGCTTTATCGTTTGTGTTAATCATAATTTCAAAGCGGCGCATGACGGCTTTATTTCTTTCGGTAACGGCGAATGATTTTTTCATGTTTTTTCCTTTTTAAATTGTTGATAATGAAATATAGCAAATATTTTTAAAGTTTTAAAGTTTTTTTTAGCTTGCATTTTATTATTTTTTTATGCATAATAAAACAATGGGGAAAAAATATATTTTACCGTTGTTGAAAAAAAAACAATTCGCCGTATCAAAATTTAAAGCTTTAAATCGGTGTGTTGCATAAGCTGTTTTAAAAAGCCGGAAC
>CANREI010000062.1 GCA_947629595.1 uncultured Alphaproteobacteria bacterium | reverse complement strand
GCATAAAGATACCCCCCGGGGTCTTTTGAAACAATCAGCCGATCAACGCCCGAAATCGTATCGGACATATTTTGATCACATGTTGAAAAAATAATTTGCGCATTCGGCAAAAACTTTTTGACGGACCGAATGACCAGATTGGTAACATCCTTATAAACCTGCCCTTGTATAATCACCGTTATATCGGAAAACTTAATCATTTATTTCAACCTCTTATATAAAATTTTATAATATTTAATTAGATATATCAATGATAAAAGAGGTAAAATCAACCATTGAAATATTTGTTTTATCTTATGAAAACAGACAGAGTTTGTTATCATGTTATAAATTTTTTGAAATGGGATTAAAAAAGTAATCATATCATTTCTACTTTTCTCTATATCATCGCATAACTTAATAATATTTTTTACATTTTCGCTACATTTATCTATAAAATTTAAATACCGCTCACAAAAATGTCTTAATGAAAAAAATCGATATTTTTGAGAATATTGAATTTTATCAAATTTAGAAGAAATTCCCAGTAATTTCTCATCTAAAATAATAAAATTTGAAATAAAAAATCTATCGGTTAACTCAATCAATTCAGAATTTTTTGCCAAATAATAACTCGGCACACCGGCTGTTTTTCTGCATCTTTCCAATAAAGCAACCCATAAATATTGTTCAATAATATATTGGCTGGCAAAAAAGCACGGGTTTGGCTCTTGATGTCCTTCATTAAAATAATTATAAACTGACCGAGGCATAACACCTCCATCCCACAGTTTCAGTAAATCTGATGTCAATCCGAAATGGAATACATCTGCCGGATGTTGTGTGAATCCCAAATCACCAATATGCGGATTGATTGTTAATGTTTCATGAATAAGTACACGTTCTTCAAAAATTTGACAATCAGCTTCATATTTATTAAATATTTTATTAAATCTAAGATACTCCTTAAAAAAATTTCTATTTCGAAGAATGAAATCCGTTCTAAATCTAACAGCATATTTTGTTTTACAAGCTTTTAATCCTTTATGAACAGAATATTGTTGTAAATCATAGGTATTAAGCGCTTTCCATGGGCAACTTTCCAAATGAGCCCAATACGTCGGTCTCATCAAAGGATTAACAACTATTTCATTACACAAACCTTGTACGGAACTTAAATCTTCCCCTTCCCAAGTGGAGAGAATTATTTTTGATTTCGGAAAATATTTTCTGACAGATTGAAGAGACTTTTTTGTGGTAAAAATACCTTTTGTGAAAATTTTGCCAGTACAAACAAATGTAATATCTTCTTCTTTTATTTCTTTGGGTACTCGATATTGAATATTACTGAATTCTTTAGGTAAATATTGATAATAATAATCACTGTATCCCAATAAATAATTATTATCCCATAATTTCCGATGAATAATGCCTAACGGCTCATTTTTTGTTTTGGAATAAATATCGTCCGGATAAATAATTGAAAAATCTATTACAAAATTCCAATGAGGGGATAATATTTTCTTTTTATCTTGAATAACAGCATTTAAAGCATCTTGATCACACAAAGCCAAAGGTTGATGTTTTTGAAGATAATCTATCAATTTTTTAGAAATTTTATCTTTCCGCATTAATTTTAAATTCATCAACATCATACCGGCATTAAAATATTCGGTCGGTTTATTTAATTTAAGATAATTTTTAATATAAGTTTTCCAATTATATTTCTGTAATTGAGGAACATCTCGAAGCCATACGGAATCTTTATCTTTAATATGTTGTTGAATAAATCTGTCTACAACACAACCGACATAAACCCCCGATATATCTTCGTTGTATAGCTTTGATATATCATCTAACACAACCATATCAGCATCCATTTGTATGACTTTATCATATTTTTTAAGAACTTCAGGAATGAATAACCGATCAAAAATAGCGGCAGACTGAATATTTGTTGTTAAAAACTTTGATGTTTTCACACGCAAATCCAAAAATCGAACTGATGCGTTTTGATAATTTTTTAAACTTTTTTGCAATAACTTTTTTGTTTTATCTAAAATACCATTATCAAAAATAATAAATTCATAATGATATTCTTTACTTGAATTAGATAGAATAGAGTTGATAACAACAGAAGCATGCTTTACATAATTATCATCAACAGAAAAAGTAATCGGGATAATCGGTTTCATTCATTTACTCCTTTATTAGATTGACATATTTAATATTTATAAGGACCATTTTTGGTATATTCTGATATAATATTACGATCCCAAGCAATTTTCTCTTTTATGACCTTTGCAGGATTTCCCGCAATAATACAGTTTGTATCATTAAACTCTTTAGCTACAACACTACCGGCACCGATAATGCAGTTATCAGGAATAATTGCATTTTTTAGAATGCGACAACCTTCCCCAATCCAACATTTATTACCAATAGAAAGTACACGTTTGGGCCTATTAATAATTTCACTATTAGTTATATCTATAATCGTATGAAAGTCCGTTCCCCTGATATTTGCCTCTGCTATCATACACTCAAATCCAATCCTAACTTGAGAATCTACCCCCAATCCTATGCGTGTATCACGGATACTGGTATTTTTATCAATAAACAGTTGATTATTACCTTCAAACATATATATAAAATTATTTAAAAATTTAAATGTAGAACAAATTTTACAAAAAGAAGAATTTCCTATTATATGTATTGTACTGTTTTGCGCATTTATAGGAAATTCCAATTCTAATATATTATCATTTCCTTCAATACGAATTTCCGAAAATCCCTTCACATTATCTTGTGCCGTTAATTCTTTTGAAAATCCTTTTTCCCATATTATAACATGATTGTTATATCCTTTAATAATCATTATATTTCTCCATATATGATGAGTTTAATATGACATTTTTTATTTTCCTTTTTTATTTATATATAAAAGACATAAATCTTGTATTTGCTTTATAATCGCAGCAACGACAAGAACCGCCGAAATGTAAAAAAGTGGGGGGGGGGGTAATTTTGCAGTACTCTTTTTAAAGCATGAATAACAATCGGATGAAAAATATAAATTGCTAATGAAAGAGAAAAAACATTTTTAAATCTTTCGCCCAATATATTCATAAAATGTATGCATTGATTTGTTGATAAATAAATGCAGGAAATAATTAAAGCAACCACAATATAATTTAACAAATCATAAGCTGATGAAGCAGAAGCACAAAGGTATGTTAACAATAAAATTAAACTCATTCCCATTACTAAAACAGGTAAATACGAATTCGTTTTAGGCATATGTTCAATAAAGTAACTTAATAATATTCCAAAACCAATTCCGACAAAACCACGAATCAATCCGAATTGAAATGGTCCAATATTTATTTGATCCACCAAATTTAAATTATGTCCGGGTGAATATGTGTAAATTGAACATAAACCCATAAACACGATAACAAAAATAATTAAAACAGATATTTTTTTAGAACAAACACGAAATAAATTTACATAAAACAAATAACAAAACAACCAAACACCTAAAAACCACCAAGCACCATAAGCATATCTTTTTGCCAATCCGATTGAATCCAGAAAGAATATTGCATTTAAAAAATTCGCCAAAGAAAACAGGTGTTCGGTCACAATCATTTGTCCGAATAAAGCTATTATATACAAGATATAAAAACTTTTAAGTCTTTTAACTAACAGCATTTTAAGATTACTGCTCATGTAATTGTTTATATTAAGATATAAACAAAAACCACTCAGCATAAAAAACATTTCTACCAATAAAAAACCCTGCGGAATAAGATGCCAATCATAATGCAACAAAGCTATTCCGATTGCTCCGAAAAATTTTAAAATATCAAAAGCGTAAATTCGATTTAATGTTCCATTCACACTCATTGTTTTTTCTCCTTTAAATACGCCTGTAATTGCTTAGGGGTGCCAAGACAGTGCCAATCGTTTAAATCAATATCGTATACCCCTGTTTTTAAGCCCCTTTTAACGGCAATATTATACACATTGCTCATATAAAATTCATTTTTCGTTCGTTCCCCGTATATCAGCATTTCCATGGCACAATCAACAAAATTTTTGCCACGCGCAAACATATATGCGCCCGTTATGGCGTGATGGGAAATCACCTCTTTTTCCCTTGTTTGTATTACGACCCCTTCTGCATTTGTTTGCGCATAAGAATAACAAGGGTCAGAGGCATTTACCGTTAACAAACTGCCGTCTAATTTCCGATGAAAACAATCATTCACAAACGCCTGAAATGCCAAAGGATTAAAAACATTATCCGAATCAACAAACACAACGCCATAATCGTTATTGATTATTTCATGCGCCGCCAATGCCGTACAACAAGCGCCCTGCGTGAGTTTTTCCACACTGATATACGCCACGTTCTTTATTTTTTGCAATTCTTTTTTGTTTTCTTCCTCAAACGCTTTTTGTATGATTAACGTATAATGCGCGTTCGGATATTGCACACCGTTTAACACGCGTTCAATCATCATTTTTCCGTTCACGTCTGTAAACGGCTTCGGTTTTTTATATCCTTCCGCTTTAAAGCGACTTCCAGCACCCGCCATGGGTATGATAATATTAATCATTACTTTTCCTTTGCATTTAACATCAGTTCTTCTTCCGTTATTTTATTCCAATTATCTTGAAACCGAAAAGCGCGATCATCTATCATAATATCGGCGTTCGGTTTGCCGAAAAAAATTTCATCATATTCGATTTTGTTTTTTTCCAGCCACTCAAACGTTATTTTTCCGATATTCTTTAACGCTTTTCCCACGTTATGCCCGCTTGTTCCCATATTTCGGGCGGTGTAAATAATAACGGTGTGTCCCGCAGCCCGTAACGCCTTGATTCGCTCGGCCGCATAGGGCTTTACTTTCACATCGGCATAGCTTTCGCCCTCTTGCCGAATGTCACAAATTGTGCCGTCTAAATCAATGCATATCCGTAATTTCTTCATCATACAATACCTCGTTTAATTTGCGTATACTCGTTAAGTAAAATGCCCGTTGCCGTTCTTCATCATCGCCGTGCAGCGGTATCATCGTTAAAAACAACAGCGCTTCAATGAATTTTATTTCTTTCGGATTATATCCGAACGTTTGGATTAACCGATCGAAAAACGGTTCCAGTTTGGCCGTGATCAACGGTGTTGAAATTTGAAACGTATATTGATTTTGATCCGTCTGTTTTATCTTATATAATCCCGCCACAATAAAGTCATACAACCCGACAATGCTGTGTCTTAACTTAGCAATGTCATAACGGGGATCACCGTAAATTGTTTGCGTTTTAAAGCGTCCGCGCGGATCAACCACCTTAAAAATATAATGCATGGGATCAAACAAAATGTTGGAAAAACAATAATCTCCGTGAACAATGGTGCGCTTGTCATAGTGCAACAGCTTTTCCGTTTCTTTTTCCATGGCTTCGCGCAACAGATTGTAATTGCGATAGCGCTTTTGATTGATAATCAAATCATCTCCCGTCATCATTTTGGCCACGTGCGGCACTTTTTCTTTTATTTCATTAAGGCGCGTTTGCGTTTTACATGCATAAATTTCTTTCAGCTCTTCATAATCGGGCGCGGTGGTATATTTTTCAAAAACACCGTGCACTTTTAACAGCGCTTCCGTAATGTTATACCAATCTTCCAAATTGTTCGAGCCGTATAAAAACGTTTCCGCCAAACTCATATATCCGTATAACTCCATTTCCACGCTCACGCTTTCCGCGCATTCCGTCACGTTAAACACGCGCGGCACAAAACTGCTTAATTCCGGCGGTAAGGCCTGATACCAATAAACTTCGTCCAACAATTTTTGCTTTTTGCCCGATGTTTTGGTAATGGTTCCCCGAATCGCATCAACTTTCAAAGAATTAAATTCGCGCGCGGAAAATAAGCCCAATCGCGCTTGCACCGCACCGCTGATATGCCCGAAATCATACCATTGATCGGTTGTTTGAATTTCAACGGGCTTGATTTGATTATATCGAATCAATATTTGCATAAAATCTTCATCTTTACGGCTGATTTGATTGAGTGCAATTTCTTTTAACAATTTCGTATCGGAAAATCTGTAATACCCGATGAGCGCCTCTTTTCCCTCTAACGGAACATCCCGCTGCTTGTTATAAACCTTCACAATGTGATTTTCTTCATTCTTTTCGACCAAACACCAATTTTTGGACGCTTTAATTTGTTCGGACGATAAAAAAACATCACCCTCCGTCGGAAAATCACCTTGCAATAACGTATCACCCAAAATAATTTGCGTGGGAACGGTATTTTCACATAAATTCAACAGCGCAATCAATGATATGGCCATTTCTTCATTTTCACCCAACAACACCTGCTCCACTTCCGGATATCGATAATTTAAAAATCGACTGAGGCGCGTATTGTTTTGCCGTAACACGATTTTAATATCCGTTGCACCGTTTTTCTTTGCCGAATCGATAATCCACCCGATGGCAGGCTTGCCGCGAATGGGCAATAAGCCTACTTCTGTAATCATTCCCGCTGATATGTTTTTCACATCAAACTTGCCGGCTGCTAATATGAGCGTGTTTATTTTTTTCATTGTCTCAAACCCTCCGATACCTGCTTTTCAACCGTTTTCTCATTCATGAGAGAGCTTTTTTTATATCGACTTAACTGCAATTCTTTCACTTTATTGATAATGGTTTGCTTATGACAGTGAAAAAGACCCGCCATTTCCTGATACGTCTTTCCCTCATTGAAAGCTTTTAAAAACAAAGTTAAATCTATTTTCTTTTTGCGATACGGATTCGTTTCCTGCCAGCCCATTTGCTCCAATTTGTTAAACAAGGCCTCCCTGCTTACGCCCAATTCTCGCGCAATGGCTGCTTTTGTAGCGCCTGTGTTTAATTTTTGCAAAATATATTCTTCTTTTTGATACAGTTTACTGCGAACTCTGATTTGCCGATATGTTTCCGGCACAAGATACGGATG
>CANREI010000061.1 GCA_947629595.1 uncultured Alphaproteobacteria bacterium | reverse complement strand
TCTGTCCCATGCTATTATTTTTATATCATTTTTCGGCAGTTTAATAAATTCAATCATTTGAAGAAGTGTCGGCGTTGAGGCATAATCTATAAAAACGTGAATTTTTCGAGGGGCCAAACAATATAAATACATACCGGCCCGTGTTGGCAAACGAGAGCCTAAAAATGAGCAAAATTCGGCCCGATAGCTCATTAAACAAAGGCATCCGGCAAAAGCAATCAGAAAAAGCTTTAAAAACAATCTCAACCGATACATTTTTCTTGCTCACCTGCTTATTTTAATAAAAAAACATACATATTATAGTAAAAACATATAAAAATTTAAAAATAAATGCAAGCTTTATTTTTTTATGCTTTTTTATCACTGAAAATCCGTCAAGACAATACACTGCATTTTCTGATTTTTTTTCAAAAAGCAAAAAATTTGCACCAAAAAAAGGTTGGTTTATTTGGTGCAGCAAATTATGAGGCTTTTTTTGAATAGCCTTTTTGAATCACAATAAAATAATACTTTGATTTTTATGTAAATAACAGTATTTGAAAAATTTAATTGACTTTTTTGACATAATATATTAGACTTGCACCAAATAAACCAACGTTTAGGAGTAGCAAATGAAAATAGAAAAAATAAACCGTTCTATGGTGTTTCAAAAAGGAATAAAAGTTGTGTTGGCGGGATTGATGACGTTGATTCTGATGTATATCAGCTCAAATGTCTATCATAAATCGCCCTTTATCGATGTTGAATTTCAAACAAGTCAAAATAAAACCCTAACATATCAGGTTTTTTACACGACAGATGATAAAAATCCTTTGAATTTTAACGAAAAACAATCCGTTAAGAAAAACGTGCCGGCAGGCCTTCATACGGAACATATTATTTTACCGACACCAAAAATTGCACAGTTTCGGTTTGATGTCGGAGAGTTCCCGGGGGAAGTGAATGTATTAAAAATTACCTTAAAAGGCAAGAATGAGCAAATATTGAATTTAAAAGATTTTAAATTTGTGAACATTGATTCGCAAACCGTTCAAAATAATCAATTGATGCTGGTTTCAAAGCAAAAAGATCCGCAAATGATTCATCAAAAGCCGTTGAATATTGTGCCTTATCAACCCGTAGATTGGTGCTTTTTCTTCGGCCTGTTATGCATTTACGGTGCTGTTTCTTATGCCGTTATTTCTTATTTAAGCACATTGAAATTTTTAGGTAATCAGGCATTAGTTGATGTTATTTTTCTCTGTTTATTTTTCGGGAGTCTCTTTCTGCCGATGATGCATATTTCAGATGAAACAAAATCGATTCGAGAAAACAGAATGTTGGCAAAAAAGCCGACTATCAGTGAAATATTTAAAGAAAAATCGGAATACGGAAAAGCATTTGAAAATTGGTTTAACGATCATTTTTTCGGTCGTGATCAAATAATGCGTTTACATGATGAAACTAGATATAAAATAAATAAAATTATTAAAACAAAAAATAGAATGGCACACGATAACGAAGATTTTATTTATTTTAAAAAAAATGGTTGGACATTCTCTCTTCCCTTTTGGAATATGGACCCTAAAATCATTCAACCGATTATGAAAAATATTACAAAATTCAACGAATTTTGTAAAGAAAACAACATTAAACTTTATTTATTGATGGTTCCGAGAAAAGAAATGATTTATCAAGAATATCTCTATAATTACGGATTTGATAAAAAACAATATAAACGACTTAACGAAATTTATGTAAATCTAAAAGAAGAAGTTCAAAAAATGAATGTGCCGTTTGTTTTTCCGTTGAATGAAATGCAACAAGGGAAACAACAAGATTATGTCTTCTTTAAATGGACGCATCACTGGACGGATTGGGGGGCTTATATCGGTTACCAAGCCTTAATGAAAGAAGTTCAAAAAGATTTTCCGGATATTCCCGTTGTGACTTTAAACGATTACGATAAATCGCAAAATAAGCTCATTCGAGACGGGTTTTACAGAAATTATTGGAAGGGCGACTTTGAATTGATTTTTCATCTGAAAAGCGATGAAACAAAGGGGGCTAATTATACCTATTATGATCACAAAAATAAGAATCTTTTACGAATAAAAACCGGGCAATATACAAAAGAATTTTCATACCCGGATGGAAAATACAGAATATTGTTAATCGGCAATTCAATGAATGAGAACTTGACTCAATTTATACCCTATTCAGCCAATGTGTTAAAATATATTCGTGTGAATATTAGGCCGCTGCCGTTTACAGAACTGTGGAAAATTATGAAATTATACAAAAAAGATATTTTAGCCTTCAAACCGGATATTCTTATTTTTTCGTTCTCGAATGACCATTTGTACCATCTTCAAGATTTATTTTAATAATTAAATCGAGTTAATGAATTTGCGGAGAAATTTTGGTAATTAAATTTTACTCAATAGAATAAATGCTTGCTTTTAACTGAAAAATCGTGTATACTGTCATCATAAGGAAATCAATTCAAAAAATGGAGAGAAAAAATGTTTATTACCGATAAAAAAGTCTACCATGTTTCCCCTTTTGATAATTTAGCTCATCCGCGCTTTGGGGGCGGTGATTTCGGCAAAGGTTTCTATACCTCTCATAATGAAGAAGGTGCCCTTTATTATGCCAAAGCGCGCGCGGACAAAGGATTGCCCGATTTAATTTCTCTCAACGGGCAATGGATTAGCAGTAATTTGTTGGAAGATTACTTTTTATATTCCCAAGGAATTTTAGATGAAAACACTTCAACGCGCGATAAAAAAAATATGCCGTTTATACACACTTTATTACAAGCATTGAAAAAAAAAGGCGGCGAAGCAACCTTTTCACGGGCGGAACTGGAAGAAATATTGTCAGATACATATCGATTATATAGTGATCGCTGGCGAAACGACACAAAATTACGTGAAGCTTTCTTTAAAAAATTTGAAAATGTGCCCTTAAAAACAAAACCGGCCGGCAAAGCAAATACCAGTTTATATGAAGTGAATATCAGCGGTAATTTTCTTCAATTCTTCACTTTGGACAGAAAAGAGCTGACATTGATTGATAACGGTTATAATGATTTAGATACAAAAACAATCTATGGCATTATGAAACTGGATTATCCGACAAAAAATCCGCTTGAAGTGATTGAAAAAGCAGATGATATTGCTGATTCACTCATGATTAATTATCATTTTCACAAAGATGAAATATTAAATCCCATATCCGATCAAGAATTGCAAACCGTTAAAAGAGAAAAAGCGTTTTTAGATAAGATTCTTAAGATCATAAGAGATGAAAATCCCACAGAAGCAGAGAAAAAACAATTTGACTTAATGAGTGATCCGTCGCAAAACAACATGGAACTTAATTATCGCACGTTCGATTTGAACATGAACAGAATTTCCCCGGCAGAAATGAATAAAGCCTTCCATCTTTCCGAAAAACTGATGAAATATTCCTTGTTACATTTACCCGCCTATTCAATATATACCGACAGCAGGTATTGTATAGATGTTTTAAATTTTGACGGTAAGATTAACTTGGGAGAAACACCAAATACATACTATTATATTATCAAAAATTTAAAGACTGCTACGTTGACACGCATTAAAAACGAAAAAACGAATTGGGAATGGCAAGAAGTTAAAAAAGCCCCCCAACTCCAACCGCTTGATAAGCGCATTATGGATGCTTTAACCGGACCTCATCGATAAAGAACTGTTTTCCGCAAAACGCGTATTCTTTACACTGTTGCTTCTTGCGAAAAGACACCGTTTTCCGCAACAGGCAAAAAGGCAGTCGGCATACTAACGGCTTCTAATCGATCGGGACGACTCCACGGCGACCCCGATAAGCATAACCGTTGCAAATTCTCAACCGCTTCTTTTTCCCCGACGGCATAAACTTCCACACATCCGTTTTGTCGATTACGAACCCAACCGCTTAAAGATAAAGCTTTTGCCTGCTTACATGTCCAAGCCCGAAACCCGACACCTTGAACACGTCCGTACACATAAAAATGAGCGGTTATATTCATAACAAGCCCTTTTACTTAATAACAGAGCTGATTGATTTAATCAATTGATTTTTCAATTCTTCCTGCGGTGACAGTTTTTTCTTGACTGCTTTTGTCGGCTGCACAGATGCCTCGTCGGCGGTAACTGCCGGCGTTTGTGTTTGCGTACTCGTATTGACTTTTCCTTTCAGCTTATGCCCCAAAGCCGTTTCACACAAAGAACCGGTATTTGTTGTTTGTTCATCTTGTGATTTCAGTCCGGCTTTATTGAGCAATTTATCAAAACCGAATTTAGCCGCTTCTTTTAACACATCACCGCTGTCAACCCGAACGGAGGGTGCCGTAAATGTTCCTTCCAACCGAATGACTTGTGCCAAGGAAAGCACTGCCGAATTTTTAACGGTCGGTAATTGCGGCAAAATGGAAATTGACATTTTTTGCGCCGGTAAATTAACGGTACCTGTCAATAATAAATTTAAAGTTGATGTTTCAACCGCAACACTTTTATCCATTGACAGAATACCGTTTTTAGCCGTTACGTTCACAACGGCACAATTTAACAAGCTTTCCATATCTGTTTTGGAATAAGAAAACGACTTGTTTTTTTGCAGTAATCCGACTGTTTCCGGTAAGGCGTTGAACCATTTATTCACAACACGACCCTCGGTAATTTCAACTTCCGCCGTTCCGTTTAAATTGGATAAGATGTCTTTTTGTGTTAATCCTTTCGTGCTGAAACGTGCCGATAAATTAGCCGTTGAACCGGTGACGATATCGGCAAACGTTTTAAATTTATCCAAATTAACATTCTCTGCCGATACGGTCAATTGCGTTATCGGTAACAAAGATGAAAGCTTTTCTATTTTAATTGTACCGTTAAATAATCCGGCAATGGTGCGTATCTGTAACGGTGAAACGGAAAGCGTATCATTGTCAAAACTCGTCCGTCCGAAAAAGCCGTAATAATCATCGGAAGACTCTAATAATTTAACATTTTTTAAATTCCAGTTAATCTGTCCGCTTAATTGTGATAATATGCTCTTTTCAGCCTTTTCTTTTGTATTTTCGTTATCCGCAGGCGTCGGCGCGGGTTTATTGTCGGCGGTTTCTTCACTGACCATAAAATCGTTTTTATCCAAATAGTTCGAATCGACCGTTCCGTTTACAAGATATTTATTCCCTTTTTTCAAAAAGCTCATCACAATATCGGCATCGGAACGATTAGCATTAACGGAAAGCTTTTCAATATTCAGTGCTTCCGCCGAAACAGATCCTTTAACAGCAATACTCATCGGTTTTAAGCCGTACATATCCGTTAAAAGCGATTTTGAAAGCGTTGCCTCCCCTTCTATGGTACCGCTTAAATTGTTTAAAACATCAGAAATATTACCTTTTAAAGTTGCTTCAACCGCATTGTCCATACTCATTTTAAAATTTTCAATGATTAATTGGCTGAAATCACCCTTTAAAATAGCAGATAAGGTAAACGATGAAACCGGCAATGTAAAGGGAACTTTTGCTTGTTGCAAAACATTTGAAAATTGATCCGAATACATATCAATATTTAACAACATATTTTTAAATTGGTGCATATCCCCGATGCTGCCGGATAATTTACCGGTTAAGCCCCACACTTCTATTTCGCTGTTAAATACAAAGTTATCCTGACGAGCAATCAATTTCATAATATCGGCATTACCGGAGAAATGAATGATTTGATTATCATAATCCAACACAAATTTAATCATACGAAGTTGTTGAACACTTAAATCATTGATGACAAACTGATATTTCTTTACTTCATTTTGATAAGAAACACTGATTCGCAAAGCGCTGATATCATCAATATTTAAATTATTCAAATAAGAACCGGAATCTGTTTGTTGTGAAGACACCGAATTTTGCCCGGTTTTCCCCACAGCAACATCCGAGAAATCCAAATTATTCATTTGCGGCGTATCAACCGCATTTACCATAACTTTTCCGATTTTAATATCATAAATCTGTACCCGTTTTTCCAATAACGGTGCCAATGCAACGGTACCTTCAACCGAATCGGCCGTTAAAAACGGTTCGGTCCCCTTAAATCCTTCGGGATTGCCGATAACCAAATTTCTTAACCGTACCGTCGGCACGAACGAGGCCTTCATTTCAATAGCTTCAATGGAAACAGGACGATGAATAAGCGCACTCAATTCATCGGCAATCGTTGTTCGATATTGATTGATATCAAATGTCCAAAGAAAAATACCTGCTCCGATAAGAACGACAATCAATAAAATGGAAAAAAGTTTTAATATGAGTTTCATCAGCAACCATCCTTTTTAAAATAATCAAACGAATCGGCACAATCCTTTTCGTCAAAGCCCAAGAAATGAAATGTTTCCACAATATGCGCCGGCAAATCAGCCGTTAAGCACAAACTCTTTTTATTCGGAAATGTTATTTGAACAGCCCGCGCATGCAAATGCATAAGAGATTCATTTTTTAACCCCAAAGTCGATTTATCCGACACGCCATACTTTGTATCACCGATAATCGGCGTCTTTAAAGCAGAGGCACAATGCACCCGCAATTGATGTGTACGCCCCGTCAGGGGGAACATTTCCAGCCAAGAAGCTTTTTTGGCAAGCGAATCGACAACACGATAAAGCGTTTGCGCGGGACGGCCGTTTTCAAAATCAATTTTAACCTGCTCCGTACCCTGCTTATTGCCGGCTTTAATGAGCGGGGCATCAATTTTTCCCGACATCAATTTCGGTTTTCCTTTCACAACCGCCCAATAAATTTTTTGCGCCTTGCGCGACTTAAATATCTCACTTAATTTTGCCGCTGCCGCTGCCGTTCGCCCCAAAAGCAATACGCCCGATGTTTCTTTATCCAACCGATGAACCAAATGCGGTTTTTCATTTTTTTCAAACCGAAGCGCATCTAACAATCCGTCAATATGGCGCGTCGTTTTAGACCCGCCCTGCACGGCCAATCCTGCCGGTTTATTCAGTGCGATAATATCATTATCTTTATAAATAACAAGACTTTTCATAAACGCCTCATCGGCTTTCGATAAGCGCATCGGTTCATTTTTTTTGTTTTCAATCTCCAGAGGCGG
>CANREI010000060.1 GCA_947629595.1 uncultured Alphaproteobacteria bacterium | reverse complement strand
TAAAGCGCCACAAGGAACAAATAGGCAAACAACAAGGCTGCACCGATTAAAATGTAAGATAACCCTTGTGTTTCTTCCTCCTGCAAACTTAATCCCGTCCAAGCAATGCCGAATTGTTCGGAGAGGGTATCTTGCGCAATTTTCAAAACCGCCTCAATGGCCGTACCGGTACTTATGCCTTGTCCGGATTGGGCGGTAATACCCGCGGATAAATATTGATTAAATCTGGTGACGGATTTTGCACTTAATACATGAGATACGGTGATAAATTCTTTAAGCGGCAAATGTTCTCCCGTTTCGGAGGCAACATACAATCGTCCGATATCGGTCGATTGCAATCGATACGGCGCATCGGCCTGAACAATCACTTTATTAACCTGCCCCGCCAACGTGATATTATTCACGTAAGCCGATCCCAAATTTTGACGCAACACGTTAAACACGTTTGCCACGGGAATATGATACGATTGTAATTTCGTGCGATCGATATTCAAATAAAGATGCGGTGCAGCTTCTTCAAACGTACTGAACGCATATTCAAAGACCCCGCTTTTATTCAACGCTTCCAAAAATTGATCCAACGCGAGCGCCAAATCACTTGTTTTCGCGGCCGGATTTAAGGCATTTAACTGAAACGATAATCCGCCGGCGGAACCGATACCCGGAATGGGCGGCAAAGCGAAGAAATCTATTGTTCTTTCCGGATCGGAGCGATAAGTTGCACTTAATTTTTCCTGTATGGCACTCATGGATAAAGCACTTGTTTTTCGCTCTGCCCACGGTTTTAAGCCGATAACCAGCATACCGATATTTTCACCGGCACCGCCCAACAAACTTTCGCCGTTAATGCCCATTACATATTGAATTCCCTCCGTTTTTAAAATATCATCGGTCAGCGAGTCAATCAATGCCTGCGTTTGATTAAAAGAAGAATTGCTCGGCAATTGTAAATTGGCAAACAACACGCCCTGATCTTCCTGCGGAATAAATGAAGTGGGCAAAAGGCGAAACAAAAAGCTGACAGCTAAAAACACAAGCGCCAGTAACGCAAGACACACAAGTTTAAAAACACTTAAAAAGCGCACGCCTTTCAAATAAACGGCTTTGCTTTTATCCAACGAACGATTAAAGAAAGCGAAAAAGCCTTTTTGCGACGGTGTTTTTTCTTGAAGCACAATGGCGCACAAAGCCGGACTTAACGTGAGCGCATTCAGTGCGGAAAACACAACGGCGGCAATAATCGTTACGGCAAACTGACGATAAATTTGTCCCGTTAACCCGACCATCAATCCGACCGGCACAAAAATCGCCAACAACACAAGCGTGGTTGCCACAATGGCGCCCGAAATATCACCCATGGCGCGAACGGCGGCCTCATAAGCGCTTTTTTGCTCATATTTCATTAAATATTGAACACGTTCGACAACAACAATGGCATCATCAACCACCAAACCGATTGCCAAAATAACGGCAAACAGCGTTAAAATGTTTAAATTGAATCCCAACACATACAGAACCGCAAACGTGGCAATGAGCGAAACGGGAATGGTAATCATGGGAATAAGCGTTGCTTTTAAGTTTTGCAAAAAAAGAAAAACAATGAGCATCACCAACAAAAACGTGATAATAAGCGTTGAAATAATGCCGCTGATGGAAGCGCGCACGAAATCGGTGGAATTATAAGCCAGCGTCAGTTGCATATCGGCCGGAAACGATTTTTCCAAAACGGCCGTTTCCTTTTGCACGGCTTTCATCACGTCCAACGCGTTGGCCGTCGGCAGCTGACTTAATGCCACAATCACCGAAGCTTGATTATTATAGGTTGCCTGAACGGCATATGTATCGGCCCCCAATTCCACGCGCGCCACGTCTTTCAAGCGCACAATACCGCCGTCGGGTGATACGGCAACCACAATTTGCTCAAACGCTTCGGGCTGATTTAAAAAGCCTTGCGCACTTAAATACAACACCTGATTGCTGTTCGGCGACGGCGCTGCTCCGATGGCGCCCACGGCCGCTTGCACATTTTGATTTTCAATGGCTTGAATAATATCTTGCGTTGTTAATTGAAGCGACGTGATTTTATCGGGGTTCAGCCAAACGCGCATACTGTATTGCGGCCCGTAAATGTTCACGTTTCCCATACCGGCAATACGCTCCAACGGATTTTTCAGATGCGTATAAGCATAATCGCTGAGTTGTAATCCGGTATAAGTCTGATGGGGCGATGATAAGACCAAAAAACCCAAAATATTGCTTGATTGCGTTCGAACGGTTAAGCCCTCCTGCGTTACGACGGCGGGCAAAAGCGCCGTTGCCTGCTGCAAGCGGTTTTCCACTTTCACCTGCGCGATATCGGCATCGGTACCGATATTAAACGTGATTGTTAAGGTATAATTTCCGTTATCATCGGACGATGATTCCATATATAACATATCTTCAACGCCGTTCACGGCATTTTCGATTACCACGGCGACCGTATCAACCAACACTTGAGAATCGGCGCCCGGATATGAGGCCGAAACAACAATCTGCGGCGGCGTAATTTGCGGATATTGCGCTATCGGCAACAAATAAAGGGCAATCAGTCCGATTAACACCATCACAACGGCCACAACACCGGCGAATCGGGGACGATCGATAAAAAAGCGTGAAAAATTCATGCGCCCGCCTTTTCATTTTGGTTATTTATCATGGGTTTTGCGGGCGTATTCAAAAGCGAATCGGAAATGGTGCCTTTTAAAACAAAATCGCCGACATTTAACCCTTTTTCAATCACATAATTTTGCCCGACACTTCCCCCGAGCGCCACATTTTGCCGTTCGATTTTATTGTTTCGAATCACCGTCACATAAGCGCCGTTTTCCGTTAAATGCACCTGATTTTTGTTCAGAAGAATGCCTGTTATTTTCTTTTCAAGCAAAACTTCCACATAAGCATTGGCCATTAACACGCCGTTCGGATTGGGAAAATCAACATAAACCGTTATGCCCGAGGTTTGCCCCGCCACCATATTATCAATATATTGAAACGTTCCCGTTTGCGGGTAAATTTGACCGTCGGCGGTTTTAATTTTAATTATCCAGCCCTCAAACAACGGTTTATCTGCCGTTTTGGTTTGCAAATATTCTTTATTGCTCATGGAAAACTGAACGCGCATGGGCGTTTGCTGAATAATGCGCGCCAACGGCTGCCCGGAGGGCGTAACATAATTGCCTTTGGTTATGGCAACATTGCCCACAATGCCGTCAATGGGCGCCTTAATCACGGTATAATCATAATTCACTTCGGCAATCGCCAGATTGGCTTTTTCGGCTTTGAGTTGCGCTTCGGCCGACAAATAAGACGTTTGCGCATTATCCAATTCCGTTTGCGAAACGGCTTCCGATTTTGTTTTTTTAATTCTGTTTAAATAAATCTCGGCATTTTTAAGCGTTGCTTCGGCCGATTGCACATTCGCCGCCGCAGCTTCCTTTTGGGCTGAATATTGCCGCTGTTGCAACATAAACAGCTCATCACCCGTTTGAACGCTTTCACCGCCTTTCACAAACACCTGATCAATAAATCCGCTGATAAAAGGCAACACATCAACCGTATGAACGGGAGCCACCGTTCCGATAAATGTTTGCGTGAGTGTTATATTTTCCTCTTGAACGACAGTACCGGCATAAGCGGGTATGTTATCGCGCGCAACGGGGGACGTGATTTCTTTTTGATCGTAAAATTGTCGATAAGTCAAAAAGCCGATAAAAATCAGCAAAATCAATATAATTAAAATAAAGATAACACGCTCTTTTGTCATTTATCCCCCGCAAAAAACTTATTTTTTATAGACATAAGAAGCTGAATGAAAAGTGTCAAGAAACGAGCGCAAAATCAAAAGTATGCTTCATTTTTTAATGCTTTAAGGGTCATAATCGTTTATGGGGGAAAGTATTTATAAAATCCGTTATTCGAATCATGCCTTTTTAAAGCAGGAAATTTATTTTTCTGCTATTTTCGGGGGGAAGTATCGGCTTGTGAAACGTAAGCCGACGCGGTGGAGTGAAAATTAAGAAGGGCTGGAAACGGAAATTATGTCTCTATCTCTCATTCTCGGCGGAAGTGGGACGTCGCAATTGTGACGTTCCGCTATGGGCCGAGAATGAGGCAATTCGGTAGGGTGAAAGGTAAAAGATTATCGCTTTGTTTCTTAATTTTCGGCGGAAAGTGGCGGCGCGCGAAGTGCGAGCCGACGCGGTGGGAGAATTAAAGCTGATTTTACTTTTTTCCCATTCGCAGGTGATAACTCTCCTTTCTTATTTTCGGCGGAAAGTGCCGGCTCGCGAAGTGTGAGCCGGCGCGGTGGGCCGAAAATAAGTCGATTCGGTGCAAAACAATAAGTTTGCTGTAAACTTTTTCCCCTCTATCGGCGGGTGCGGAGCGGCAAAATTTAAGCCGCTCCGCTATGGGCCGATAGGGAGAAAGTGAGCGGTTTATTTTGGGAAGCGTTGCACAAAAAAAACGTACGATTTTTGCAACACTTTTTTTTAAAATTTTGAAAAAATTTTTAATTTAAGCAAAAATAATTGATTTTTCGACTGTTTTTGAAGGGTCATTTTTGGCTTTTTGAGGGCAATTTTTACCCCTGAATCCGCGTTGCATTAAAGGTACGTTTAATTTATGCTATTCGTAGAGTGAAAGGGAGTCGGAAAATGACAAAACAATCAAAAAAACAAGTTCAAAATCAAGCACAAGACGGGCGTTCAATGATTGAAATGCTGGGGGTGTTGGCTGTTATTGCCGTTTTATCCATCGGTGGGATTGTGGGATATAAATTAGCAATGAATCATTATCAGGCGTCACAAATTGCGCATGAGATGAATATGATGCGCACCGATGCACAGATAAAAATTGCCCAAGGGACGGAAAATTTAACCCTCGGCAGCCCTTACGATGCGCATAAAATCAATTTTAACGGTTACGAAACCGCTTTCGGGTGTAAATATGTTGATGAAAATGATCTTATTTCCAATGAAACCGTTTCATGCCAAATTGCAAATGCTTATTTTATTGAATTACCGAAAATTCCGGACGGCGTATGTCAACCGCTCATACGCCTCATTAACGGCATGGATAATTTAATTGCCTTTTCTGTAAACAATTCGGAATATGAGGAAGGAGGCACTTGTCAAGAGGGAGAAAATGATTTATATGCCGTGTTTTCGGGGGAAACCGTCTCAGATTTAACACATTGTGAAAGAGATGATGATTGTAAAGAATTGGAAAACACACCGGTTTGTGATCTGTCACGGCATGTTTGTGTAGAATGCACGCAAAAAGAAGATTGCACGCAAGGAAATGGCGGTATTTGCATTGAAAACAAGTGCGATTATTGTGCCAATGGAGAAATTAGAGATGAATCCTCAAAATGTGTGGAATGTTTAACGTATGAAAACTGCACCGGTAAACCTGAAACTCCGCAATGCGATGAGATAAGCCATACCTGCAAAAGCTGTGCGGAAATTGATTCAAGTAAATCCGTATGGGCGGATACACAATGTGTGGAATGTTTATCGTCTGCCGATTGTAAAAATCCCGAAAAACCGTTGTGTGATACAATAACAAACACATGTATTGAATGCGAAACGAACGCGCAATGTGCAGCAAAAGGAAAAGATCCGCATTGTCACAAGGCCACACACACGTGTGAACCGTGTCCTGACGGAAGTCAGAATGATACCGTCAGAAAAGCTTGCGTAATTCAAATTCAAACAATAGCACCCTTTTTTTTGTACACGGGGTTAGATCACATTAAAAACTGCCAAAAAATAACACCGCAACATTTTGGTCCTTACAGTCACTCTTACGAAGTTTGGGCGCATGGAACATTCGATGATTATATACGATTTTATGTGAACGAAGAATTGTCACACATATCATCAACAGAACCGACTTTAGATGAGCCTGATAATAATTGTAATAAAGTACCGCATAGAGGAGTGATACGTTGTATCGGACAATCTTGTTCCGGTTATGTACCTGATTCTCTTTTGGGCTCTTTAAATGTCGGAGAGTTCGGGCATTTAACGGTTTATGACGGTAATCACTGGATGAGTTGGGGTGGTTCAGGCTATCTTGACAAATTAACAAACGATGCCGCCGCTTGGCTGGTGTTGGGTGATGAATAGAAAATTGCCCCCTCAAAAAACTTTTATAACACTTAAAAAAAACAGGCTGTTTAAAAAATAACAGCCTGCTTTTCGGCTTTTTTATTTCATTGTTTTTGGCTTTTCCATATAAAAAAATCGGCTGCCGAAACGGTAACCGACTTTTTTTGAGTTAATAAGCTTTATTCTCTTCCGTTATTTGAAATTTGTTCCCTTCTCGATGACTCATTCGTATTCGGAACAGGCTGTGCATTGGCTTTTAACGTATTATTCCCGCTTGCGGTATTATCGGCACCATAAGGGGCAACAGACGACCCGGAAATACGCGTTTCATTGTTTGAGCTCGGTTCATTACCTTTATTCAGTGCTTGTTCTGTTTCACGCAAACTCACCGGACCGCTACCTGCAATGTTTGTATTCTTATTATCAGGAGAACTTTGTCGTCCATAGTTTTGAATGGCTCTGTCAATATTTAATGCTTCTTCAAATTTATCGAGGTGTTCAAGAGCCTTTTTAATTCTTGCCCTGAATTTTTCAACCATTACCGTAAATTCATCACTTGCGCTGCCTTTATCCATTTTTTTATACTCTGCATAGATTTTGTGCGCTTCTTCATGCAGTTTTCGGGCTTCTTCTTTTAATTGTTCAAGGTATTCATCTTTCTCGGTATCTTTTTTGAGTGTTCCTAACCCGGATTGACCGGTTGCGGCCTTAATGGCCGGTGTTATTTCCTCATCTTTTGGGAGTGTTTCTGACCCGATTTTACCGGAATCTTTTACGCTTTTTGTTATTATATTATTGATTTCTTCCACTGTCTCAAACCTTTTGTTCACATTCTCAAGAAATTCTTTCCTCTCCTTAAATTCATCAAATGATTTTCTTATTTCACGACTGCTCGCATAAAAATTTCCGCTTGACGCTGTATTATTTTCACTCATATTTTTCTCCTACAAAGATTTACAAAACAACAATTCTATTATACACTCAAAAAACCTTTTATGCAAACATTTTTTATAACACCAAAAAAGAGCAGAAACTCAACTTTCTGCCCTTTTTTTGTTGCCTTAAACTTGAAATAAGCCTATTTATCGGCTTTTTTCGCAGCAGCTTTGCGCGGCGCTTTCTTTGCCGGCTTTTCTTCCGCTGTTTTTTCAGCTTTTGCTTCTTTTTCAGCTTTTTTAGCCGGTTTTTCCTTATCGGCAACCGGTGCATCGGCTTCAACTTCAACAATTT
>CANREI010000059.1 GCA_947629595.1 uncultured Alphaproteobacteria bacterium | reverse complement strand
TCAACCGATTCCACGCAAGAAATCCTTTCTTTTTGGAAAGCCCGAGATTCACGAATCAGACTGATAAAAAATGAAAAAAATAAAGGGATTCCCTATTCGCGTAACAAATTGATTCAAGAAGCACACGGAAAGTTTATTACAACCATTGACAGTGATGATATGATGTATCAAAATTTATTGCAGGAGGTGGCGGATTATCTTGTTCAAAATCCTGATGCCGATATTATTTACGGGGATCATTATTTACAATATACAAATAAAAATACCGGTTCGCCGGTTGATCAAAATTTGCCGATATTTCTTGTTAATGAGAATGTTATTCAAAACAGCGGTGTAACATATCGGCGGGCATTTGTTGAAAAAAATCATATTTCTTATGACGAAACGTTTTCGGTTGCCGAAGATTATGATTTTTGGCTTCAAATGATTATAAAAGGGGCAAAAGTCGGATATATTCCTAAAATTTTAGTTTATTATGAACGGCGAAACAGAACGGATTTCGAACGTATTCAAATGCAATATTTTCGTGTGGAAACCGTGAAAAAATTATATCGGTATTTGGGGTTGCCTGATAAAGAATCGCTTCCTTTTTGTGATGTCGCTGTTAAGTTGCACGAGAAAAAATTACCCTTTATTTCGGAAAATGAGTGGAAAATGCAAATGTCCCTTTTTTGTGTTGATCCGAAAGAAGAAACGCCATTGGAAGTGCAGCATCGGTTGTGGGAAGGCACGGTTGTGATAAATAAAGATAAAACCAGAATTCGCCGAATGGGTGTTGTTGATGAAGGGGGATCAATTATTGCATATTCGCCCGATAAAATAACCGTTAAATGGGATAACTGGAGCAAGGAAACATTCGTTCGAAGAAAAGACGGTGTTTTTGAAGTGCAATAACGGTTGTTTTTACAGCGGTCAGTTATTTTGCGTTCAACTATTCGGTTATAATTTCCAATCCGTCGTAAGCCGGACGAATATGCGGCGGCAGTTCTCGGCACAACGTTTGATAATCCAGTCGTTGCCCCATGTGCGTGAGCCATGTTTGTTTCGGTTGAACATAGTTAATCCATTTCAGGGCTTCACTTAAATGAACGTGTTTATAATTTTCACGCGGTGATACAACACCCAATATCCACACCTCAATGCCTTTTAAGGCTTCAAAACCTTCCAAATCCATTGTTTTAAGATCGGTTGAATAAGCAAAACGTTGAAAGCGAAAACCCAGTGAAGTTTGCTCGCCGTGATATTGCCGAACGGGTAAAATTTCGGTATTCCCCACAAAAAACGGATGAAACGGCTCGATAATATTTAATTGAAGTTTGCCTTGATTGAGCAAATATCCCCATGTTAATAAAAAAGTGTCTTTATCATCGGGTGAAAGATAAATCGGTAAAACATCTCCTTTTTTTTCCGCCAATGCGCGTAAATCATCGGCGCCGCCCATGTGATCATAGTGATGATGAGTATATAAAACGGCATCAATTTTCGGATTTCCCGCCCCGATAACCTGTAAGCGCATTTCCGGACCCGTGTCAATCAATATATGCTGACAATCATTTGTTTGAATGAGAATCGAGGCGCGCATTCGATTGTTTTTCGGCTCTTTCGGATCGCACAGGCCGTAACCTCTTGATAAGGACGGAACGCCGTTTGAAGGGCCGCAACCGAGTATTTTAATTTTCATTTTCTTTTCCTTTTAAAAACAAATTTTTAAAGTTTTGCGTGGTAACAGATGCCATTTCTTCTCTATCAATCTGCTTTATATATGCCAATTGTTTTAATGTTTCAACCGCAAAAGCCGGTTCGTTTGCTTTTCCCCGATACGGAACGGGTGCCAAATAAGGCGAATCCGTTTCAATAAGCAAACGGGATAACGGAACAGATTGAAACACCTGTCTTAAATTTTCGGCATTTTTAAATGTAATAATGCCCGATGCCGATAAATATAATCCCAAATTTAAGGCAACCTCTGCCAATTGAGCCGACCCCGTAAAACAGTGCAACACACCGCCCGATTTTAATAAGCCTTGATGAAAAGCATTTGTTAAAATACGAACGGTATCTTCTTCGGCATCACGCGTGTGAATAATAACCGGCAAATTTAACTGATGCGCCAATTCCAGTTGACGGGTAAAGACAAGACATTGCGTTTCTTTTGTTTCGGGCGTGTAATAATAATCCAGCCCGATTTCACCGTAAGCAACCAGCTGCGGCAGGGTGCGAAACACATCCAGCGTTTTTGCTTCATTAAAATCGGCGGCATTTTCGGGATGAATACCGAAAGCGCCCCAAATGTTCGGGCGTTTTATCATAGCTTTCAAATCGGCCGTATCTTCATAAGAACAAGCCACCGTGAGCAGCTGTTCAACGCCCGCGGAAAAAGCCCGTTTTAAAACAGTTTCGAGTGCTTCGCCTTTATCGGCTTCGGCCCCGATTCCGATATGACAATGACTGTCAATCACCCTTGAAACTCCTCGGCATATCTTAATATTAAATTGATAATATTTTGCTTTTTATCCAAATATAATAAATCGGTTTTTTTGAATAATTCAAGCGTTTGAAAATAAAAATCCGTTAAATTTTCGGTTTCTTTGTTTTGTTGATGCATTTCTTCTTTTGTGCTTTGAACCAAAATTTTTGTAAAGAACATTTGAAACAAGCGATAGGATTCGTTGCTTTTCAAAACCGTATCCGCAAAAGCATTGAGGGATTCAATGGGAATATCGTTCAGGGATCGGCTCATAAAATCGGATAAGCGTTGATACAAATCCAATCCGTTGTTTTCATAAATCAATTGCGCTTTGCCGAGGGAGCCCTCCGCCAAAGAAGCAATAAAGGCTCTGTCTGCCGGATCGGGGCAAAGAGCATACAGCCCTTGTTCAATTTCGGCTTGCGACAACAGCGGAAAATCAATGCGTCGGCATCGGGAACAAATGGTCGGCAAAAGTTTGCCCGCGTTTTCAGTGATTAAAATTAAAACGCTGCGTTCAAACGGTTCTTCCAATATTTTTAAAAGCGCGTTGGCCGCATTGGGATTCATTTCTTCCGCCAAAGATAAAATTAAAATGCGATATTCGTTCGCGCCCGGCTTTAAGGAAAGAAAATGAATACCCGCACGAATGTCTTCAACGGCAATTTCTTGTTTGCGCCGTTGCGTTTTTTCGTTTTCTTCAATGGCCTGACCGGCTAAAATGGTTTTTTGAATTTCTTTTTTGGCTTCTTCCGTTAACGAACGTTCGATTCGCATAATTTGCGGATTTTCATACGCCGTTTCGCACCAAATACCCGTTGCCAGATAGTTGGCAAGCCCTGTTGCCGTTTTGTGTTTACCAACCCCGAACGGACCGCAAAAAAGCCACGATCCCGTTATTTTTCCTTTCGCGACAATTTCTTTGAGTTTTCCTTCAATGCTCATTTGAGATGATCCCGTAAAGCCGAAACAATATCCTGATGCATTTTTTCCACCGGTTGATCGGCATTGATAACAACATACCGATGCGGATTTTCGGCGGCTAATTTTAAAAAGCCGGCGCGCAGATTTTGATGAAAAGTGAAATCCATATTTTCAAAACGTTGTTCATCGTTTCCCTGTCGTTTCATACTGCGTTTTAACCCGATGCGCGGATCAATATCCAAAATAAACGTTAAGTTCGGCACAAAATCACCGGCAATTAAATGATATAAATTCTGTGCCTGTTGATAAACGGTTTCATCAAACCCGTAACCGAAACATTGATAAGCAACGGTACTGTCATGAAAGCGATCGCTTAACACCGTTTTTCCGGCATTAAGCGCAGGCCAAATTGTTTTCACCAAATGATCCCGTCGCGCCGCACTGAATAATAACAATTCCGTTAATCTGTCCCATCGGGTATTACTGCCGCGCACCAGCAAGTTCCGAATTTCTTCGGCACCGACACTGCCGCCCGGTTCCCGCGTGCAAACAACACCAGTGCCGTTTTTTTGCAAATAATCGGCCAGTAAGGCTATTTGCGTTGATTTTCCGGCACCTTCACCGCCTTCAAAAGTGATGAAAAGAGGTTGCTGCATGTTATTGACCCGTGAACGATGAAAACAGCGCTTTCAATTTGCCGAAATAACCCACGCGCTCAACACTTTCTTTGGCAATTAAATCAACGGTTTCTTTTTTACCTTGATTGTCAATGGTTAACACACCGATTTTTTGTCCTTTTTGAACGGGGGCTTCAATCGGGGAATCATAGGAAACGGTTATTTTCGGCTCGCTGCCCGATCCTTTGGCCAATGTGGCAACATATTCTTTGGCGGCAACGGCTTCAACGGTTTTTTGCGTGCCGAGCCAGACGGGAATTTCCGCCGCAACGGCATTTTTTGTCACCAATGTTTTATTTTCAAAACTCATGAATCCCCAATTCATTAACTTTTGCGATTCGCTTGTTCTGTCTTTCATACTGCTTAAACCGTTTAAAACCATAATCAGGCGTCGACCGGTTGCATCTTTGGCGGAAGCGGTTAAGCCGTAACCGGATTCGCTTGTATGTCCCGTTTTTAAGCCGTCGGCATTCGACATGGTATATAAAAGCGGATTTCTGTTGCCTTGTTTAATGCCGTTATGGGTGAATGATTTTTCGGAATAAATCGGATAATATTCGGGGAATGTTTCAATTAAAATCTGCGCCAGTTTGGCCAAATCTTTCGGACTCATTTTGTGTTCGGGATCGGGCAGCCCCGTCGCATTTTTAAAAGTTGCCGTTTTTAAGCCCAGCTCTTTGGCTTTTTTGGTCATTAAATCGGCAAAAGCTTCCTCCGTGCCCGCCAGATTTTCGGCCGCAACAATACAGGCATCATTGCCGGATTGAACAATAATGCCGCGCAACAAATCATGCACTTTCACTTTTTCGTTAATGTTTAAGAACATGGTTGAACTGCCGCTTTTGGCACCGCCTTTTCGCCAGGCGTTTTCAGAGGTGATAAATTCGGTATCCATGGTAATTTTGCCCTTTTTTAAGGCATCAAAAATCATATAGGCCGTCATCAGTTTACTCATAGACGCCGGCGGCATGGGTTCATCAGCTTCTTTTTCAAACAACACCGTGCCGGTTTGCGCATCAATTAACAGGGCGTGTTTTGCCAATGTTTCAAAAGCGTTGGCAGAAAATGAAACGGCGCACAAAGCGATTGTTGCCGATAATAAGATTATTTTTTGCATGGTACTCCTTATATTTACTCAAAAACAACGATGGCATCAGAATAGCCCGAAGCGTGAATTTTGTCAAGCACATTTGCACATTCGGCTTGTGTTTTATAAGGGCCGATTCGCACGGAATGCAGTAATTGTCCGTTTTTATATTTTTCCGTCACGAACAGGTCGGTATAATTTTTCAAATCATTTTTTACTTTTTGAACGGATTCGTCTTGTGAAAAAGCGCCGATTTGCACATAATATTTCGGTGTATCGACGGAGCCTGCATACAAAACGGCGGGTTGTTGCGTTTCGGCTTGAACCAAACGCTCTTTGAAGGGTTGCTTTACAACATTTTCTTGTTTTTCAACTCGTTTTTTCTTTGGGGAACGCAGTGTTAAATTATCAATTTGCTGATTGTTCATTTCCGGATATAAAATTTTATCGGAATCTAAAATAATTTCACCGGCGGGGGTTGTTTTGGGGGAAGGATTATTGAGCATTTCCTGTTTGAGTTTTTGACTTTCCAGTGCCATAATTTCTATTTGCACGGGTGTTACACGGGTTTTGGAAAAATTGAGTTTTTCGGCAACGGCTTTTGACACATCAATAATGCGATTATTATCATACGGGCCTCTGTCATTAACGCGCACGAATGTTGAAAGCTGATTATTTAAGTTTGTCAGTCGAATAACGGAGGGTAACGGCAACGTGCGATGCATGGCCGTGAGTTTTGAAGAATCGAAAACTTCTCCGTTCGCCGTTAAGGGGTGATCGGCATCGGCTTCATACCAAAAAGCATTTCCCGAATCGAAATAATCATAATCTTCGCGCGGGGTATAAGTCACACCGTTCACTTCAAACGGTTCCCCGATCAAATAAACGCCCGTTTTTTGCGGCGTATCGTAACTGCCGACGGAGCGGAACAAAAAGCCGTTATCCGAACAGGCGCTTATGAAAGTCAGCAAGGGGAGAAATAAAAAAGATAAATGCTTCATTTTTGATTTTCCTTTAAGTGTTGAATCAGTTTTAAAGAGGGAAAGCCGTCAACGTCCGAATGATTGGCTTTTTGATACGCGCGAATGGCTTTTTTGGTGTTGCGTCCCCAAATGCCGTCAACGGCATCGGCGTAAAAACCTTGTTTTGATAATTCTTCTTGAATAAAGCGAATATCGGCGCGCGAAATCAGCGAATCGGAACGCCGGGTGCATAAATGAGCCGCATCATTTTCAATGGCGTCGGCCAAAATACCGATGGAAAGGGCATAGAGTGTTGAATTGTTCCAACGCGTAATGTAATTGTAATTTTTAAACGTTAAAAAGGCAGGGCCGTCTATGCCGCTCGGCATAACAAGCGTGGCTTTTTCATTCAGTTCCGCAGCGGACCATTTTTCGCCGCAAGCCGGCATAACGCCTTGTTTTTGCCATTCTTGAACCGTCATTTTGTTATTTTCGGGAATGATTTGCCAATTCATTTTTTGCGTGAATTTCACTTCTTTTCCCCACAGCTGATTTTCCTCCCAGCCCATTTGATGCAAATAGTTGGCAGCCGATTCGAAAGCATCGGGCAGGGAATTGATAATGTCTTTTTTGCCGTCACCGGTAGCATCAACGGCATAAGCGGCATAAGTGGTGGGCATAAATTGAAAATTGCCGAAAGCGCCGGCCCACGAGCCTTTAAAGTGTGTTTTTTCGCCGTTTTGAATCAGTTTTAAAAGCGTTAATAATTCGTTGGTGAAAAAAGCGCGGCGCCGTTTATCGAAAGAAAGCGTTGCCAAGGCGCTTAACGTGTCGAAATTGCCTTTATAGGCGCCGTAATTTGTTTCCAATCCCCAAAAAGCGAGAATATATTTTTGATGCACGTTATATTTTTCGGAAACCTGTTTTAACAGTGTGTGATACTTTTCGGCATTTTCTTTTCCCTCTTGAATGCGTTTCGGGGTAATAACTTTATCGGCATAAGGCCAAAACGTGAGCAGAAATTCACTTTGCTTTTTGTCGGCTTTAAGCACATCGGGCAAATATTTTAAGTGCGGCAGAACGGAATCCATAAACTTTGCGGAAAGACCGCTCTGAACGGCTTGCCCTTTAAATGACTGTTTCCAGCTTTCAAACGCGGCAAGCGTGGTATTTGAAGAGGATGCGGGCGGATTGGCGCATGCGGCTAAATTTAAGAATAACAGATTGAAAAATATAAGATTAAGAAGTAAAATTTTAAACATTGAATATCCTTTAAGTCAATCGATTAAAAACAATATAATATATTTTTAAAAAAAAATCACTTGATTTTTTATTTTTTTTATGAGATAAAGAGAATCGAGCCTTTCAGCTCCGGATGGGTGGTCGAGTGGTTTAAGGCTCCGGTCTTGAAAACCGGCGTGGGGGTAAC
>CANREI010000058.1 GCA_947629595.1 uncultured Alphaproteobacteria bacterium | reverse complement strand
AATCGGCTGATTGACGGGTTATATCGCGTTATGGAAACGGCGCAAACAAAATTAGAGGCCTTAACGCGTTCTTTACCGAATCTTTCGGAGGTTATTCGGCTGTTTCAAGAGCGTTTATCCGATAAATATGAACGATTACAAAACGGTATGGCTGTTTATTTGAAAACAATCGATACTGCGTTAAATTTAAAGTCAACCTTGCTTCAATCTTATTCTTATAATGCTGTTTTGGAGCGTGGTTTTGCTCTTATTGTGAATGATGCGGGTAAAATTGTATCACGGCGGCAAGCGGCGGCCGAATTACCGCATTTTCATATTCGATTTATGGACGGTCAATTAAAAGTTTTACCCGCACCGGCAGCCGGAAAAACTATTCCGTCAAAAACACGCTCCCCTGCATCGGAAAGAAAAACGGTTCAACCGGATTTATTTTCCGTTTCCGATGTAAAAAACACAAAGTAATTACAGATGTACTCACAGAAGAATAACAAAATGACACCAAGATGCGTTTTTTCATTACTTAAAAAAAGAAAAATAATATATTGTTTTAAAAGAATTTATATTTTAAATATTTCAATATTATGTTATTCTTCTGTAATTACTTATGCGCAAGCGCTCACTTTTCATAATTCAATTCAAGACGGGCGGTTGATTCAGGGTTCTTTGGCAAAAAATGAAAAACTTTTTTATCAGGATAAACAAATTATTCCCAATTCAAACGGTTTGTTTTATTTCGGCATTCCGCAATCGGCGCAAACACCGCTTTTATTGACGCTTCAAAAAGAAAACACGCGAAAACAAATAAAATTATCTTATGAAATGCGTCACCGGCAAACAGACATTGTGAACGGATTGCCGCAAGGGAAAGTTTCCGTTACTGTTCAAAACAAACAGCGAATCGCAAAAGAAAACGCCGAATTGAAAGCCGAACGTCGAAAATTTATCATCGATTTTTTCCCGATTTGTTTTTCAAGGCCGGTTCAAAATTATCGATTATCGGGATTGTTCGGATCGCAACGCATTTTAAACGGTGTTAAAAGCAACAGACACGGCGGAACGGATTATGCCGCACCTGTCGGAACGCCCGTTTATGCACCGGCCGACGGTCTTATCGCAGTTGCGCATCCCGATATGTTTTTAACGGGACAAACGGTATTGGTTAATCACGGATACGGCTTATTTTCCTCTTATTCGCATTTATCAAAAATCGATGTAACCCGCGGGGATAAAGTAAATCGCGGGGATAAAATCGGTGAAATCGGACAAACGGGGCGTACCACCGGACCGCATTTGCATTTTTCGTTTTTCTGGTATGAAACGCGGGTTGATCCCGAGCTTGTATTTACCGATTTTCCGTGTCAATAATCTTTTTTAAACAAATCTTTGCCGATATACTTTACAGATTTGAGACATCAACAGAAAGAAGTATAGACCCGCAAATGATATATTCCTGTTTTTCCCGAAAATAATATTGAAATTTGTATGTCGAACATAATTTTTAATCAATACACAAAGCATAATTAGCATCATCGCGGTTACGGGGATTAATATTACCCCATTCTAAATTTACCTCATATGCAGAACAGGAAGTTTCTTTTTCCGGATTTGCAAATGCATTAGACGTCCAAAAGTAAAACATTTGTGTATTATCTTCAGAACCCCAGACTTCTTTTCGAAGTGTTTTTATTACACTGCTGACATCATTTTTGTCTTGAACAGCACAAGAAAGGGTTGTATTTTGAGCGTGACAAAATCCCCAATTATCACCAAATTCCCAATCATCATTTCCACATATTTTACCATATTCGATTGGATCTTTCCCTTCACGACCATAACATTTTAAATCAGAGATTTTTATCATGGGCTTATTATGATGTGCTTCACAAAATCGTTTAGCACTCCACCAGTTCATTTCCCAATTTGAACGAATATAATTGTTCATTTTTGTTGTCCAAGAAGCCAAATTCAAACATTCATATTGAGCGCCTGCACAACTTTCCGATTCTGTTATTATATCTCCATTACAACCTGTACATCCGCTGCTCTTGCAGAATGTATCCATCGGGCAATTTAATTCCTCACACGATTTTGCCGGACGACAATCTTTCAGCTTTTCATCCCAAACTTCTGTATTTTCATCGCACACCACGCATTCACCCGTGGAAATTTTGCAATGTTCCTTTTGAGCCGTATCGCACTGTGAATCATTCTCACACGGTTCGCATCGATTGCTTGTCAGATTACAATATGGAGTCGTCGGATTTTTACAATCACTATTTGTGGTGCATTCAACACAATCCGTACCATTCCAAATGCCGCTTTCGCAGGTTTTACAGGTATTATCTTCACAATAATCTGTATTATAGGGGCAATCATCATCTTCCTTGCATTGCACACATACATGACGAGTCTCATTACAGAACGGCGTACTTTCTAATGATTCACATTCTGCATCCGTATCACATTTAACTGCGTTCGAATCCGAATCGGCACCGAATATCACTCTTAATGTGTTAAATTCCTCATTACAAGCGCCTTTTTCTCCCTCTGTCACATCAACCGATTTCCCGTTAATATAAAAAGCAACTTCATTATCCATTTTATCAATTAAATTCGCCAACGGTTTGCAAACACCTTCGGGAATGTTTTGCAATTCAATATAATAGGCGTTTGCAACAGCGCAGGAAACCACTTTATCGGGCGTGGACGTTTCCGTTTCCATATCAAGACAATCAAAAACGGTTTCATAGTTATTAAAATTTATATTTCCGTCATCATACGGATTACCGAGTACCAACTCTTCCGTTCCTTGTGCAATTTTTATTTGTGCATCGGTGCGCATCATATTCATTTCATGCGCGATTTGATTCGCCTGATAATAGTTCATAGCCAACCGAAACCCGACAATCCCCCCGATGGACAAAATGGCAATAATGGCCAATACCCCCAGCATTTCAACCATTGACCGCCCGCTTTGAGAGCGTGTTTCAATGATATTTTTCTTGTAAATTGAAAGCATTGATTTATGTTTTGAGCTTTCTTTTTTGTTCTGTGTATTTTTAATCATCATTTCCCCGCTTTGTGATTGATTTTCAATGATTCTATCTTGCCGAATTTGTGTTTTCCCAATTATTTTGTCTTGCCGAATTTGCATTTTTTTTCTTTCTGCTTCCCCTCCTGCAATTTGTGATTCATTGCTTTGCATATATCCTGTTTGTGATTGATTTTTAATTTGTTTTTTTGATTGTGTTGTCATTTTTCGACTCCCTTTCACTATACGAATAGCATAAATTAAACGTACCTTTAATGCAACGCGGATTCCGGAGTAAAAATTGCCCAAAAAATGCCAAAAGTCACCCTTCAAAAACAGTCGAAAAATCAATTGTTTTTGCTTAAATTAAAATTTTTTTTAAAATTTTAAAAAAAAGTGTTGCAAAAATCGTACGTTTTTTTGATGCATATTCAAAAAAAATCGCCTTGATGAGAGGCGACCGGAAGTTAAGAACTATTGAAACGATATAGTGCAGTATATTGACCAAAAGGTTTATTTTACTACCTTCCGGTCACTCGACCTATTTCTCTTTTGACAAAAAGCCAAAAGAGAATCAATTTTTCGTCCCTTTAAAGGACACACGTTTCAAGAGGTTCTTACACCTCGGGGCACACATCACTTGCCTTGTCTTTGAGTATAAAGGCACTCAAAACCAATGTCAAGCAGAAAATTTGCATCATTAAATTTTTCCCCTATCGGCCCATAGCGACAGACAACAAAATGCCGTCTGCCCCATCCGCCGATAGAGGGAAAAGATTACCAATAATATGAATTTATCCCCCAAATAATAGCGAAAACAAACATATTTTCCCAATTATCCGTCCTCAAAAAAACGTACGATTTTTGCAACACTTTTTTTAAAATTTTGAAAAAATTTTTATTTTGGCCGGAATTTATTGATTTTTCGACTGTTTTTAAAGGGTGAGTTTTGGCATTTTGAGGGCAAAAATCACCCCCGAATCTGCGTTGCATTAAAGGTACGTTTAATTTATACAATTGAATTATAGGAAACGGGAGGAAGAACCATGAAAAAACAATTGAAACAAGCAAAAAATCAAGCACAAGACGGGCGTTCACTGGTTGAAATGCTCGGGGTGTTGGCTATTATTGCTATTCTGTCTATCGGCGGAATCGTGGGGTATAAATTAGCTATGAACTACTATCAAGCCAATCAAATTGCCCATGAAATGAATATCATGCGCACCGATGCACAGATAAAAATTGCCCAAGGCACGGAGGAATTAACCCTCGGCGATCCGTATGACAGCGGGAATATTCAATTTAACGGATATAAAACCGATTTTGATTGTCTTTATATGGAAACGGAAACGTCCACGCCCGATGATGTAGCTTCCTGCGCCGTTGCAAATGCCTATTATATTGAAATGTAAAAAATTCCCGAAGGTATTTGTAAACCTCTTGCCAATTTAATTGATAATATGGATAACGAAATAGCCTTTTATATTAACGGAAATTCGGTTGATGCGACAGAGGGAGAAAAAGGCGCTTGCGGTGAAGGGAACAATACATTAAGAGTGATATTCGGTGCCGATTCGGATTCAAATGCGGTTAAATGCGACACTGACCCGGAATGTGCATCGTTAGAAAGCACGCCGGTTTGTGATGAGACTCGTCATGTTTGCGTGGAATGCACGCAAGAAAAAGGATGTGAGGGCGAGGAATATTGTGAAAATAATGTTTGCAAAACGTGTGCAAGTGGTGTTTGGAACGGTGAAAAGTGCGTTGAATGCAAGGATAATGGCAATTGTGAAAATCCGAAACCGATTTGTAATGAAGAAAACAAATGCGTGGGTTGCAAAAACAGTGATGAATGCCGTCTTAAAAATCCGTCAGAGGAAAATTGTGTAACAGGCGGAGCTTGTTGTAAAGATCCGCGCATGACATGGAAGAATAATGAATGTGCATGTCCTGAAGATGAACCGTGGAACGGCAAATCTTGCGGGTGTTTAACCAACAATGATTGTGAATCGGACGAATTTTGTCTGACAAGTGAGTGCAACACTTATGAATGTACCAACAGCAGTGAAGAAGTTGATCAGAATCCTTATTATGTGGGTACAATAACAGAGGAGAAAGCTTGTGCAGATAAACCTCATAAATGCGTTAAGAAATCAGAGTATACGGCACAAAATAACGACTCGAACAGTCCGTATGTTCTGTCAAGTCAGGGCATGAATTGGTGGAGTGCCAAGCGATTCTGTGAGCAACATCATAAAAATATGCTGAAAATTTCTGATTTGGATTGTTGTAATAATTTTAGCGGAACAGACCATGGTTATTGCTATGCTAAAGAAGATATATGTTCTGATGCAAACGGATTGAGTCATGTTATTAAAGCATTGAGAAAAGCGGAGACCGGAGATGAGACTCAAGGAAACAATGCATATTGGTTAGAAGATCCATGGGGTATAAATCCGGGTTCTGATTCCTGTGCCGTGTATATGATAAAACTCGATATGGGGTATGTGAGTAACAACAGCCGCGGTAATGCCCACATCGATGGCGGTCAGCGCTATGTCTTATGCAAATAAGGTCGACCTTCTATTTGTTTTTGTGTCGACCCGCAATGCCCCGCCTTTACGGCTTCCATTCAGCGGGGCACCTCCCTCATTTCCCCCCTATCGGCACATAGCGGAGCGGCACAGTTTAAGCCACTCCACACCCGCCGATAGGGGGGAAAACAGTCCGGTTGTCATTCGCTAACCGAGAAACAATCTCATCAGCCGCACGAGAGAAATAACCGCTTGTTCATACCGCAGTTTTTACCCGATAGAGCCGAATTTACTTTTTCCCGATAAATTCTTTGCCGCCCATATAGGGTTGTAAAGCTTTCGGAATGCGAACCGAGCCGTCTGCCTGCTGATGATTTTCAATAAACGAAACCAAAATACGCGGTGTTGCCAAGCCGGTATTGTTGAGCGTGTAGGCATATTTCACCTTACCCGACTCCGCTTCCCGATAACGAATGTTGGTGCGATGCGCCTGCCAATCCAACAAGGAAGAACAGCTGTGCGATTCGCGATATCGGTTTTGTCCCGGACACCAGGCTTCAATATCATTCATGCGATATTTGCCCGCGCCCATGTCGCCCGTACAACACGCCACCACCTGATAAGGAATTTCCAGCGCCTGCATAATTTCTTCGGCGTTATTCAACAAAAAGGCGTGCATTTTATCGGATTCCTGCACATCGGCTTTGCAAATAACATATTGCTCGACTTTCGTAAATTGATGAACGCGGAAAATGCCGCGCGTATCTTTGCCGGCCGCACCCGCTTCCCGCCGAAAACAGGGAGAAAATCCGGCATATTTAACGGGTAAATCCGATTCTTTTAAAATATCACCCGCGTGCAAAGAGTTTAAAATCACTTCCGCCGTGCCGGCCAAATATAAATTGTCTTTCGGCAAACTGTACACCGATTCCACATCAAACGGAAATTGCCCCATATTATAAAGAGCCGCATCAAACGTCATGGCGGGAACGCTCATAATTAAAAAGCCTTTTTCCATCAGCTTGTTTAAAGTGAATTGCCACAGCGCCAGTTCCGCTTGTAATAATTCGCCGCGCACCGATGCCGATCGTGTGCCGCAAATTTGCGGAATGCGTTTAAATTCGCCCCAGCCGTGCATTTCCATTAAATCAACGTGATCTTTAATCGGAAAATCAAACACACGCGGCGTGCCGACTTGACGAATCACCACATTTTCGGCATCGCTTTTGCCTTTGGGTACATCGGGCGCCGGAATGGTGGGCGTTTTTTCCATGAGCGTATGAAACAATTCTTCCAGCGGTTTTAATTCTTCCGCAATTTTGGCTGCCTGTTGCCCCGATTGCTTGGAAAGCTCTTTAATTTCCGCTTTACGCGCATCGGTTGCCGTCGGCATTTCCCGACTGAGTGCGTTTCGCTTTTGAAGCTCGGCTTCCATGGCCTGCTTTAATTGAATGATTTTTTTATCGGTAGAAAGCAGTAAATCAATATCTAAATCAAGACATTTGTCAATGAGTGCCTGCTTGACGATTTGCGGATTTTCCCGAATAAATTTAATATCTAACATTTTTTCTTCCTTTTCTAGTTATTTTGAATATAAGACGCCAGTTTTTGTAAATCTTCCCAAGCGCTTTTGCGATAAGTTTGCGCTTTTGATACCATGGCTGGATCAAAAGTGACAATACTTTTAATTTCTTGCCCGTTTTCCCGATAAACAAGCGTTTGTTGCCGCGCTTTTGCAATGCTTTCAAAGCCGAAAAGCCCGCGCGTGGCAACTTGACCGAAAATCAGCAGAAAACTTGGGTTTATCAGCTCAATACGTCGCTTTAAAAACGGTAAACAAATTTCAATTTCCGTTTCGGTCGGCATTCTGTCCCCCGGGAGCCGCCACGGAATGAGCGGACACAGATAAGTGTTCGTTTGAATATCTAATTGAACGGCTTTTAACATTTTAAATAATAATATACCTAAATCACCGCTGCCCAATTGACCGGTTTTTTCATCAGCGCTTTTAGGCGCATCAATCATACAAAAAACAGTCGGCTTGTTTGTGATTCCGACACCGCAAAAAGTGTGTTGTGCCGTTTTTTTTAACGAACATTCTTCAAAATTTTGTAAAGCAATATCCAAGGCCGATAAATCCGTTGCGCTTTTTGCCGT
>CANREI010000057.1 GCA_947629595.1 uncultured Alphaproteobacteria bacterium | reverse complement strand
AACTTAACGGCCATCGGCAATGATTACGGCTATGATGTTGTTTTTTCCCGGCAGTTGGAAGGCGTCGGACAAAAAGGCGATGTTTTAATCGGGTTATCAACAAGCGGAAATTCGAAAAACGTGTTAGCTGCTTTTGAACAAGCGCAAAAAATGGGCATTACAACCGTTGCTTTTGCAGGCGAAACCGGCGGTAAAATGAAAGAGACGGCCGATTATGTGTTATGTGTGCCGGCGCAAACTTCGGCACATATTCAAGAAATGCATTTAGCCTGCGGACATTTAATTTGTGATGTCATTGAGCAATCTTTTTACGGCGCATAAGAGAGAAGAAAGGAAGCAATATGAAAATCGGAATTATCGGAACGGGATATGTGGGATTGCCGACGGGTGTCGGATTGGCAGAGCTGGGTAATACGGTTGTGTGCGTTGATAAATTAAAAGACAAAATTGATTCGTTAAAGCACGGGAAAGTTACTTTATATGAAGAAGGGTTGGAAGAGCTGTATCAAAAAAATATGGCTGCGGGGCGTTTGACTTTTACAACCAATATGAAAAAAGCAATATCGGGCGCTGATGTTGTTTTGATTGCCGTCGGAACACCGCCGCACCCCGTGACACACGAAGCCGATTTAAGTTTTATTTATGCGGCAGCAACGGAATTGGCAGAATATTTAACGGATTATACGGTTGTGGCAACAAAATCAACGGTGCCGGTGGGAACCGGTGATAATATCGAAAAAATAATTCGAACAAAGAATCCGACGGCGCGTTTTGATGTGATTTCACTGCCCGAATTTTTACGGGAAGGTTTTGCCGTTCATGACTTTTTTCATCCGGATCGCATTGTTGTGGGATCGAATTCGAAGAAAGCAACCGAGGTGATTAAAGAACTGTATCGACCTTTTCAGGAAAAAACAACTCTGTTGGTTGTTTCCCGCCGTTCCAGTGAAACAATCAAATATGCATCTAACGCTTTTTTGGCAATGAAAATACATTACATTAACGAAATAGCGAATTTTTGCGAAAAAGCCGGTGCGGATGTATCGGAAGTGGCCAAAGGAATGGGGTTAGATTCGCGAATCGGGCCGAAGTTTTTAAATGCAGGTGTCGGATTCGGCGGCAGTTGTTTCCCGAAAGATACCATGGCAATGGCTTTTATGGGACGTATGCTCGGAACGCCGATTGAGCTGATTGAAACGACCATTGCGGGTAATAAAAAGCGCAAAAAGCAAATGGCCGAGCGGATATTAGATGAAGTTAAAGAAATACCGAATGCCAAAATCGGTGTTTGGGGTTTGGCCTTTAAAAACGGCACGGATGATTGTCGTCAAAGTCCGGCAATGGATATTATCGGCGAATTGTTGCTGCATCAGGCGAACATAACGGCTTATGATCCGAAAGCAATGGGAACGGCGTGTCAACTGTTAGGTGATAAAATTGATTATGCCGATGATATGTACAGTGCTGCCAAGGAAGCCGATGTGTTGGTTATTCTAACCGAATGGCCGGAATTTGCGAATGCGGATCTTGATGTTCTGTCGCAACTGATGAATCATAAAATTATTATTGATTTCAGAAATATGTTAAACAAAGATAAGCTGACAAAAAGAGGGTTTAAATATCAATCTGTCGGCAGAGTATAAAGGATAAAAAAACGGAGTGTAAAGAATGAGTACAAAATTAATTAATATTTTTGGTTTTCGTTTCAGATATGAAAATACAAAAGAAATCAACAAAATTTCATTCGGACGGTGTTGTTTGTATCAAAGAGTTATCTCTGATAAAAAAGAACAATCATCAGTTAAAAATATAAAAGACAATCATGATGACAAATTCAGAATTGCCGTTCAATTAAAGGGCGCTATGGGAGATCAGCTTGTCGGGTGTAATTATGTGAATGCTTTATATAATAAATTTCGTTCAAAAGATATTTTGATTGATATTTACTGTCGCCCGTATATCGGTGAAACATTTTTACAAGAAGCCGATTTTGTAAATCAGTTTTTTTTAGACACGGATTTCTCCATACAAGATGAGGCATACGATCTTTATATTCAATTAAATCGTTTTCCGGAAATTCTTAAATATAACGAAAAGAAGCTTCAAAAATATTCTGTTATCTGCAAATATGTTTTACTCTGTGAAAATTTTAAAAAACAAAATGCCGTTTTCTTTACCGGACGCAGTGAATTTGACAGTATTTTAAATATTTTTACATTAATTCAAAATAAAAAGAGATTTAACCAGGCCGATATTGATAATTTTTTAAATATAAAAGAAAAATTCGGATTTGTCCCCAAATTGCCGGAAAGCTCTGTTTTACAGGATTATCGTTTGCAAAAAAATAAATACATCACGCTGCATCGCGGTGTGGATACAAGTCATTCAAGTTTTTCCAATAAACAATGGCCGCTTGAAAATTATAATTCTTTAATTAAAATGCTTAAAAGTAACTTTCCGAAATATAAAATTGTTCAGTTAGGTGTTAATAAAGAAAGATGCCCGGATATGAAAGGAACGGATATTTCATTAGTCGGCAAAACCACTTTAACCGATATAGCCTGCCTTTTAAAAAACAGTTTTTTACATATAGACGGAGAGGGTGGTATGGTTCATATTCGCCATGCGGTACAAGGCGGTAAATCCGTGGTTCTTTTCGGACCGACCTCTGATGCATTTTATGGCTATTCGGAAAATATTAATATTAAAGAAAATGTCTGCGCCCATTGGTGTGAGCATATTCGAGCAAAATGGGATGAAGGGTGTATTCGTTCCGGCGGAGAAGCTTTGTGTATGCAAAAAATAACGCCGAAAACGGTTATGGATAAAATTAAAAAAAATATGAGGATATCTGATGACAATTCAAACAAAAATTTATAAATTTATGGGTATTCCCTTTTTGCGTTTTGATCATAACTGGGAAGAAAATCAAACTGTCAGCAGTATAAAAAAATCGCCTGTTAAAAAACCGCTCAGAATTGCTGTATGGAACGGTGGCGGAATGGGTGATTCACTGATTGATGTGGCATTTTTACAAAATTTGCGAAAATTTTTACCCGATGATACCGTTATTGATTATTATGCAAAATCTTATAAAGTATTTTGTCATTGTCCGTTTTTAAATGCCGTTTATCCGGATATCAGACAAGCGGATAAAAATCAATACGACTTAATGTTAACCAATCACCGGTTTTGGATTATTGATAAGTTTGATGAAGCGCGTGTTCAAAAAGCTTCTTCCGTTTTATATGAATTTTGCAAGTATCAACTTGATTTAAGAAATAATATTTTAAGAAAAAATAATGATAATAATAACCTTTATGTGCAATATGCGCTTTTGCTCGGTAAAAACAGATGGGAACAGGTTGATTTGAAAGAAATAACGGGATTTAACAGATATGCCGAACTTTATTTACCCTTGCAACCGGACTGTTTTAAAATTCTTTCCCGATACGGGTTAAAAAGAAACGGATATATTACAATTAACAGAGGTGTTGATAACAGGTTAAGTGAAAATTGTCCGAAACTATGGCCGTTAGAATATTATCAAAAATTTGTCTCGCTTTTTCAAAAAAAATATCCGCATATACCGATTGTTCAAATCGGGGCCGGTGATAAATACGGTGTTGTGAATGCAAATATCAATTTGTTGGGAAAAACAAGCATTGAAGAAACTAAAATTTTATTGAAAAATGCTCTTCTTCATATTGATGTTGAAGGTGGGTTGGTTCATTTAAATCATATATTGCATGGAAAAAGTTGTGTTCTTTTCGGGCCGACTCCCGTTACTCTTTGGGGATATCAACAGAATATTAATTTAAAAGATAATGTATGTCCGCATTATTGTGAGTGGGTTATTCAAGATTGGCAAAAAGAGTGTTTGAGGGGAATTAATCCTGCCCCGTGTATGGCGGGAATTTATCCCGAAACGGTATTAAAAGCCGTTACAAAATATATTGATACAACCCATGCGTATAAATGGTTCTGTCAATCGATTGATATGCCTTCATTTTATGATGAAACAATATATTTTGTCGGTAATTTTGAAAGAAATGTGATTAAAAAATATGCTGCACATAATCGAATTGTTTTGCTTAAAAATAAAATAACACCGGAAGATAAAGCATTTATTCGCGGAACGCGTATGCGGTGTGAATATGGTGATATCTATAATTTACCGCTTCAAAATAACAGTGCTTCGGTTATATTTTGGAAACCGGAGGAAAACAGCGCCTGGCAGTCTTTTGCTTTTAATGAGTTATTGAGGGTAATTGATGTACATAAACAAATTGTTATTGATACTTTAACATTATCAAATGAGATGAAAGAACAATTTTCTTTCAAAAATTTTTCTAATTACTTAACCATCAAGAAAGGATAAACAATGAAAAAAAATCTGACTTATATGCTTGCCGTTACTTCGGACTATGTTTTTGCTGCCGGAAATATAGTGTTGTCACTGATTAAAGAAAGGCCTCAAAAAGACTTTGACGTGACTATTTTTTATGAAGAAATGTCTCAAAATGATAAAAAAATTTTTGAAGAAACCGGCATTTGTCATTTAATACAATATCGTTGCCCGAGACAGTTTGAGGCAAAGATTCGGCGTTTTTGTCCGAAATTCAATAATGAAGCGTATGCCAAGCATTTTAGTTTTTTAAAGTTTGCAAAGTTTGAAATATTTGACCTGTTGAATCAATATCATCATGCCGTTTGGTTGGATGCCGATATTTCAATTCAAGATGATCCGTCGGATATTGTTAATTATAAACCTTTTGCCATTACGATAGATCGGAGTTGGACGGTTCAAAATAATTTTACGCAACCGATTCCCGGATATGAAATGAATGTACAAGGTGTTTGTTCGGCTGTGTTTATGGTTTCCGATAAAATGAAACGATATCAGGAAATGCGTCAATGGTGTTATGATAAAGCAATTGAGGTTTGTGCTTGGTTTAAAAATATTGATCAAGGAATATTTAATTTGCTTTTGCAAGAGTTTCACATTGATTATCAGCTTCTTCCGCTGGATGATTATCAATGTTTTACTGATAGAAGTGAAGGTTGTGTCGCAAAAATCGTTCATTTCGGAACACCTGCTAAAATATGGAATAACACTGAAATTATAGCCTCATTTCCGGAATGGTATCGCGTGCATTTAAAATGGTTGGCCTTGGGCGGAAGCGATTTTTCACGTCCCGATAATTTTACGGTTGTTAATGTTTATCAAAAATTACAAGTCAGAAATAAAGAAATTTCTAAACTCAAAGAAGAAATAAATAATTATAAAAATGCTATAAAAATAATGCAAAGTTTACCGAAAAGGCCCAGTGATCAAGGATATAAAATAAAATTGCTCGGATTGCCCTTGTTTTTAAAGAAAATTATGGAAAATACAGTAAAATATTATATTTTAGGTTTATGTGTTTTAACTGTTAAAAACGAAACAAAATAAATTAAAAACAGTTGAATGGAATAGAAAATGAAAAAAATTGCAGCATTTGATTCACTTCGATTTATTGCCTGTATTTTTATTATTTTACATCATACGGGTATTAATATTTATCAATTTCATAAAATAGATAATCCCTATTTCAGAACGGGCGGTTTGGCGGTTGAAATCTTTTTTGTTCTTTCCGGATTTTTATTGGCAAATTCATATTTAAACAGTTTGTCAAATCATTTGAATGTCGGAGAAAATTGTAAACAATATTTTTTCAGAAGAATTAAAAGATTATATCCCGAATACATATTCGCCATGTTGCTGTGTGCTTTACTGACAAATTTATTTTCACATCATGTGAGTATGAATACTTTTATGTTAAATACGGTTATGATGGCGGGATGGGGTAATATTCCGAATATCATTAACGGTATATGGTATGTGGTTGTGCTGTTTTGGGGCGGAAATATTTTATACAATATGCTTGTTTTTTACAAAGAAAAAGCGGTGAATATTATTTTGCCGATCATCGGGTGTGTATGCTTGTTTTATTTGATAAATCACGGATCTAATATTTCAGGGCATCAACGAGGCATTGAGTTCACGTTGTTATCAAAAGGAACAATCAGAGGCTTTTTGGGATTGATTACGGGTATTTATTGTTTTTTTATTTGTCAAATCATTCAAAATATAAAAATCAAATTCCGTAAACCTGTTGTTTCATTGGTTTTGTTTGTTTTGGAATGCGTTGCAACCGGTTTATTGTTTAATGCCGTTCTTTTAAGAAAGTCGCAAGATATTTCAGATTTTAACATTTATTTTTATATTTCATTTCTTGTCGGACTATTATATTTCCATCAAGAAAAACTATTGAAATTTTTATCTTGGAAATGTTGGGAAAAAGTTTCATATTTGTCTTATACAATTTATTTAACACATTTAATTTTACTTGAAATTTTAAGGGTGCATTGGAAAGGTTTGGCAACAATGAATCCGTTTGTTATGTATACCGTCATTATTTGTCTTTCTGTGTTATGGGGATATGTTTGTTATCATGCTCAAAAGAAACTTTTTGTCAAATTAAAAGAAATGATCATGATTCCTCAATCGGTCACGGGTGCGAAAAACGTTGAAAACCTAGAGAGAGAGAGAGAGAGAGAGAGAGAGATTCATCTTGTTGAATGAAAATTTTTATAAGTTTTCAATCAATTTAAGAAGCTTGTGTTTTTGTCGCTGTTAAATACAAACATCAATCATCTTTTTCAGGCTATTTTCGTTTTTAAAATAAAAATTTTATATTTAATTTTAAATGAGGTCAATAAATGCAAAACAGAATACTTTCGCTTGATGCTTTTCGGTTGATTTTGGCACTATGTGTTTTGATCGGGCATACTTATGTTGTTTTATACCAGATTGGTCCCTCAAAATGCGGCGTTCAAAACATTGCCGTGGACGGATTTTTTATTTTATCCGGTTTTTTTATGGGGTTAGGTATTGCTAAAACAGCCTTTTCGTTTCATGAAGATATTAATTATGTTTTTTTAAAAGGAGCAGTAAAACGTTTTTGTCGGCTATGGCCGGAATATTTTTTTGCCTTGCTTTTCGTTTTTATCATGAAGGGAATATTTTTTCATTCGTATGAATGGTATGCACTTCCGTTTAATTTAATACTCATATCGCAGGTTGATAAAGTTCCCGGTATTGTGAACGGTTCTTGGTATGTCAGCGTATTGTTTTGGGGCGGTTCGTTTATATCCTATTTGTTGTTAACAAAACAAAAAGCAGCGTTTTGTTTTTATTTACCGATGGTTATTTTCTTGTCTTTTATGTATATTTATCCGGTTTACAATCATCTTTCATTACACGGAACAAATCACTTCTTATTCGGTGCTTATTCAATGGGCTTTATTAAGGGTATTATGGATATGGCAATCGGTGTGGAATGTTTTTTCGTTTCTCATTATTTAAAATCTCACCGTATCAACATAAAAAAAATATATAAAAAAAGCATTGTGCTTCTGTTTGAAGGGTTGGGATTATTTCTTATGCTTTATGCATGGACCTTTAAAGGAGTTAATTATACTAACTTTTTAGTTTTGTTCGGCTATGTTATTTTGCTCATTATTTTATCTTTACATCGAGAAATATTTTTATCTTTTTTATCTTGGAAAAAATGGCAATATATTTCACCCGTCGCATATATGCTGTTTTTAACGCATGTTCTATGGTTGACTATCATTAAAAAATATATTCCGTATCAAAATTATCCGGAATGGGTTGTTTATGCATCAATTGTTATTTTCTGTACTTCTTTTGCGTTTGTTTGTTATTATGCCCAAAAGAAAATTTTTGCCAAATTAAAAGAAATGATAATGATTCCTCAACCGGAAACGGGTGCGAAAAACGTTGGAAATCTAGAGAGAGAGAGAGAGAGAGAGAGAGAGAGAGAGAGAGAGAGAGATTCATTTTGCCAAGCTTCATAAAACAAATCA
>CANREI010000056.1 GCA_947629595.1 uncultured Alphaproteobacteria bacterium | reverse complement strand
GAAGCGGCATGGCAACTTTTAAAGCGCAACATTGCCGTTGAAATGGTTGAAATGCGCCCGAAAAAGACAACGCCCGCGCATAAAACGGCTTTATTCGGCGAACTGGTTTGTTCCAACTCGCTCCGAGCCGATGATGACACGCAAAATGCCGTCGGGTTGCTTCATGCCGAATTACGGGCGCTGGATTCGCTGATTATGCGCGCGGCCGATGCGACAAAAGTGCCGGCGGGAGGCGCTTTGGCCGTTAATCGAGACTTGTTTTCAAGCTATATTACAAACACTTTGAAAAGTCACCCGCTTTTTTCGTTAAAAGCGGCCGAATCGGGATTGCCTGCGCCCTCCGATACGCCCGTTATTGTGGCTACCGGTCCGTTAAGCAGCGATAAAATCACGGCAGATATTCAAGCCGTTACGCAGGAAGAATCCCTGCACTTTTTTGATGCGATTGCCCCCATTGTTTATACCGAATCGATTGATATGACGCATGCATGGTATCAATCGCGCTATGACAAGGGCGATCGATTTGATTATTTAAACTGTCCGCTCACGAAAGAAGAATATAATCTTTTTCTCGATGCCTTATTGGCCGGCGAAAAAACCGTTTTTAAGGAATGGGAAAAAGAAACGCCCTATTTTGAAGGCTGTCTGCCCGTTGAAGTAATGGCCGAACGCGGGCGTCAAACGCTTTTATTCGGCCCCATGAAACCCGTCGGGCTTTCAAACCCGCATGAAGACGGGCGGCGACCGTTTGCCGTTGTGCAACTACGAAAAGAAACCAAAGACGGCCGCCTGATGAATCTGGTCGGCTTTCAAACAAAACTCACCTACGGCGCACAAAAACAGGTTTTTCGTTTAATCCCCGCTTTAAAAAATGCCGAGTTTGCCCGATTGGGCGGTATTCATCGCAACACGTTTGTTTGCGGGCCGAAAGTTTTAACCCCGCGACTTGCCTTAAAAGCGCGACCCGATGTGAAACTGGCCGGACAAATTACCGGCTGTGAAGGCTATGTGGAAAGCACGGCCATCGGCTTACTCGCAGGGCTTTTTACGGCTGATTCGCATTTACCCTTACCGCCGGCGGAAACGGCCATCGGCGCTATGTTGAAACACATTACCGTTTCTGCCGAAACAGATTTATTTCAACCGATGAACATTAACTTCGGGCTTTTTCCGCCGCTTGATGAATCGTTTGCCGATGAAAAACATCATCTGCCCAAGGGGAAAGAGCGAAAACTTCTTTATACAACCCGCGCCAAACAAGCCTTGACGAGATGGCAAAAATCAATTGGGGCGTAAAAGTTAAGGTTTAAAACCGTTAAAAGTTAAAATTGAAGCTAAAAAAAACGGTTTTTTCTCAACGGATTTTTTATCCGTCCGCAGGTAATATCTCTTCTTTTCGGTCGATATTTGTTTTTTTGTGGGGATATATTCGTTTTTTTTATTTTCGGGGTGATGATAATTTATTTTTTGGAGGGGATAACTGTCTTTACTTTCTTTCTTAATTTTCGGCGGGAAGTGCCGGCTTGTGAAACGTGAGCCGGCGCGGTGGGCCGAAAATAAGAATTGGCAGGAAAACTATGCTTTTTTTTATGTTGCTGACGATATTTCCCCCTATCGGCGGATGTGATGCGCCGCGAAAAGTGGCGCATCGCTATGGGCCGATAGGGGGGATGAGCGGCAGTATTGCACATTTTCACCTCTACCCGAAAGAAAAAAGAGGTGCCCCGCTGAATGGGAGTAAAAACGGCGGGGCATCGGGGGGAAAATATTATTTGTCTTTACTCTTTCTGACATTTCCCCTCTATCGGCGGGTGGGACAGACGGCTTTATGTCGTCTGTCGCTATGTGCCGATAGAAGAAGAGGTTATTTTTAATCTTCACCGCTAACACATAAGGCATAGGTGGTATCTTTATGATTCTCATTGCCATCAACGTATCCTGTGTGAAGATGCATGTGGTACATGTGGCAAAAATCTATCCTACCTGCATCGTCGTATATATCAATATCTTGCAACCAACAATACACATCTTTGCCATTATTTTGATCCAGTAGCTCCTTAACCATATTACTCACATCCTCATTAGTTTGGTCGGCTTGACCGTATCTCAGCTCCGACCCGATTTTATGACAATAGCCCCAACTGTAAGTTCCTTCTTCACCGGTATTGTTGAAAGTGTTATTACATTTCAAGTTAGAAACTGCTGCCATCCGCTGCCCATAGGCCTTACAAAACCGCTCGGCACTCCACCAGTTCATGGGTTGATTTGAAGTTGTATACGGATTCTCATCTTCGGTATACTCCGATAGTGATTTGCACTTAAATTTACATCCCGTTGTTTCACTGTAACAATCACTGCAATCTGTGCTTAAGCAGAATTCATCCGATTCACAATCATCATTATTTCTGCATCCGCAAAATTCGCCGTTCCAGGGTTCATCTTCGGGACAAGCTTTGCATTCGTTGTTATCCCACAAAGGTTTTTCCGGATCAATTTCCGCACAGCTTTTACAAGTATGGCTTGCTTCATCGCATTGCGGGGTTTCGCCTTGACAATCATGATATGTTTCGCACTCCACACATACATGGTTAAGGCAAACAGGCAAGTTTTCGGGGCATTCGTCAGCATCATCGCATTTAATGGCGTTCGAATCCGAATCGGCGCCGAAAATTGCCGTTAATGTGTTATTTCCTTCATCGCAAGTATCTTTTCCTACTCCTTCCGCATCAGGTTCGTTTACATAAAAATCAATTAAATTATCCATGCCGTTGATCAGGCGCGCCAGCGGTTGACACACATCTTCGGGAATCTCTTGCAATTCTATATAATAAGCGTTCGCGGCATAACAGGAAACATCATTGAGTATAACTTCTTCTTCATTGGCCAAAGCACAATCAAAGTTCGTTTTATAACCGTTAAAATTGATTTTATGCTCATCATAAGGGCTGCCGAGGGTTAAATTTTCCGCTCCTTGGGCAATTTTTATTTGTGCATCGGTGCGCATCATATTCATTTCATGCACGATTTGATTTGCCTGATAATGATTCATGGCCAATTTATATCCCACAATCCCACCGATTGACAGCACACCGATAATGGCTAAAACGCCCAGCATTTCAATCATTGAACGCCCGTCTTGTGCTTGATTTTGAATTTGTTTGAACTGTTTTTTCTTTATTTTATTGCTCATTTTTTAACCCCTTTCGCTATAAAAAGCATAAATTAAACGTACCTTTAATGCAACGCGGATTCGGGGGTAAAATTACCCTCAAATTTTGGTAAAACAGTCTTGTTATAACTCTTTGATATTGCATTAAATTTACCTCCAAATAAATTTTTTTTGAAAAAATCAAAAAAAAGTGTTGCAAAAATCGTACGTTTTTTTGATGCAATTTTTTTGATGCATATTCAAAAAAAATCGCCTTGATGAGAGGCGACCGGAAGTTAACAACTATTTATACGAGATAGCGCAGTATATTGACCAAAAGGCTATTTTACTGCCTTCCGGTCGTTCGATTCTTTGCCTTGTTTATAAAAAACAGGACTAAAAATCTATCCTTTTTCAAGGACACGTATAAAGAGGTTGTTAAGCCTCGGGGCACACATCACTTGCCTTGCTTTCAGAATAAAAGCTTTTCATACCAATGTCAAGCAGAAAATTTGCATCATTAAATTTTTCCCCCTATCGGCCCATAGCGATGCGCCACTTTTCGCGGCGCATCACATCCGCCGATAGAGGGGAAATTTTTATCGGTAACATTTTAAAGAAAAGCATTGTTTCTCTGCCTTTCTTTTCATATTTTCGGCCCACCGCGCCGGTGCACGTTCCCCAAATCGACATTTTCTGCCGAAAAGAAATAAATTCACTGTCAAACAGAAAATTTAAGCCGATAAATAAAAAAAGCGGCAATGAAGAAAACCGCTTTTTTCAATTTATGCTTTTTATTTGCTGGTGCCTGGGGACGGAATCGAACCGCCGACACAGGGATTTTCAGTCCCTTGCTCTACCGACTGAGCTACCCAGGCCGGGAGCAAAATTGTTTATACACGAAAACAAATTAAATGTCCAGTCTTTTTTTCAAAAAAATGCATTTTTTTTAATTTTCCGCATCGGAAGTATCTGTTACTTCGGAAAAATCGGCTTCTTTCGGTCGCTCGTCGGTATGAATCACATAAGTACCTTTCAGCCAACGCCCCAAATCAACATCGGCGCATTTTTTGGAACAAAACGGCTTATATTTTTCATCTTGATTTTTCCCGCAAATCGGGCATTTCTTTTCATTTTCCATTATTTTCCTCTTTCAGTTCATATTTATTCAAAGGATATGTAAGATCGGTTTTCATAAAACACAAGTTTTGAAATTCCCGCGGTAATTGATGAGCCAACACCGGATGAACGGTTAAAACCGGCATTGTCCGCCATTTTTGTTCCAGCCGCTCTTGAATTTCCAAACTTAAAAACAAGGCATTCTTTTCGCCCGCAGGGGTTAAAAACACATCAAATAACGAGGCTGCCTGCCGTTTGCGCGTTAATTCGAAAAGACGTGTTTTCGTAAACGCACCGAGATGCGTTAAAGAATCCTCCCGAAAGGCCTTTTTTAACAATGCCGCCAATTTTTTTTGTTCGGCCGCTTTCTTGAACCCGGCAAAATCAATTAAAATAATGCCCGATAAATTTTTAAGCCGCACTTGTTTGGCAATTTCCATGCAAGCTGATTCGTTAATTTTATCAAGCGGCTGTGTTGATTTTGCCGAATCAACATCAAACACGGAACAAACGGCCGTTTTCTCAAAATGCAACACGGCGCCCTCGGCAAAGGAAATTTCTTTTGCCAGTACCGTTTCAATCAAGGCCGTGTTGATGATGTCGGTATTTTCAATTTGCTCGTTTTTCGGGGATTCGACGGTGTTTTTTTCACATAACACGCCCGTTGCCGCCTTATTTTCCCGCGCTTCTTTGATAATTTGAACCGATACACGCTGTCCGATCGATAATTTTTGCTCGGTTTGAATAAATAACGGAATATTTTCTTTGGCTTTGGCAAAATAACCGCCGAGTGTTTCATGATAATCCGTTACGACGGCAGAAATTGTTTCGTTATAATTTAAAGCGTTTTTTTGTGTAACGGTTAAGTGCCTTAAACAAGAACAATCGTCAAAAAAACCGGTGACGATTGCCTGATAATAAACACGCCTCAAAATTTTCATGCGCCGATAACGCCTCTTAATATTTGCGCCGTTTCATAAACGGGGAGCCCTACAATACCGTCATACGAGCCGTTAATGCGTTTGATAAAAGCACTGATGAGCCCTTCAATTTTATAGCCCGCCACATTTTTATATTCACCCGATTTTAAAATAAGCGCGATATCTTCTTTTGACAAATGTTTCATGGTAACAATTGATTGTGAAACGCGCGTGATAACTTTTCCTTGCGGCGATATAACGCATAATCCCGTGATCACGCGGTGTTTTCGCCCCGAAAGCAGTTGTAAATGTTGTAACGCTTCTTCTTCGGTTTCGGCTTTTCGAATAATGCGACGGCCGACAGCCAAAACCGTATCGGCCGCTACCACGCAAACGCCTTTATTTTCCTGAAAAACGGCTTGCGCTTTCAAAACGGCAATGCGTTTCACATATTGCGCCGGTAATTCGTTCGGCAAAGTCGATTCGTCAATATCGGGCGAAACAATTTTATCGGGATATAAGCGCACCTGTTCCAACAAAGCTTTACGCTGCGGCGAACCGGAGGCCAAAATAAAACCGGCTTTTAATCCCCAGAAATTATTTGTCATCTGCTTGCGTTTTTTCTTTGCGCTCGTGCCGTTCCTGCGCTTCAATGCACAATGTGGTAACGGGGCGCGCTTCCAACCGACCCAATCCGATGGGTTCGCCGGTTTCTTCGCAATAACCGTACGTTCCGTCTTCAATGCGTTTTAAAGCGGCTTCGATTTTCTTAATTAACTTACGCATACGATCCCGGGTACGTAAATCAAGGAACTGATCGGTTTCCGTGCTGGCGCGATCATTTAAATCCGTTTCCTGCAAACTGTTTTCTTTTAAATTTTGCAAGGTGTTTTCGGAAGCGGCAACCAATTCATCACGCCATGCCGTTAATTTTCGGCGGAAATATTCCAATTGCCGTTCGTTCATGTATTCTTCATCGGCAGAGGGTTTGTAATCGGGGGGTAAATTTATGACTGTCATCAATTAAACTCCTTCTTTAAAGTGGTGATAGTTATACATAGCTGATTTTGAAATAAATGTCAAGCGTTGTTTTTTCTTGATATTTTTTTTATTATTTGTTATGTTAAAAAACAGGAAAGGAAATAAAAAATGCGCTTATTTTTATATCTGCTTTTAATGGGATTTATCGGGCTGCCGTCGGCACAAGCCGATGCTGTTTCCGATCCCTGTGAAAAACAATTGTTAGACTTGGAAAAATCACTTGATGGCATTGATGAAGCCGTTTATGATTCGTGCGGGTTTAACGATTCGGTTCTGGTTTGGAGTAAATGGGCACCGCTGGCCGCGCAAAAAAATGCCCGAAAAATGCTGTATGAAGTTTGTCGGCGTTATCCCGATCACATGTATCACGATATGTATTGCCAAAAAGCGTATCATACCAGATACGGCCCGTCGCTGGCCTATCAGGCAGAACAATTGTTAAAGCAGGAAAAAATTGATGACGCCCTTCAAAAAGCCGCCGAGGCTTTAAATACGCAGGAAATGACAACCCGTCAGGAAGGCGCGTTGTTGGGCGCTTTTGCCGTTTATTATTTGAAAAAAGATGATCATCGCTATCAATCCTATCTTCGGGAGGCTTCTGAACGCTATTCCCCGATTGCCAATCATATTTCGGGCATTATTGCCTATCAAAATGCGGCCGATCCCGATAAAGCGGCGCAAACGGCATTTAAATATATTTGGCGCGCTATTTTGTTGGGGTGTCCGGCAGCCGAAGAAAACCTGGGATTGTTCCACTTGGCAAGGCAAAATAAACTTGATTTTCAAGTGGCCAAAAACAAAATGCGGGAAAATATGTTTTCCTGCGACGGCACTTCGGAAACAACCGCAGATGAGCCGATATCAACAGAAATGCTGGATTGCCGCTGTCAAACCGTTATGAAGCAGGAACAAGCCTTTCGGGAAAAACCGTTTATCTTAAAGAAAACGGAAGGCACGCGTGCCGTTTTGGAAACCAAAGACGGTGAAACCTATAACGTGGCGGCCGGAGATAATCTGCCCGGGCAAGCGGTTGTGAGTGAAGTGCATAAAACAGGCGTTGTGATTACACAGGCAGACGAGCGCATTATTTTAAACCTCTATAAGCCCGATGAATGTTATACGTTTTGCACCAGGCATCACATAACGGAAAACTTAACAAGCGAGGAAATGAAAAAGCGTATTGCAGGCGATTCGGTGCATATTAAGCCGTATCATCTGACATTTACACCGCAGGAATGTGAAAACATTGCCTATTACGCCAAAGCGCTGTTAGAGGAAAATATGCCGTATGTCGGTCAAAAAGAATGCGAAAACGAATCAACGACGGCGCAACAAAATTTAATTGATTTATTGGAAAAGCAACCGCAATCGAATGAAGAAGCCGATAAAAGCAAGCAAAAAGCTGTTGATCCGGAAGAAATTAAAGAAAAAATGAAATCGTTTCATGAAAGTATGATGGAAAAAAATGAATAATTCGGCAAAAAAAACTTGCTTTTTAAAAAAGAATGTGTATAATCAAGTCGTTTTTCCGATTTAAAATCCTTGCTCTTGCTTATCGGACAAGGGCTATGCTTCAAGCACTTATTCATGGGGAATAACTGTTTTAACCGAAGCGAGAAAAACCAAAAGGAGAGGATATTATGCCTTTTTATGAAAATGTCTTTATCGCGCGGCAAGATTTAACGCCCGCCAAAGTTGCCGAGTTGACGGATAAATATGCATCCGTTATCGAAAACAACGGCGGTAAAGTTTCAAAGCGCGAAAACTGGGGCTTACGTACGTT
>CANREI010000055.1 GCA_947629595.1 uncultured Alphaproteobacteria bacterium | reverse complement strand
ACATCGGCAGCATCGGAATAAACCGTTTGAGATTGCATAATTTCCATAACGCCCAGCGGTTTTTTATAAACCGATTCGGTTGAAACGGAAAGACGTCCGCCCTCGTTAATATCCAACGAGCCGTCGCGAATGTTCATTAAACCGCTGCCGGCAATTTGCCCTTTATAATTGACGGATACATTTTTGCCGATGTTAATCACGTTATTCGTATCTTCGTTTTTAAATTCAAACGTACCGCCGTTAATGGTCAGCTGATCCACATCGGTATTGCGTTCAACCGTTAATTTGCCGCCATTCACATTGACGGTTGTGTTCTCAACGGTTTGCCCTTGTTTTAATGCCAACTGTCCGCGCACAACACGATTGACTTTCACATCATCGGCGTTCACGTTAACAACGGTATTGCTGTTTAACTCCAAACCCGATTCGTTGGTAAGCGGCATTACCGATGATTCGGATTTATAAGTTGCCTCCATGGTGTGATTAATATCAAACGTGCCGTTTTCAACCACAACACGATCAACTCTGATAACGCCGGGCGAATAAATGGTTTTGTTGCCTTGCGCGTTAACATCCAATGTTGTATTGGCGGCATCTTCGTGCATTTCAACAATATCACCCGAAAACCAGTTATCATCCAACCGAACGGAAGCGTTACTTTCTAATTTGATTTCATTTGCCTGTACGGGATTGTTAATTTCAAAGCCGCCGCCCGCAACCAAAATATGATCAACGTTAACGGTATTGCTGGTTTTGTAAAAATGATCATCGCCTTCTAAATCAATAATCAATTTTGTATTGGCGGCATCGGATAATTTGGATATCGGATCATGAATAAACACATCGGTATCAACCAACCGTAATTGCGCATCGGTGTTAATGCCGATAACGCCGCGCACATCCCCCGACATTTGCAATTCACCCGTGTTAACCAAAATCGAGTCCACGTTGATACCGCCGGTAATGTAACCGGCAATGCGGGCTTTGGTTTCGGGATCAATACCCGTTTGGTTGACAATATGAACACCCGTTGCACCTTCTGCCCGCTGCACACCACCGGTATACCGTGAACCGACAACATCAAACCCGTAATTAAAATCTTCAGGAGAGCCGCCCAGCAGATAGGCCATTGAATTACTGCCGAGCGTTGTTTTTAAACCAATGCTTCCATAGTTATCAATTCGGCTGTTTTGCCCCATAATTAAGCTTTCGCCGTTTATTGTTCCTTTGTTGATTAAAACACCGTTATCGCCAAAAGTAATCAGCGGGGAAGAAATAACGGCACTGCTTCCCGGTTGATCATTCCCGTTTTCCAATATGGAAGCATTACCGAATGAGAGTAAATTTTCTGCCGTTAATGAAGCATTACCGAGAACCATGTGCGTTTGAGCACCGAAAAGACCCTCCTGAACATTTACATTAACGTTCGCACACTTTTCGTTACCGTATTCATCTGTAATACAGGCCTTTTGTGTTCCCAGGTTAATGAGCGCACCGGTACCCGTTTGAAACGTATCAACAGTTAAATCGGCATCTAAAAGCTTTTCATAGGTTGTATAGGTCGGTGCTGTTTTTATATCCGTATCGGTATCATCTGTCGTATCATCTGCCGCATCAGCTTCCGTATCGGCACTTTCCGTATCATCTGTTGCATCAGTCGTTGTATCTGTTTCTGCGGTGTCGGATTGATCCGATATATCTGATGTCGGAACGGTTTGAACCATGGCGTTAATATCAATTTTGGCATTATCGCCGAATGATAACAAGCCGTTGCCGTCATTTTCAAGTGTTATTTTTCCGCTTTTCATGGAAAAAACGCCGTTATTTTTAAATGACATTGTGTCCCCGTCATAAATGGCGTCATTCAATATGGAAAACGAAGAATTGTTTCCGAAAGTCGCTTTTTTAACGTTCATTTCCGCTTGGTGCGGAAAAGTAGGAACAGTAACTTCAACCGTGTCTTCCGTGCCGTCCGAATTTGTTACGGTAATCGATTCGGTTTCATCAACATATAAATTATAATCATCACCCAAAGAAACAAAAGAGCCGTCGCCCGTTTGTACACTGTCAGCCTTAAAATGCGTTCCCATTTCATTGATGAGCAGGCTGTTCTTTCCCATAATTAAACTGCCGGTTGTAATGGCGGCACCGTATTTTGAAAGTCCGCCGATATTTTCTTCATCATACGCGTTGCCGACATTATATAAATACCCCGAATCACCGAATGTAATCGATTTGTTGTTAATAATACCGCCGTTCAGGAGCATTCCCTGATAAGCAAACTGCACTTTATCGGTTGTCAGCTCGGCAGAAGGCGCAAACGTAACTTCGGTCAGGCTAAAATTTCCTTCTTCATCTTCTTCAATGGTCCACTTCACACCGTTCAAAAACAATCCGTTATATCCGAACGAAACCAAATTGCCCTTATCCGTATTTGAATTATCTAAGTCGAAATTTTGAAATTTACCTTTTTCCTCATTCAGAACGGTTGTATTCACGCCGAATAAGGCCGATCCTTCAATGGTTCCTTCATTTGTTATTAAATAAGAACTGCCGCGATTATAATCAAAACCGGGTCGAATATCTGTCACGGGAATAGTGCCGTTTTGCGTTAAATCCCTTGCCTGATTATCAATTTGTTCTAATTGAATGCGTTGAATGGTTCCCTTGTTCGTGAGCGCAAATTGAACGGGACGTGTTTGATAAGCCGATTCATATATACCCCAACCGGCACCCGTTACTTTTAAGTTGCCCGTATTGGTAAACGACCCCGAAAAACCGGCTAAACCGTTCACCCACACATCATAACCGTTTTGAGTTGTTAAATCTTGATCATTTGTTGCCGACGGATTATCTTTGCTGATTTCAATATGATAATCGGTTGCCTGTTGCGCAAAAACGGTGAAAGCATAAAAAGAAACACACAAACAAAAAATGAATTGTTTTAGCCGGTAAAACATTAAAAAAGCACTCCTTGACTTGTTTTTTCCAGTCCTACCATATTTTTTATTCAAACGCAAGATAAAAAAGCATTTTTTTATAAAAAAATCAATATGTTAACAAAAGGTTAACAGAATTTTTCGTTCGAATAAAACGGTTAACTATATGAAAAAGTTGCTAAAAAAGGAAAAAAAGCGATAAAAAAGTGTGGCTTTTTATATCCGACTTGACTTTTTAAAAAGTTTCGCATAAAATGGCGTTTATTCTGAAAGGTTCAAATTAAATGTTTCAAAAAACCAAAGAAAAAGTTAAGCAAAACACATTTGTTCTCAGTTATACGCGTATGTGGCCGTTTGTGAAACCTTATTGGTTTCGGGCGCTGGTGGCAACCTTAATTACCATTCCCATCGGCTCGCTCGATGCCGTGATTGCGCTTTCTTTAAAGCCGTTTATGGATACGGTTATTATGGATAAAGGCGGCAGTACGCCGTTTAATTTACCGCTCTATACCATTCCGGCCGTTATTGTGCTTTTTACCGTTTTGCAAAGTGTTTTGGATTATTCGTCCTCTTATTTAAACACATGGGTCGGCGGCAAAATCACGAATGCCGTCAAACAACGTATTTTTGCGCGGTTGGTCAATTGTGAAGCCGCTTATGCCGATCGAAATTCTTCCGGTGTTGTGATTATGCGATGCAATACCGATCCCGACAGCGCCTGTTCCGGATTGCTCACCAACTTAAAAGTGTTTACAACGCGCATTTTTTCATCTGTTTCATTGATTTGCGTTTTATTTTATACGTCTTGGCAATTGGCCATTATTGCCATTATTGTTTTAAGTTGTTCGTTATGGCCTTTAACGAAAATTCGCAAAAAAATTAAAGCCGTTATGGATTCAACCGTTATTGCCGGCGGCGCGGCCATTTCCGCTTTAAACGAAACCTTTTCCGGTTTGAAAACCATTGCTTCTTATAATTTGGAAGATGCTCAATCAACAAAATTCTCAACGGTTTTAAAACAAATTTTTCGCCTGCAAATTAAACTCACGCAAAAAACGGCTTGGCTTTCGCCGATGATGCATATTATTATTTCTTTGGGCATTGCGCTCACCATTTGGTACGGCAGTTATTTAATTAAATCGCAAACCATTACCAGCGGTGATTTTGTTGCCTTTATGACAGCGCTTTTAATGCTCTATACGCCCATTAAAAACATCGGTAAAAACTTTGCCGCCGTTCAGCTTTCCTTTTTAGCCATTGAACGTATTTTTAACTTTTTGGGCATGCAATCTTCCGTTCAGGAAAAAGAAAACGCCGTTACTTGTCCGGTGATTCAAGACAAAATCGAATATAAAAATGTTTCATTCGGCTACACATCGGGCAGGAATGTTTTATCAAACATCAATTTAACCATTAAAAAAGGTGAAACGATTGCTCTTGTCGGCAATTCCGGCGGCGGAAAAACAACATTGGTTAATTTGTTGCCGCGTTTTTATAAATTAACAAACGGCGATATTACCATTGACGGCATCAGTATTAACGATATGACTTTGAAGTCTTTGCGGGATAATATTGCCGTTGTGTTTCAGGATAATTTTTTATTTGAAGGCACCATTCGCGACAATATTATGTTGGGACGTCCCGATGCCACGGAAGAAGAAATGAAAAAAGCAATTCAATGTGCCTGTTTGGATGAATTTGTTACCTCCTTGCCCAAAAAATTGGATACGCATATCGGCGAACGCGGTGTTTTATTGTCGGGCGGGCAAAAACAACGGGTTGCCATTGCCCGTGCCTTTTTGAAAAATGCGCCGATTATTGTTTTAGACGAAGCCACGTCCGCTTTGGATAACAAATCGGAAGCCATTGTGCAACAAGCCATTGACAATTTAATGAAAAACAGAACGGTTTTCGTGATTGCGCATCGCTTATCCACCGTTCAGAATGCCGATCAGATTGTTGTGTTAAACGAAGGCAAAATCATTGAAGAAGGCTCGCACGAAGAATTGCTCGATAAAAAAGGCGCCTATTATGCGCTTTATATGGCACAATTCAAGGCGAAAAATCAAAAAAACCGCTTCAAACTAAAAAATACCGTATCATAAAGTTTGCAAATAATTGCTTTCAGGGTAAAACCGTCTTACCTGAGAGTTGTTGAACTTTTTTGAAAGGATTTTAAGTATGTCAAAACAAATGAACGCATTAAATAAAAAACAACAGCGTCCTCCTTGCGGGAAAGCGTGTCGATCGCGTGAAGAGCATGCACATCGTCCGCCCGAACACGCGCCCCATTCGCCCGAACATTTGTTGGCGGATTTTTTCAGACGGCCGCCGATTCCCATGCTTTCGATTGATGATGAAAAATGGTTGGAACCGGATATCGAAATTTCCGACACACCCAAAGAAGTGGTTGTTTCGGCGGAAATGCCGGGAATCAATCCTGATGAGATTCAGGTCAATGTGTCGCAGGACGGCTATTTAACCGTCAGCGGTGAAAAACAACATCGCGTTTCTCAAAACGACGAGCAAAGCGGTGCTTATTTTTCCGAATTTTCCTACGGCACCATGCAACGAACCATACCGTTGCCGCCGGATTTGAATTACGATTCGGCATCGGCTTCTTTTGAAAACGGCGTTTTATCGGTTTTTATTCCCAAAACGCCCGAATCGACGCGTAAAATAAAAAAAGTACCCGTTCAAAAGAAATAGTTTTTTAAAAAGCCTTTGTTTCAAGCAAAGGCTTTTTTATTGCTTTTTTCCCGATTGTATGCTAGTGTTTGATGATGATTAAAAAAAGCATACGATTTTTATTGAAATTTTTAATGATAGCGGGAATTTTGCTTTTGTGTTTGATATATCCCCGAAAAGAACGGCCCGAAAATAAGCCTTTTCAACAGGAAATCGTTCCCGAAAATTTAACGATAAATTATTTGCAACCGTTGACATGGGATATTTCCGATATTAAAATAGCAAAGGAAAACAAGTTGAAACAACCTGAAATAAAAAAGGAGACAAACACCATAAAACCGATTTGGGAATATATTTCTTTTTCGCAATGCGTTCCCGACCCGCGCGCACCGGACTATTTACAACGGCGTTTTCAAAAGTCAACCGATAAAAATGCCGGCGGATTACCGAATTTGGATTGCGGATTTATTCGAACAAAAATTCCTTTTTCTTTTTAAAGGTTAAATTTTTTCTTGCTTTTTAAAATTTTTTTGTTACAATGCTTTTGTCAGGAGGATCAGAAAATGAAAAAAATTATTGTTTTTGCAGTTATTTTAGGCGTTTTAACCGGTGGAATTATTTTTTATACCATGCGTAAAGCCGAAGAAGAATCCGCAATAATTGCGCCCAAAATCTTACCGGGAGCAATTTCTGTTGAACAAGGTCGTTGGAATGATATGCTCATTCCGGATAAAGAACCCGGTCGTGTTCATCGTAAAGCAAATAACGATGCGGCCACAATTCTTGATTTAACAGATGATACAATTGTGATTGATTGGGATAATTGGGGTGTTGAAACCTTTAAAAAGGAGAAAAACAATATTTGGAAACGTATTGATAACGTTTCTAAATAAAAGTTAATTCTTTAAAAAAAATGTCGCAAACTTTCGAGTCGGCGACATTTTTTTATGAGAAAAACAAGTAAAAGTTTTTTGAAAAGACGTTGACTTTTCAACAAACACTTGCTAAAATGCCGATATTCGATTTTTTTTATAAGGAGTAAAATATTATGGCAGCCACATCAATGGATCAACTTGTTTCTTTATGCAAGCGTCGGGGTTTTATTTTTCAAAGTGCCGATATCTACGGCGGTTTGCAAGGTGTTTACGATTTCGGCCCGTTGGGCGTTGAACTCAAAAACAATTTAAAAGCCGCGTGGTGGCGTTCCATGGTTTATGAGCGAGATGACGTGGAAGGCTTGGACGCTGCCGTTTTAACGCATCCGAAAGTGTTACAATACAGCGGACATGAAGCAACGTTTACCGATCCGCTGACCGATTGCAAAAAATGTAAAAACCGCTTTCGGGCCGATCATATTAAAGACGGAAAATGTCCGGTTTGCGGCAGTACCGAATTAACCGAACCGCGTCAATTTAATTTAATGTTTAAAACAACGGTCGGGCCTATTGAAGGCGGCGATAATTATGCTTATTTACGTCCCGAAACGGCGCAAGCCATTTTCACGCAATTTCGAAACGTGGTTGATGCAACGGCGCGCAAAGCGCCGTTCGGCATTGCCCAAATCGGTAAATCTTTCCGAAATGAAATCACCCCGCGCAACTTTATTTTCCGCGTGCGCGAATTCGAACAAATGGAACTGGAATTTTTTGTCAAACCCGGCACGGATTTAGACTGGTTGGAAACATGGAAAGAAACGCGTATGAATTGGTGGTATGCGCAAGGATTAAGCAAAGAAAAACTGGTTGCGCATTTTATTGATAAGGCTGATTTGGCGCATTACTCAAAAGCTACTTATGATTTGGAATATCAATTTCCGCACGGTTTGGAGGAATTGGAAGGCGTTGCCGATCGCAGCGATTATGATTTAGGCAATCACACCCGTTATCAAAGCGAATTAAACATTCAGGCGCATGTTCATGAAAACAAGGAAAGCGCTGCCAAGCTGGCTTTATTCGATGATGAAACGAAAAAATGGTTTGTGCCGTTTGTCATTGAACCGTCTGCCGGTGTGGAACGCGGTGTTTTAGCCGTTTTGAGTGAAGCTTACACCGAAGAAGTGTTACCGAGCGGCGATACACGCACGGTTTTAAAACTCAAAAAGCATTTGGCGCCCGTTAAAGTGGCGGTCATTCCTTTAAAACGCAATCAATCGGAAATTGTGAAAATGGCGCACGACATTAAAAACAATCTGTTAAAAACAGGTATCGGACGGGTGATGATTGAAGATTCGGGTAACATCGGCAAAGCTTATCGGCGGCATGATGAAATCGGAACACCGCTTTGCGTAACCGTTGATTTTGAAAGCATTGAGAAAACACCGGCCACGGTGACCGTTCGCAATCGGGATACCATGGCGCAAGAACGCATTGCCGTTCAAGATTTGGAAAGTTATTTAAAAAACTTCTTTTTAAAATAAT
>CANREI010000054.1 GCA_947629595.1 uncultured Alphaproteobacteria bacterium | reverse complement strand
TAACAAAAAAACCTGCCTTTTTGAAGCAGGTTTTTTTTAATTGGTAGCGGAAGAGGGGATCGAACCCCCGACACATGGATTATGATTCCACCGCTCTACCATCTGAGCTATTCCGCCGAAGCTTTATTGCTTATACGCTTAAAATTCGCTCTTGTCAACAAAAAAGATTGCATTTTTAAAAAAAATAATTTAAAATCTTTTTATTGAGTTCATTTTTTGTGTATGAAAGGGTTTTTATTAAATGGCAGAAGTTTATTTCGCAGGTCCCGCGGGACGATTGGAAGGCCGTTTGCATAAGTCGGAAAATCCGCGCGCGCCGATTGTGATGATTCTTCATCCGCATCCGGCACAAGGCGGCACCATGAATAATAAAATGACTTATACCATGTTCCAAGCCTTTGTTAATATGGGGTTTTCCGTTTTGCGCTTTAATTATCGCGGTGTGGGAAATTCTCAAGGAACCGTTGACGGCACCGGTAACGGCGAATTGCAAGATGCCATTGTGGCGTTGGATTGGCTTCAAAACATTTGCAGCGAATCAACCGTTTGTTGGATTGCCGGTTATTCTTTCGGCGCATGGATTGCTGCGCAGTTGTTAATGCGTCGGCCCGAAATTACGGGATTTGTGTTTGTTTCACCGCCTGCCAATTTGTATCCGTTTGATTTCTTAACGCCTTGTCCGGCTTCCGGCTTAATTATTCAAGGTGGAAAAGATACGGTTGTTAACGAATCTTCCGTTGCCATGCTGGCCGAGCAGTTGGGGCATTATCGCTATTTGCATGTGGAATATAAACTGCTGCCCGATGCCAATCACATTTACAGCGGCAAATTGCAGGAGGTTTATGATATAATGACAAAAACAGTGCCCTCTTTAAAAGTCAGGCAACGACATACCCGCAAGCAGAAAAAAGCTTTTGCTTTAAATAACGAAGATTTTTAACTTCATTAAAAAAAAGACTTGTCAGCCTTCAAAAAATGGAGTAAAATAATATATAAAGGAGGCGCCGATGGTTCGTAAAGCAATTAAAAAAATCAAGCGTCAAACCGCACGGGTTCTTGTGAAACAACGGATGAAAATTAAAAAAATTTCCGCCGAAATCGATAAAAAACGCCGTAAACGCTTATCTTCTTTTCTGTTGATTGTTGCCGCCGTTCTGCTGATTGTGCCGGGCGTTCTTTGCCTGCGTCACAAATATTTAACCGAGCGGTTGTCGGTTGATGAAGTATCGGAAAATCAGGAATTGTTTTCGTTGGCGAACGTGATTTATCGGCATTACATCGGTTACGGCGATTATTGTAAGAAAAAAGGCGTGTTGCTGCAAAATTATCCCGCAACGTTTTTTCAAACATATAATCCCGAACTCTTGGCATTCGGAAAAAAAGTGCGCGCACACGGCTTTACGCCCGATAAAATTTTAAGCAAAACCAAAAAAGAGTTTGCGGGTATTTCCGAAATGTCCATTCGACGCGAGTTTAATCAGCTGATTCAAAAGCGTTTTCAGGATAAGACGGGAAAAGTGATTCAAACCGAAGAAAATTTATGCACGTTTATTGATGAAAATCCGACTGTGTGGATGGAAAAACACACCGAAGCGCTGGCGCCCTTAAAAACGCTGATTCAATCCGATTCTCACTGATTTTAAGCTTGCTTTTTAAGCGAAGATGCCTCTTTGGGCGGCTTTTGAAGCGTTACAAGCAGAATACCGCAAATGACAATCAATCCGCCGATGATTTGATTCAGATGAATTTCCGATTTTAACACAACGGCGGCTTCAATCATGGTGAAAATGGGCAGCAGATAATAGATAATGCCCGTTTGTACCGCGCCGATTTTGGCCAACGCATTGTTCCAAAACAAATAGGCCAAAACAGAATTGAAAATGCCCAAATAAATGAATAAAGAATAATCAACAAGCGTTAATTTGCGCAAAACGGGCAGGGGCGTATAAATAAACAAAAGCGGTAAAAGCACAATCACGCCCGCCCAAACGGTTGCGGATAAAAGAGCGGTTTGCGATATGTTTTTCGGCTTTGAAAATTGTAAAAAACTGTAAAGCGCAAAAAAGGCGGCATTGGCAATCACCCAAAAATCACCGACGGCAATTTTCAGATGCCTGATATCGGTTAAATGCCCTTTCGTAATAACAATCAGCACGCCGAAAACGGCAATCAGCATACCCAAAACCTGCTTGCGCGTTATGGGTTTATGCAAAAAGAAAAACGAAAGAAGCGCCAAAAAAATCGGCGCCAAAATGCTTAATATGCCGATGTTGGTGGCCGATGCCGTTTCAGCTGCTAAATAAATGAGTGTGTTATCCAGCACAATCCCGCTTAAACCCAACGAGAAAATCCATAACAGGCGCTTTTTGAAGTAGCCTCTGTTCGCCCATAACTCTTTGAATGTAAAAGGCAGTAATATCACTGCGGCAACAAGCCATCGACCGGCGGCAAACTCAATCGGCGTCAGATCGGTTGCGTGTTCTTTCGCGATAATATTGTTGAAACTCCAAAAAAAAACTGCGATGAGCGCAAATAAATAGCCGATAAATTTCATTTTCCCCTCTTTTTTTGATGTGCGGTTTATATGGGAAACAAAAAGCTTTCTTTGCAAGAAAGAACGGCAAAAAGAGGGTATAAAACATATTAAAATATCGGGCGACGGGAAAAATTCACGCCGCCGATATGATTTTTTTAGCGAATAAAGTTCGTAAAAACGGTTGTTTCTTGTTTGGGCAATAAAATACCCGCTTTGGTGGCTGCTTCTTTGCATTTTAAATGATAGGCAAAGTTGCGTGCCAAAATGCGCATATTTTGCATGCCTTCCAAGTCTTGCCGTACTTCATCGGGCGTGGCGCCGTGCACCATATTCCAATAACGGCCGGAAATAACCGGCATTTCATTGATTTGAAAATATTTATTGAGTTGATCCAAGGTTGCCGTTGTGCCGGATCGTCTGGCACTGGCAACGGCAGACGCCGGTTTTAAGCGAAACAAATTTCTGCCGCTGTTAAAACCGGCAAAGAAAACTCTGTCCATAAACGGCACAATAATACCGCTTGCCGAGGCATAATGCACGGGAGAGCCGAGAATAAACCCGTCGGCTTGTTCGGCCAAATCCAAAAACGTGTTGACTTTATCCTGAATAACGCACCGTTTGAGTTTAACGCAGGCGCGACAGGCACGACACGGGGCAATCGGATCTGTTCCGATGTGAAAAATTTCCGATTCGATTCCTTCTTCTTTCAATGTTTCGGCAATTTCATTTAAGGCGGTGTAGGTGCATCCTTTTAAATGCGGTGATCCGTTAACCATTAAAACTTTCATTTTTCCTCCTTTTTGTGATGACTTTTCCATTATATGCCCTCGTCATAAGAGTGTCAATGAAAAAAACGGCTTTTTTTATGCCGAAAAACAAATAAAATGATTGACCTTTTTGAGAAAATCAATATGATAACAATAAAAGGAGTTTTTTATGTCATCGATTATCACATTATCAGGGCAGTTGGGTAGCGGAAAATCGACCATCGGGCGATTGTTGGCTCAAAAGCTGGGCTTTGAGTTTTATTCCACCGGCAACGTGCAACGCCTGATTGCCGCGCGATACGGCGTAACGACATTGGAACTCAATGAAATGTGCAAAACAAACCCGCAAATTGATAAAGAAATTGACGGTGTTTTTAAAGAGTTGCCGCTGAACGGGAAAAATTACGTGGTTGATTCGCGCATGGCTTTTCACTTTATTCCCGCCTCGTTTAAGGTGAAGTTGAATGTTGATACGCTCATTGCCGGGGAACGCATTTTTAACGATACCGAGCGGAGCGGTGAAAAAAAATATTTTTCCGTTAAAGAAACGGTTGAAGCGCTGATCAGTCGTCGCGCGTTGGAAGTGGAACGATTTAAACGCATTTACGGTGTTGATATTGATAACGATTATAATTTCGATTGCGTGGCCGATACGACTTATCAAACGCCCGAAGAAGTGTGTGCTTTTATTTTGAAAAAATATGAAAAATATCAAAAACATTTGGAAATTGAAAAGAAAAACGAATCAGATACTCAAATTGAAAGGAAAAATAAATGACGGTTGTCATGTTCATCGGCTTTTTGCTCGGTTTAGCCATACCGGCTTTTGCCAGTCGGTTCGGGAAAATATTACCGGCCGATCCGGGCTTGGTGTGTGCCATGCTTTTTCATAAACCGCGCATTCCGAATGTCGCCGATTTGCAGCGGCGGGAATTATTGGATGCCAAATGGCGAAAAATGGTTTATTTCTCGGTCGGCTGGGGTGTTGTTATGGGCTTTTTGTTTGCTTATGCCCGTGCGTTTTTACCGCATATATATGTGTATGCCTGCCTGTTTTTTTATTTAACGGCGCTTTTAATGGCGGTTGATCAACAATATTATTTGTTGCCCGATTTCTTTACCATTCCTTTATTGCTGATCGGTATAACATTTGCTTGTTTTTCGTCGGATACCGTTTTAACAATGAATGAACGCATTGTCGGCGCGTGGTTCGGCTATATTATTTCCACGCTTTCCGTTTTTATTATGTCCTTTTTCAAAAAAGGCGAATTCGGCGCCGGCGATGTTAAAATGTTAACGGCTTTCGGTATATGGTTAGGACCGTTCGGGTTAAATGTGACGCTTTTACTTTCATTTTTATTCTTTTACGCAACGGCTTGGATTAAAAAAAGACGGGCAGATGCGTTCGGGCCCGCATTGGGCATTGCCGGCATCATCGTTTTCTTTTTATTATATCTCAAATTGTTGTGGACATTTTAAAAAAAGCGCATTATAAAGTAAATGAAATGAAAAGAGGTACGAATGGATATGAAATCGGGAAATAAAAACACGGCGGAAATGGCGGAGCGCACTTTGTTTGATACCATCGGCGATGAATTGCGTCGCGCCAGAACGTCTAAAAATTTAAGTATTGAAAAAGCGGCCGAAGCCTTAAATATCAGGCCGATTTATATTGAGGCGTTGGAAAATAATAAAACGGATGCATTTCCTGCCCCTGTTTACGGTGTTGCTTTTTTGCGTTCCTATGCCGATTATTTGGGTTTGGAAAGTGATGTTCTTGTGCGACAATATAAAGAAAAAAATGTTCTTTTGTCAAATATGTCAACCGATTTTCCTATTCACAGTGAAACAAAAGTTATTCCCGATAAGCGTGTTTTAATCGGCGTCGGGGTTGTTTTATTGTTGTTGGTAATCGGTATAGCCGGTATTGTTCATTTTAATAAAACCGTTTCGGAAAACGAAAGCGCGATAACCACGGAAATGCAAATAATGGAAACGCTTCCGATTGAAACGGAGATGCCGGTTGAAAAAATACTTTCCGGTATGGAAGAAGAAACGCTCAATCAGGCGATTGAAACACAGGTAACAACCGTTCAATCAATAGTCGAAGACTATCCCGGCTTAACGGGTGAACGTTTCGGAAAAACGGAAAATGCACGGGTGGTTCTTGTGGCAAAAGAAGAAGTGTGGATATCTGTCAGCAATCAAAACAACATTATTTTTAATCGGGTGTTGAATAAAGGAGACGCTTATTTTGTGCCGACGGACGAAAAAGAGTTACGGCTGAAAACGGGTAATGCGCCGGCTTTAAGTGTTTATGTCGATAAAATGCCGAAAGGAACTTTATCAAAAACAAAAAAAGTCATGAATAACGTGAAATTGGAAGCGGATACTTTTCAAAAGTAGCATGACGGGAGTTTGATTATTATGAATTTTGAGCAAAAATTAACGCCGATTATCGGTCGCTATGAAGAATTAACCGCTTTGTTATCCCAAGGTGTTGAAGGAGATGAGTTTGTTCGCTTATCGAAAGAATTGAGCCAGTTGGAGGAAATTCACACCTTAGGCTTAAAATATAAAAAGTTGCTTTCCGATATGAATGATGATGAAGCTTTGATGAATGATGAAACAACCGATGCCGAAATGCGAAGTATGGCGCAAGAGGAATATTATTCGCTCAAAGAACAAATCCCTGAAATGGAAAAACAAATTCAAATTTTACTCTTACCCAAAGATGAAGCCGATGACAGAAACGTGATTTTGGAAGTGCGTGCGGGAACGGGCGGGGAAGAGGCTGCCTTATTTGCGGCCGATTTGTTTCGAATGTATGAGCGCTATGCCGCTCTTAAAAACTGGACGTTTGAAATATTATCGCTCAACGAAACGGGATTGGGCGGTTATAAAGAAGCGGTTGCGCAAATATCGGGGCGTTCCGTGTTTGCGCGGTTAAAGTTTGAATCCGGCGCGCATCGGGTGCAGCGGGTCCCCGAAACGGAATCCGGCGGACGGGTGCATACGTCGGCGGCAACGGTTGCCGTTTTGCCCGAAGCGCAGGAAGTTGATGTGCAAATTAACGAGGCGGATTTGGAAATTACAACCTGTCGTTCCTCGGGTGCCGGCGGACAGCACATTAACAAAACCGACAGTGCCATTCGCATTGTACATAAACCGACGGGCATTGCCGTTGAATCGCAGGAAGAGCGCTCACAGTTTAAAAATAAAGACAAAGCAATGATGCGGTTAAGAACATTGTTATATGATATGCAACGGCAGGCGCTTGACAAAGAACGATCGCAAAATCGAAAAAATCAAGTCGGTTCGGGAGACAGATCCGAGCGAATCAGAACATATAACTTCCCGCAAGGCAGGGTGACCGATCACCGCATTAACAAAACTTCTTATCAATTAGGCGAAGTGATGGACGGCGTCGGGCTTGATGACTTTATTGATGCTTTGATTGCCGAAGATCAAATGCAAAAATTGGCAGAAATTGACGGATAAATGTCACTGATTGAAAAAATAGCCGAACAATTGAAAGGCATCAGCGATACGCCGCTTCTGGATGCGCGTTTTTTTTGCGCGTATTATCAAAACAAGCCGAGTGAAGCCAAAATTGCAGATTTTATTCAAAGACGAAGCGCCGGCGAACCGGTTTCGAAAATCATTCATCAAAAAGGCTTTTGGAAACGCGATTTTTATGTATCAAAGTTTGTGTTGGATCCCAGACCCGATTCCGAAACGCTGATTGAGGCGGTGAAAGAGTGTTTTCCCGATGTGACAAAGGCTTATCGGGCATTGGATATCGGCACGGGCAGCGGTTGTTTGATTTTATCTTTATGTGATGAATATCGGCAGTTGCAGGGCATCGGCATTGATGTTTCAACGGAAGCGCTGGCGGTGGCGCGTCAAAACGATGCGGAAAACAAAATTGTTTTTAAAGAGAAAAACTTTTATACCGATGATTTCGGCGATTTGGGGCAGTTTGATATTTTAATCTCCAATCCGCCTTACATTCCCACGGCTGATATTGAAAAGTTAGAGAAAAGCGTTCGTTTGTTTGATCCCTTCATTGCGCTTGACGGCGGTAAAGACGGGTTAAACGCCTATCGGCGGTTGAGTCACATTTTAAAGAAATGCTGTCATTCAAAATCGATGGTGTTTTTTGAAATCGGGCAGGGGCAGGCAGAGGCGGTGTGCAGCATGATGCACAATGAAAACTGGCGGTTTGTCAAAAGTTATCGGGATTTGGGCGGTATTACGCGCGTTTTAGTCTTTTCTGTGTGAGTGAAGCACAAAACGCCATTTTTTAAGCGCATATTCTTCGGCGTAATCAATGCCGACGCGGGGAAGCGCTAAAATATCTTTTTTCAAAATACGTTCCGTTTTGGGCGAAAGCCAAATTTGATTGCCCGTTAAATCGGCGCCGTCCAAAGCTTTTGTAATGCCGAGCGCCTGACACAATTTTCCGGGACCGTTTAATAATTGCTTCGGATTTTTATTGGTGCGTCGTTTAATCATTTCTTCCAACCCCTGTACGGGTTCAACGGCGCGAATTAAAATGGCTTTCGGATCATCTTTTTCACCGATGACAACATTAAAATGGTAATGGCACCCGTAAATAAAAAACACATAAGCGCAGCCGCCCTTTTGATAACAGCTTTCAACGCGCGGCGAGCGATGAAAAGCATAAGTATGTGCCGCTTTATCCTCGGCACCCGTGTAAACTTCCAATTCGGTTATTTTTCCGGCCGTTAAAATATCGTTAATACAAGTGCATAAATAAGCGCCCAATAAATAATCTTTGGCAATGACAAAAGGATCTTTTAAGTAAACATCCGGCGATATTTTTTGCGTTAAATCAATTTTCATACCGTTTAATATAGCAAAATAAATAAAATAAGCAAACACAATTTAATAA
>CANREI010000053.1 GCA_947629595.1 uncultured Alphaproteobacteria bacterium | reverse complement strand
CGACCCACGCATTACGAATGCGTTGCTCTACCAACTGAGCTAAATCGGCAATGCGAATATCTTATATCTTTTTTTTTGTAAAAAAGCAAGCAAAAAATCAAATTTATGTATTTTTTTATCTTTTCCCGATAAACCGCTTATAAAAAAAGCCTTGATAACAAGGCCTTTCACACATTTTAACGAACATTTTGTTCCGTCGGTACGGTATAATTTGTAAATTCCGTTATTTTAAATTGTTCCAACGGATGAGAACGACTTTGTGCCCCACACGAAAAACATTCGGAATATTCTTTTTTGATATCATTTACGGAAAAGGTATTTTTCAAACCGCTTGCAAAGCGTTCATTATAATTTCCCCCCGCTATAACATCTTCTACTGTTCTCATCAGAAGTCCTTTCTAAAAAAAACTTGCCATTGTTTCTTATATATCATATTTAACAAACATTGTCAACATTTTTTTTATAAAAATTCATTTTTACCCCGTGGGGGGTGTTTTCAATTCGTCCATCATCAGCACGCTGCCTTGGGCGTACGGTATCATCAAACGCCTGATAATCTGCCCTTTCGGCAAATAAAGATATTCTTCGGTAACGCGCGTTAACTGGGCAAAATTTTTCATTTGCACTTTTTTATATTGCGCAAAATCTTTCACCTGCGGCAGCATTCCTTTTTCTTGAATCTTGTCTAAAAACTCGGCATACAGCGGCTCTTTGCGTAACCAATGCGAATCGATTCCCCACAAATTGCAAAAGGCGCCGTTAAAAAAGGTCAGCCGCGCCGTTGAGCTGAACAACACCACCCCGAAGGGTATTTCTTTCAACACGGTGCGATGCGCCTGCTCTGCCTCTTTCAACAAAATGGACAATCCTTCTTCCGTTGTTTTATCCTGCCCGTATTTCAACAAAAACGGCATATTTTTCCCGAGTGACAACGGCATTTCCACCCAATGCATATCCATTAAATCTTCGCCGGCCGACAAATAAGCCTTATTTGAAAAGCAAATCGCGCCGCTTTGATCCTCCACATACAACGGAAACGGCAAGGCATTTAATGTTTTGGTAAAAATTTCCCGCTGCTGCAATAATTGCGTATAAGCTTTGCGTTCTTCAATCAACAGAGCGGTTTTATGGGTCACGTCTTTAAACCACAACACATAAGAATTCAAATTTTTATCCGCGGTATGTAACACGCGCCCGACAACCATAAAATAAAGCTTTTTACCCCCCGTTGAAACCGTTAATTCAAACGGCATATTTTTTTGCGTTAAGTTTTGAAACGACTCGGCCAACAAGCGCGCATCATCTGCCGAAAGCCGATCCAAAATAACGCTTAAAGACGCATTTGTTTCCACAATATTCAACAACAGACAAAGCCTTCGCGAACAACGGGTGTATTCTTTTTTCTTCAACACCGTAGAGCAAAAATATCCGTCGGGCGCCGAATCCAATAAATCCTCCAACTGATTGGCGGCTTCCCGCGCTTTTTGAACTTGTCGACGCAAGCGCGTTAAATAAACGCCGGCCAACAAACAGCACAGAAAAATAAATGTATAAACCCAAAGGAAAACAAGCGTCATTCTTTATCCTTTTTGCAACGGGTTTCGAAACGACAGCGCTTCACTCACATGCAACCGATTAATCACGTCCGACTCGGCCAAATCGGCAATGGTGCGCGCCACACGAATAATGCGATGATATCCGCGCGCCGACAGCATTAACTTTTCGGCCGCATCACGCAGTAAAGCGGCGGCATCGGCCTCCATCGGCGCTATGGTTTCCAAAAACGAGCCGTCCGCTTGGGCATTATTGCAAAACGGTGTTTCAATAAAGCGATTCTGCGAAAACAGGCGCGCTTTTTTAACCCGTTCGCGAATCGTTTCGGACGATTCGCCCGTCGGCACCTGCGCCAACTCCCACGGATTGACGGCCGGCACTTCAATTTGTAAATCAATTCTGTCCAAAAGCGGGCCGGATATTTTTGACTGATATTCCGCACCGCATTTCGGCGCCCGCGAACACTCCCGCCCGCGCGTTCCCAAATAACCGCATCGACAGGGATTCATGGCCGCCACCAACTGAAACCGTGCGGGATAAGTAATGTGTGCATTGGCGCGCGCAACGGTGACAATACCCGTTTCCAGCGGTTGCCGAAGCGATTCGAGCGTTGTGCGATTAAATTCGGGCAATTCGTCCAAAAACAAAATACCGTGATGCGCCAAAGAAATTTCCCCCGGCTTGGAATGCGCACCGCCGCCCACCAACGCCGGCGTGGTTGCCGAATGGTGCGGATTTCGAAACGGACGCTCGGTAATCAACCGTCCTTCGGGTAATTTTCCGGCAATGGAATGAATTTGACTCACTTCCAACACTTCATAACGATTCATGGGTGGCATAATGGTGGTTAAACGCCTTGCCAACATTGATTTTCCCGAACCCGGCGGGCCGATCATCAACAAGTTATGTCCGCCGACGGCAGCAATTTCCAACGCCCGCTTGGCAATTTCCTGTCCTTTAATTTCTTTTAAATCAATCAGCGTTTGCGGTGTTTCGCTTTCCTCTTGCACCGCAGGCGCCGGTATGGGAATTTGATTTTTAAAATAATTGAGTAATTGCACTAAATTTTGCACGGCCAACAACGGTTCTGCTTTTCCGTATAAGGCTTCGGATCCCTGTTCGGCGGGACAAATAAGCCCCATTTGCTTTTTCGAAGCCCACACCGCTGCCGGCAGAATACCCGAAACGGCGCGAACGGAACCGTCAAGCCCCAACTCACCCATCATAAAATAAGGACTGATTTGATTCGGCTCAACAACGCCCATAGCAGCCAACAGCGCCATAATAATGGGCAAATCGTAATGCGTACCCTCTTTCACAACATCGGCCGGTGCCAAATTCACCGTGATATGTTTCGCCGGCAACTCCAACCCGACGGAATGCAAGGCCGAGCGCACCCTTTCCCGACTTTCGGCAATGGATTTATCTGCCAAGCCGACAATGGTAAACGCCGGCAACCCGTTTGTTATTTGCACTTCCGTTTGAATGGTTAAAACTTCAACGCCAGAAAAAGCAACGGTATGTGTTGTCGCTAACATATTTCATCCTTAAAATCAAGCCAAACGGGTTTTACCATCTGGGAATATTACTTTCTGCCTTTTGCACCGTTTGCGGATAACCTGCTTCATCAATCCGTCCGGGGAATTTTTGCCCGGATATTTGATGATATCCCTGTTGCAAATAAGAATTGATACACATAGAATCAAAAACGGCGCATTGAACGGTTTCGGTTCGATTCGCACTTTGCAACAAAACAATGTTATCTGAGTTATTGGCTTGTGTTTGTGCAGGCGGTGCATAATCGGAAGCAGCCCACGAGGGATAGACGCCTTCTTTATTCCGGGCAACCGTCGGCACACTCGGCGCAGGCGTTGCAGACGCGGGAACAGAGCCATACGGCATATTCTGTACAACGGGCATACCGCCGGCACCGTACATCGGCTGCGGTGCATATTGGGGAATAACGATTGTTTGCACGAACGGTTGTTGCGCAGGTGCCGGCTGTGTAACCGACTGCGGCACGACAACAGGTGCCGTTTCTTGCGGTGCCGGCTTATAAGCAGCCTTCACCGGTGCTCTTAAATTGCCGTTATATCCGTAAACACCCTCATCGGCTTTTTGCCCGAAACACCCTGTCAGCATAAAGCAGGCAAGTGACACAAAGAACAAATATTTCATCAATTTTATCCTACTTTTTGTTTTGAATAAACTTACTATATCAAACTTTTTTTAAAAAATAAACACTTTTTTCACAAAAAAACGGAATTTCCTTAAAAAATATATCAATTGACCTGTTTTTCAAGCAAAAATATTTGATTAACCTGTTTGATTTACAGGCAAAATTTCTCTCAAAGCGTTTTTATTCGGTTTTCTTATGAACAAGAAAAAATTATTGAGGCTGACATAAAGCATGATCTGACATATCCGTATGAGGCGGCGCTAAATGTACTCTTCCGGCTTTACCTTTTATTATTTCTCCGTTAAGATTAAGTGTTCCTTCTTTTTGACCGAGAACCATTTCAAATATGCCGCAGGATGATGAATTTTTATCCAACCAGATATCAATGTTTTCCAAGTCATTGTCATTATCTTTTTTCATTACACCGAACATGCTTCTTAACTCATTTACCGTTGTTGAAAGCTTATCCGAGTGGGCAGTCGCGTCATTATTTTCACCGCTATAACAATATTTGAGTGTTGTCAGAGTCTCTTCAAGCGCAAAAGAGGGATTGCATTTAAAATCCGGCTTTCCCCAAACGGCCGTTTGTCCGTTCCCGTGTCCTGATTGACCGGCTGCCTTACAGAAGCGCTCCGCACTCCACCAATTCATTGTATTCTTTGATCCGTAATAAGTTTTTCCGTTCACTGTTCCGGAAATTAAATCATCATTCACTTTTCGACAAGAACCGCTGAAATCTTCCTCATTTTCCCATTCATTCTCACAGGAAGCCCCCTTAATTTTATAACAATATTCATCTTCGGCACAGTGATTGTTTTCTCGACATCCCTCTTGACATTTTCCCCCGTCCCAAAACGAATTTTCAGGACACGATTCACACGTGTTTGTTCCCGGGTTACAGTTCGGTTTATCAATATCCGTGCAATCGGCAGATGTGATACATTCCACACATTGACTGCCTGTCCATACAGATTTTTCCGGCGGACACAGTTCGCAAGTGTTTGTATTTTGATTGCATTTAGGTTTTTCGATATTTGTACAATCCGAATCTTTTGTGCATTCGCCGCAGGTATGATTTTTTCGACATATATTTGAAGTGCAATGCGCATTTTCCGTGCACTCCACACACATATTGTTTTCCTCATCGCATACTTGCGGTTCTTCACAATCTTCATCTTTGGCACACCAACCTTCCGGACGATTCGAATCGTAATTTCCGTTCACTTCTTTCGCGTCAAATTCAATATAAATTTCATTATTTTCATCACCGGTACATGAATCACCTTCTGTGTAGGGAATATCGTTGATTGTCATTTCCCAACGGCCGTCCATGGCGGCAACAAGCGTTGTAAGCGGTTTACAAACGCCTTTCGAAACATTCCCGACTTTAATATAATAAGCATCTGTTTCGCGGCAGTTATAAAATTCTGCTTTGTCTTTGCGAATGCAATCATAATCAACGGGATAACGATCATATTGTGTTGATAAATGCCCGCTGTAATTTTCATCTGCGGGTGTATCATCATAAGGATCCCCCAATAACAATTCTTCATTCCCCAAAGCGTATTTTACCTTTAAATCGTTACGCATAAGATTGATTTCATTTGCTATTTGGTCAGCCTGATAATAATTCATGGCTAATTTATAACCGACAATCCCGCCGATTGATAAAATAGCAATAATGGCCAACACGCCGAGCATTTCAATCATTGAACGGCCGTCTTGTGCCTGATTTTGAAGTTGTTTTTTGAATTTTATTGTCATTTTCGACTCCCTTTCAGTATACGAATAGCATAAAATAAACGTACCTTTAATGCAACGCGGATTCCGGGGCAAAATTACCCTCAAAACGCCAAAATCAACCATTCAAAAACAGTCGAAAAATCAATGATTTCAGCTTAAATTAAAAATTTTTTCAAAATTTTAAAAAAAAGTGTTGCAAAAATCGTACGTTTTTTTTGTGCAACACTCATTAAAATAAACTGCTCACTTTTCCCCTATCGGCCCATAGCGACAGACGACAAAATGCCGTTTGTCACATCCGCCGATAGAGGGAAAATCCGGCAATAACGTTAAAAACTGCTACATCTTTCCTGCCAATTCTTACTTTCGGCACGCCGCGCTATCCCACAATAGCGGGATAGCACTTCCCGCCGAAAATAAGAAAAGCCTCCCAATCATCAACTATCATCTGCCTAAAAATAAGGGGAAAAACCAATATATTCTCTCAAAAAAATTATCATTAACCGAAAATAAAAGAAAAAACCAGCAAATACCGAATAAAATAAACATATTTTTTTCCGGTTATCTGTCCTCAAAAAAACGTACGATTTTTGCAACACTTTTTTTTAAAATTTTCAAAAAATTTTTATTTTGGCCGAAATTCATTGATTTTTCGACTGTTTTTGAGTGCTTGATTTTGGCGTTTTGAGGGCAATTTTGACCCCCGAATCCGCGTTGCATTAAAGGTACGTTTAATTTATGCTATTTCTATCAACAGCGGGAGTAAAAAAATGACAAGAAAATCAAAAAAACAATTTAAAAATCAATCGCAAAGCGGGCGGAGTATGGTTGAAATGCTGGGCGTTTTGGCGATTATTGCTATTTTATCAATTGGTGGAATCGTGGGGTATAAATTAGCCATGAATTATTATCAAGCTGACCAAATCGCTAATGAAATTAACTTAATGCGCAACGATTTAAAGGTTAAATACGCTTTGGGGAATGAAGAATTGTTATTGGGGGATCCTTATGATGATACACCCGAAAATGAACATTACAGCGGGCATTTATCAACACAATATGACCGTTATCCCGTTGATTATGATTGCATCCGCAAAGACAAAGCAGAATTTTATAATTGTCGCGAAACAGATGCTTATTATATTAAAGTCGGGAATGTTTCGAAAGGTGTTTGTAAACCGCTTACAACACTTGTCAGCGCCATGGACGGCCGTTTGGAAATGGATATCAATGGTACTCCATACATAGAAGATGATTTATGTTCAAGTGATGAAAATAATGAAATTTATATTGAATTTGACGCGGAAGAAGTAAACGGAAATTACGATTCGAATCGTCCCGAAGGTTGGTGTGCCAAAGATGACGATTGTGACGCTTCAAGACCTGTGTGTGATGTGGCAAATCACGAGTGTGTGGAATGTATAGATTATACGGATTGCAAAGATTTAAGCAAACCCCGTTGCAATGATGAGCTGGGTAATTGTGAATCGTGTCCGCCGGAAAAACCTTTATGGGTCGATAACGAATGCAAAGCTTGTCCCGAAGATCAGCCTTGGAACGGTGAATCTTGCGGATGTCGTGATAACGGTTTGTGTTTCACAGCATTCGGAAATGGTTATTATTGTCATAAAACTAAAAAAACAAATCTTATTGACGGCGAAACGGGAGCTTGCAAAAAAATAGACTTGCCTCTTTATAAAAAGCTTAGCGATGGTGTGGAAGTGTGGGCATCAACAGCAAATATTGTTAATTATTGGAATACATGTCGCTTATGCGAAGCGCGAGCCGGAAAAGACGGTTCAGAATGCTCAAGAAATGATTATTCCTCACCGAATATGGTAGATTTAGATTTCTTTCAATGCGCGAATAAAGAGCAGATAAAGCAGGCTTTTAGTAGTAATACACAGTTTTATTGTCATAAAACATCGGCAGATACAACGGTATATGATGAAAACAATGTTGCGCCTCGTGTTTTGGAAATTGAAGAGATGATTCATTTAATGTCTCCTTGGTTAACAGATGTATCGCCGCATTTAGACAAAACACTCTGGCTGTCTTTTAATAAGGGCCATTGGAACGGAGTGATTCAATGTTGTCATTATGGACACGAAGAGGGAGGAGATCATTATCCCCTTTGTGTCGGTGAATAAGAACGGAAGTTGGCAATATCGATATTTTCTCTGATTCTCGACTCATAGCGGAACGGCACAATTTAAGCTGCTCCACATCCGCCGAGAATCAGAGGAAGAAATCAAGGTCAACAGATAATTTTTTCTTTTCATGGATGAAAATCATGTTGCTGACGATATTTCCCCTCTATCGGCGGATGGGACAGACGGCATTTTGTCGTTTGTCGCTATGGGCCGATAGGGGAAAAGAGCGGTAGGTTGTCATTTTGGTAAAAAGAATAAATGTTAACGATATTTCCTCTATCTATTGGCAGGTAATAACTCTCCTTTCTTTTTTTTGGCGGAAAGTGCTGTCCTGTGAAACGTAGGACAGCGCACGGTGGGCTGAAAATAGGAAAATCCCCAAAGCTTCCGTCTTTTTACTGCGCCATGCCACAAACATAAACGAATAAATAATAAAAACACTCCCCCAACAAATAAAAAACGCCTTCTTTAAAAGACGTTTCTTTTGGCGATGCAGAAAGAAAAGGGTATCGTCACAAAGGCAGTTATTAATCTTAATTTTTTTAAAGCTCATTATGAAGAAGTAATGGCAATGAGAGAGCAAATTATACTGATAAAAAACATGTTGTCTGCT
>CANREI010000052.1 GCA_947629595.1 uncultured Alphaproteobacteria bacterium | reverse complement strand
TCTAACTTTTTTTTACCCGTTAAAGGATCAAATTCGTAAATACTTTCAATTTCATCACCGAACAAGGCAATTCGCCATGCCAAATCTTCATAGTGCGACGGAAAAATATCCAACGTATCACCCGTTGCACGAAAACAACCGCGCTCAAATGCCAAATCGTTTCGCTTATATTGCAAATCAACCAAGCGTTTTTTAATTTCTTCCACATCAACGGTTTCATTTTTTCTTAAAGAAAACGCCATGGAGGAATAAGATTCCGCATCGCCGATACCGTAAATACACGATACGGACGAAACAATAATCACATCGCGCCGTTCCAAAATATGCCGTGTCGCCGCATGACGCAATCGATCAATCTGCTCATTGATGGCCGAATCTTTTTCAATATAAGTATCGGTTCGGGGAATATAAGCTTCGGGTTGATAATAATCATAATAAGAAACAAAATATTCAACGGCATTTTCGGGAAAAAACGTTTTCATTTCCGAATAAAGCTGGGCAGCCAATGTTTTATTGTGCGCCAAAATCAATGTCGGACGCTTTAATTCGTTAATAATGTGCGCCATGGTAAATGTTTTGCCCGATCCCGTAATGCCCAACAACACCTGATTTTTTTTATTCTCTTTTAAGCCTTGCACCAGTTCGGCAATGGCCTGCGGCTGATCTCCCGCCGGTAAAAACGGGGAGTGTAAATGAAAATCGGCATCGCCGGTTAAATTCGGACGTTCATATAAAGGAATCATCGTTTTTTCTCAATTACTTTTTTAACTTTTCGCCGCGCACGCGGGTTGATTTTTTCTTTTTCGTTTTTCCGGCAGATTTTGAAACACGTTCCGGTGCTGTTTTCTCTTGAACCGGTTGAACGCTTTTTTCAGAGTGCTGCTTTTCCGCTTTAAGAACGGCTTCGGGAGCTTTTTCAACCCACGATTGCCCGACGGTTAAAAGGGTCTTAAAACCCATCATAATATCTTGAACGGTGGAACGCAAGCTGACTTTCGTCATATTGCGTGTTAAGGTAATATAAAAATTATATAAAATAATAAGCGCCATACCGTAAACAACCCATTTATATTGCGTTGTTGTTTGACTTGATTTAATGCCCGCTAATCCGATGAAACCTAATAAAATAACGGTATAAAACACTTTTTTAATCACAATTTTAACCGGTGCCCGCCGTATAAAAGCTTGTTCAACGGCAAAAAGCATACCGGTTTGTTTTTTCAGCAACAGCGCCCCCGCTACCAAACAAAATTCCATTAACGGATATCCGAAGAAAATCGGTAAATAAAGAATACTTCCCTGCGAAGCAAACGTTAAAAACGCATAACCGATAATCCAATTCATTAAAAAAACAACCGGAAAAAATTCAAACGGCCAATCGGTTTTTTTCATAAATAAGAAAATAAATAAATGAACAAATAAAGCACTCAAATAAAGAGGCAACAATTCAAGCGGCAACATTTGAAAAAAGCTGCTGGAAGCCAATGCCAAAACAATCATAACGGCACTGTTTATAACAAAAGAAATTAAGGGGATTCTGTCCAGTATGGTATAAAACAAAATAACACCCGTCCAAACAAGTGCAAAAAGGGCATAAAAAAGCCAGGCATTTATGCCGTTCGGCGCTGAAACAAACGTACTGCCGGCAAAGCAAAAAGCAAAAATAACACCCGATTGAACCGTTAGGGATTTTTGTTGTAAAAACGGCATCACCAACAAAGCGGCGGCACCCGTCATTAAATATAAAGTCATATTTCCCGAAAACAGTTCCGCGTTATCTGCCGAAATAATAAAATAATGCGCTATATAATAAAAGCAATGAATTCCGAACAAAGCACTTAAAAAAAGGCAGGCAATCAGCCAAGAATAAGTCACCGGCGATGTTGCCTGATTTTTCATCACTGTCGGCAACAAAAGAAATCGAACACCCGCATATAATAACAATCCTGCAAAAATTAAAGCACCGATAAATAATGACATGTTCGTTCTCCTTCGTGAATATATGATTCCGGACGCGCTTGAAATCGTCTGTTCGAAAAAATTTTATGCTTTGTGTCGAAAGGCAATACGCCCTTTTGACAAGTCATACGGCGTCATTTCAATTTCAACTTTATCACCCACCATAACCCGAATGCGAAACTTTCTCATTTTTCCGGAAGTATGAGCAATAATTTCATGACCGTTTTCAAGCGTTACTCGAAACATTGCATTCGGCAGTGCCTCGGTAACCGTTCCCGTAAACTGCAAGACTTCTTCTTTTGCCATAAAAACTCCTTAAATTAAATAAGACGTAACAATAATAACGTTTTTTTTATAAAATGCAAGAAAAAACATCAATCTGACAGGCATTCGAATTATTTTTTATCCGGAAAGCGGAAAAAATAAATATTTAGACGAAAAAAGAATGCTTTTTCTTTATTATTTAAACAGTTAATTCATCATTTCCGTTTGATCGGTTCGCATATGCCAAAACAATATCAAGTGTTTTTCGTTTCCTCAAAAAAACGTACGATTTTTGCAACACTTTTTTTTAAAATTTTGAAAAAATTTTTATTTTGGTCGGAATTCATTGATTTTACGACTGTTTTTGAGGAGTGAATTTTGGCATTTTGAGGGCAATTTTGCCCCCAGAATCCGCGTTGCATTAAAGGTACGTTTATTTTATGCTATTCGTAGAGTGAAAGGGAGTAAAAAAATGACAATGCAATCAAAAAAAGAAATTCAAAATCAGGCACAAGAAGGCCGTTCAATGGTTGAAATGCTGGGCGTGTTGGCAATTATTGCCGTTGTGTCAATCGGTGGGATTGTGGGATATAAATTAGCAATGAATCATTATCAGGCGAATCAAATTGCCCATGAAATGAATATCATGCGTACTGATGCACAGATAAAAATTGCACAAGGGACGGAAAAATTAATCCTTGGTGAGCCTTATGATTCAATCAATGAATCCACGCTTGGTCATATTCAGTTTAATGATGATTATCCCATTGATTTTGCTTGCGCTTTGGCTGATGAAGACACCATTGAGCTTTCGAATATATCCTGTCATGTTGCAAACGCGTATTATATTGAATTACAAAACATTCCCGAAGGGGTTTGTAAACCGTTGGCGGAATTATTGAACGGTATGAGCAACGTGATTGCGTTTAATGTAAATAAAAATGAATATCCGGATAAAGGAAATTGCGAAGCGGGAAACGAAAATGTTTTAAATGCGGTGTTTTCGGCAGAAGCGGTTTCGGAATTAAAGGTTTGTGCAGAAGATACGGATTGCGAATCGGAAAGCGCGCCTCATTGTGATCCGTCACGGCATGTTTGTGTGAGCTGTTATGAAGATAATCAATGTGCACATAATCAATATTGTGAAGATAATACATGCGTGACGTGCGAAAGCGGTGTTTGGAACGGCGAAGAGTGCGTGGAATGTACGGATAATGATGATTGCGCTGATACCCCTGATACGCCAGTTTGTAATACGGCAGAATATAAGTGTGTGGAATGCTTAACGTATGAAAATTGCATTGACAAAACGGGAACCCCACAATGCGATGAAGCAAGCCATACCTGCAAAAGCTGTATTGACATTGATTTAAGTAAACCCGTATGGGCGGATACTCAATGCGTGGAATGCATAGAAAGTACGGATTGTTCGGACGAACTGGTTTGCAAAGAAAACACATGCAGTCCGTGTGAAACGGAAGACGAGTGTCAAGTAAAAGGAACAACTTATCATTGTTCGAAAGACAAGACATGCATTCAATGCCTTGATAATCAAGTATGGGGCGGACAAGATAAAGGTTGCGTGGAATGTATGGCAGATAACGACTGTACCGATACGCCAGATACGCCAAAATGCAACACAACCACAAATCAATGCGTGCAATGCTTAGCTGATAGCGATTGCAAAAATCCGACACCGATTTGCAGTGAAGAAAACACCTGTGTGTCGTGCAAAACAAATGAAGAATGCCGTCTTAAAAATCCGTCAGAAGAAAATTGCACGAAAAACGGCGCTTGTTGCGAAGATCCGCTCATGACATGGAACGGCAGTGAATGCGTTTGCCCTGCCGATTATGTCAAATCTCCAACGAGTTCCGGTAAAACCGTTTGTTTGCCTTATTGTAAAGATGAAGACAATATAGGCGTTATTTTAATGACGGATACTTCTTCTTCCGTGACAGAGGCAGAGTTCGAGAATGCCAATAAAGCAAAGGAAGCTCTTAATATTCCCGAACACATTAATTCCGCTGTTTATTGGTGCGGAAAATGCTATTCGAATAATTGTTTCTCGGCAACACCAAGTTCAATACCAAATAAACAATTAAGCTATGGAAAACATTCCGTGAGTGAAATTCAATCCCATCTTCAAACGAAGCTAAGTGATAAGCTAACTGTGGCGAGTGATTTCGGCGGCGGTATTGATGATATTATCAGTTATTGTAAAAATATAAAAGAAAAGTTATTTATAATCGTTTGGTGGGATTATAAAGGTCCCGATTATATCGGTTCCGATCTTCACGGCGGCATCGGCGATGATTTAAAATCTTTCGGGAAATTGAAAACAGAATGCCCCGGGGTAATTTTTTACAGCGTTTCTCCCAATGCAGCTTCGTTTCCACACGCCGATAAAAATTTTGATTTGAATAAAGCTACACCGGATTATGTGGAAGTTTTAAACAAAGTTCTTAAAGAACGCAGCTGTATCGAGCGCAAATAAAAAAACATTTTAAATACAAATCCGCTGCGCATTTTCGTTTACTGCATTGACTTGCCAGCTGAAAATAAAAGTAAAGACGTATTTCAAAAAAATGATTGATATGTGTTTTTCTTTCTGTTATAATCAAACAACAAATATTTTTAAAGGTAAAAAAAATGATAGAACAAATTTTTCTCGGCAATTCGGCTTATTCGCTTTTTCTCTATGTTCTGCGCTTTCCCGAAAAAATTGAAAATACGCTTTATTTGTTAGGCCCTTCCTGCACTTTTGCGCAAGTTCCGCACTGTTTGCCTTTGTGGGGAAGTCCCGATGCCAAAATAATGGCAGCGAATCGAGCCTATGTGCAACAACAGGCGTTCTTGTTGTTAAGAGGTAGAAAAGTGCCCTGTTACGGCAATCCGAATCTGTCGTTTGCTCCGTTTTTTGCGAAAAATTTTTCATTTTATCCCTTTACGGACGGGTTAATTGATAAAATTTTGTTTGATCGCTATTTGTTAACACCGAATTTCCCCAAAATTTATGCCGTTCAATATAAAGGCGGTACCGATTTATGGCATTCTAAAATTGAATATTTAAATATTCCTCATTTGTGGTTAAAATTGTCGAGTGCGCAGAAAGAAAAGGTGTTGAACGTGTTTAATATTCCGCCCGAATTAAGCACAATTTTTGCCGCAAAAAAACAGTTATTGTTGACGCAACCGTTGAGTGAAGATAATATTTGTACGGAAGAAGAAAAACGGGAAATCTATCGGCGAATTTTGCAAAACTATCATTCGGAAAACATTATTTTAAAGGCACATCCGCGTGAAATAACCGATTGGAAAAGTGCATTTCCGAACATAACGGTTATTCCGAAACACATTCCGTCAGAAATGCTCACATTTTTAACGCCGAATCTGGAACGTATTATCACGTTTTTCTCAACGGCTGCTTTCACCATGCTGAAAGAAAATCAAATTGATTTTTATGCCAAAGATTTTTCAAAACTGAAATATTTTGTGCCTCATTCAAGACAAGAGGGTAACAGAACTTTTGTTCCCGTTGCCGCTTTTGATATTGAAAAAACATATCTGGATAAAAATAAATTCAATTGGTTAAAAATTCCCGATCCGGACGGCAGATTTTACAGATAAATTTATTCATAAACGGTGTGTTTTCCGTAAAACAGAGGAAAAGCATTTTTTTCAATTCGATGTTTATTTGAAAAGCTTTTATTTTTCCCTCTGCCGGCGGGTAATACACTTGTTTCTCGATCAGCAAATGACAACCGGTTTGTTTTCCTCTGCCGGCGGATGTGAATCGGTGCAGAAAGGAACGCATCACAATGAACAAATAACCTTCATATACCCCTTGAAGTGTTATTTATTCACAAAAAGCGTAACCGCCATCATTGAGGCAACCATGAATTTGACTCGGTTGATCAATCGGACATCCCTCGGCACTTCCCCAATTGGCATGAACGCGTCCGTTAGATAAAAGAACATAATATCCGCCACAGATGTCGGTTGTTTCGGTCAACCATAAATCCGGCCCCCACGTTGATGTTGCTTGATACATTTCTCTTAATTCTTCTATTGTTTCCGAAACATTATCCTCTGATCCGACTTGCCTGCTCAAAGAGTCATCTGCATGACAATAGCCCCATTCAACCTTATCAGGCGTTAAATTAAATTTATGCGCACACTTAAAATCAGGATTTCCCCAACTGGCCATCATTCCTTTTCCGCCGGAAACTTTACCTTTCGCCGCTTCACAAAAACGCTTTGCACTCCACCAATTCATGTGATATTTAGAGCCGTAATAGGTTTTATTATCGGCAGTACCCGATACGAATTGCGTATCCGTTGAAAGACATTGATATTTTTCGCAATTTATTTCCTGATTATTCACGCAAGAACAATTCGTACTTAAACAAAACTTACCATTGGAACAATTTAATTCCTCACACGATTCCGGCGGACGACATTCTTTTAAAACTTCATCCCAAACTTCTGTATTTTCATCGCACACCACACATTCACCCGTGGAAGTTTTGCAATGTTCGTTTTGCGTTGTATCGCACTGTGAATCGTTCTCACACGGTTCGCATGTATTTGTTGTGGGATTACAATAGGGCTTGGGATTTTCACAATCACCATTCTCTGTGCATTCTACACAATCTGTTCCGTTCCATATAAGCCCTTCATCACAGCTTTTACAAACATTATTTTCACAATATTCCTCGCCTTCACATCCTTTTTCTTGTGTACATTCAACACATACATGGCGTGACAAATCACAAACCGGCGTGGTTTCCAATTCTTTACAATCGTCATCTCTTTCACAATGTGTTAAATCTGATACGGTTTCTCCCGAAAATACGGCATATAAATCATTCTCTCCCTCTTGACAAGTACCCCCTTCCTCATATTCCGAATCGTTTACAGAAAAAGCAATTAAATTATCCATGCCGTTAATGAGACGTATGAGCGGTTGGCATACGCCGTCCGGAATTTTCGGTAATTCAATAAAATAAGCGTTTGCAATTTGGCATGAAACGGTTTCATCGGAAATAAGATCATTTTCATCAACATATTTACACCCGAAAGCAGTATCGTAACCGTTAAAATTGATTTTATGCTCATCATAAGGCGCCCCGAGGGTTAATTTTTCCGTCCCTTGGGCAATTTTTATCTGCGCATCGGTGCGCATCATATTCATTTCATGGGCAATTTGTGACGCCTGATAATGATTCATGGCTAATCTATACCCCACAATCCCACCGATTGACACAACGGCAATAACAGCCAGCACCCCCAGCATTTCAACCATACTGCGGCCGCTTTGGGATTGATTTTGAATTTGTTTTTTGGATTTCATTGTCATTTTCCGACTCCCTTTCACTCTACGAATAGCATAAAATAAACGTACCTTTAATGCAACGCTGATTCCGGGGTAATTTTTGCCCTTAAAACGTCAAAAATGACTCTTCAAAAACTCTCGAAAAATCAATGATTTCAGCTTAAATTAAAAATTTTTTAAAAATTTTAAAAAAAAGTGTTGCAAAAATCGTACGTTTTTTTTGTGCAACGCTTCCCAAAATAAACCGTTGCTTTTCCCTCTATCGGCACATAGCGACAGACGACATAAAGCCGTCTGTCACACCCGCCGATAGAGGGGAAACCATCAGCCATGCCAATTTTTATCCCAAACAAAAAATCTTACGAAATTTTTTTGAAAACTTCGTCGGGATTGAATTCACGCGGAAAGGCAAACGATTCTTTCTCGTATTTGCTTAATATATATCGAAAATAAGTTAATACAAACAGTCGGGTCGCCGAGGATAACCCCGAACGACCCTTTATGCTGTCGATTTTAGAACACAATTCGTGAATGGTCACTTTCTCTCTGAAGCAGATATCTGCCAGTGACAGCCACGTTTCTCGATCCAATCGCATACTTGTTCTTCTTCCGTTGACGATGACATTTTTACAAAGAAGCATTTCTTCCCCCTTCGGTTTCCATCAAACACTTTTTTTCTTTTAACATCAAAAAAAGAAGAAAGCAAGAAAAATATTCAACTATTTTAAAAAAGAAATATAAAACACAATCGTAAATAGAAAAAATAACATAATATTTTATGACAAAAAATGAAAAATACAAAAATAAATTATTGAGTGAATGCATTGAAAGAAAAGAAATTTA
>CANREI010000051.1 GCA_947629595.1 uncultured Alphaproteobacteria bacterium | reverse complement strand
CATCATTATATTTTATCCGCCTATTGGCCAACCGAAGTTTATGATCCCGAAACGGATGAACCGATTTTCGTTGCGGCAACCGTTATTCAGGAAATTAAAAATGATAAAGTGGTCTATGAATTTAACAGTACGGATTATCCGCAATTTTTAAAAACAAGCCTTTTCCCGAAACCCAGAGCCGGTTACTGGGATTATATGCATTATAACAGCATTGCCGTTGATCCGAAAGACGGCAACTGGATTTTATCTTTTGCCAATCAGTTTTCTTTGGTGAAAATTGATAAAACCCGGGGGGGGGTATCTTGGATTATGGGCGGGAAAGCGAATATGTTTGATTTTCAAAAGCCGGAAAATTATTTTGCTTTCCAACATAAACCCGTTTTTATTGATAACAACACACTTTTATTATTTGACAACAACTATTATCGTAACTTTCTCTCTCCAACGGTCGACTCCCCTTACACACGCTTACTTTCTTTTACTTTCGATGAAAAAAATTATAAAATTTCAAATTATCGGGAAATTCCGGTACAACGCTCCGCCAGTATGGGAAATGTTCATAAAACAACCGACGGCACGCTTGTTTTTTCGGGCGGACAACAAGCGCGTGAGGCTTGCGTGGAAATAACACCCGATAAAAAAGTTTTATATCAACTTTCTTTACTTGATGCCTCAACTTATCGGTGTTATAAATATAAATCCGTGTTTTAGTTAACCGATACGCATATTTTCTTTATGCAGTTTCTTTTTTCGAATCGGATCAATCACGCGCAGCTGCGTATGATCAATAATTTTGCCGCCTTGCACGCTGAAAAAAGTGCATTTTGAGTTATTTTGCTTTTGATAAGCATTATTCAACACTTGAACGGCCATTTCCGCCATACGCGGATTGTTATATTTTTTGGCATAATAAAGAACAATCGATTTATAAATGTTACACGCTTTTCGAAGCTCCGGAAGCGATAATTTTTCATCCGTTACAAAGCGCTTTAACAATAAGACATTTTCATCACTTAATTTTAAATCTTTTTTCCAAAATTTAACGCGTACGTTCCACACGTCCGACATTAACTACTCTCCCTTTTGGTTGGAAGTGTTATTTTTGTGATACCGATAACTCACCAACGGACGCGGAATATTCATAAAATCCGTTTTATTCATTAAATCCATAAACAACTTAAAATCATCGCAAATCACCGATTGATCATAGCGAATCATTGTTTCCGCCAAAACGGAACGACGCATCATCACGGTGGAATGCCCGAACGGCGAACAGACAAATAACGTGTAAGCCCTTAAATATTCGGGCGAACCGAATTTATTAAGCAGCGTTTCTTTGCTGTCGGAGGATAAAACATGATATTGCGCGCCCATGACCCCGATATTCGGATATTTCTGCATATATTTCACCTGCACCGCCAACCGATCGGGATAGGAAATATCATCACTGTCCTGCACGGCAATATATTGCCCCGTTGATAAATGATACCCCACATTTCGCGCATAAGAAGCGCCTTTATTTTTGGGTAAACGGTGAAATTGAATGCGCGAATCGTGATAGGAACGCACAATCGGTTCAACGGGTTTTTCCGAACAATCATCAACAATAATCAATTCAAACTTTTTATATGTTTGTGCCAAAATACTTTCAATGGCTTCCCGTAAATATTCCTCTTTTGTGTTATAAACCGGCATAATCACGGAAACCAACGGTAACGGCGCACGTTTTTGAACAGATGAATTTGCCATTTTATGCCTCTCTTTCCTTTGTAAGAAAATTTATATCACAAAAAAAATAATCTGTCAACTTTTTTCTTTATGAAAGCTTATCCGTAAATAAGATGATGATAGGCATTGCAATGCGGACAAACGATATTCCATTCTGATGTGCGTTGTTGGCAATCAACACAAAGCCACCCGGCCAAATCTTCCGCCTCTGCCTCCTTGTTTTCCCATTCGCGGGCTTCTTCTTCGTGATGCCACCCCTCTCGCACCACTTTGGCCATTAAACAGGCAATGTTTTTCGTGAGCGGATAGGTTGATAAATACACCTGTATGGTTTCTTTGGCATCGCGCCATAATTCCAGCCGAACGGTCGTATCAGCCACAGCCGATAAGGCTTGGCGACTCGTGGGATTATCGGCAATCAGTTTTTTCAGCGCTTTCATTTTCTTGGCAGACGATTCGCTTGTATATAATGCCATATACGCTTCGTATATTTCCTTAGCCGGCGTTAATTGCCAGGCTTTCATTAAAATATCAGCCGCCTTTTGCGGTGTTTTTTGTGCCGCTGCCGCCTGAACGGCAAACGCCACATTTGCCGGATTCAACCGAAACGCCTCCACCGGCTGATTTTGTTTCATCAACAAATCGGCTTTCCGACTGATATATGTTTCTTTATTGATAAAACCGTTTTTTTTCAACTGTTCCAAATAGTTTAAAGCGTTTTCCCAATCACTTTTCTGCAAGGATAACCGATATAACCCGTCCACAACCCATTCAACCGTTTTATTGTTTTCAAAAGCGGCCGTTAACGCCTTTTCCTGCATACGTTCATCGCCTTTTTTCAAAGCGCTTAAATATAATCCCCGCCACCCGGCCAAATCAAACGATTCTTGTTTTGTCAACGCCTCAAAAGCTTCCTGATTGGGCGCCAATATTGCTTTAACAATTAAAGATTGAACATCTTTTTTAGAAAAAACGCCTTTTTGCTGCTTTAACAACAATCGCGCCAAATTTTCATCATGATTTAAAACATAATTTAACACGTTGATTAAATAATTTTCCCGCTTGATATAACGCGCCGTACTCATTTTTTGTTGCATAATGCCTAACCATACCAACGGTTTTTTCATTAAATGCAATAAATAGAACACCAACAAAATCAAGCAGACAAGAAACACCGTTGACACGGTTGCCTCATAGCCGAAACCGCTCACGGTTATCATCCAGTTATCATGCACAATCAAAAAGCCGATGACAAACAGCGAAAGTAAAAAAACAATCAGTTTCAACATATTACAACCCTTCTTTTTCAAATGATAAAATTAACTCGTTCAAACTTTTATCCGCCCTTAAATAAATTTCCGATTCCCGAAAGAAATCGGGCATGGCTTCCTGCATTTGCGGCGGCAACTGTTTTAACAACAGCGTTGCTTTAACGATATTGTTATGATAAAGTTCGTTTTGGGCTTTATATAAAATATCTTTGGGACGCGATGATGCCGGATTCAGTTTTCTGATTTCAATTAAATAAACCAATACCGATTTAAGATAAGAAATCCAATGCGGGCTTTTTTCCTGATACATCATAACCAATGCTTTGCGCTTATTATTCACAAACGCTTCTTTCACATTTTCCAGTGCCGATACTTCATGCCGGCAATAAGGCGCCAAGCCGTTTAAAACTTCGCGCATAACGGGCGTTTTATGTTGAACGGCCGATAAAGCCTGATAATCTTCCCGACAAGATAAGCCCGTTAAAAAATGCTCTTTAAAAAGAAGCGCCTGCGCCATACCGTATTCCCCTTTTGTTGAAGCTGTCGGCGTTTGTTGCGAAATGACGGCATTCACGGGAGCGACTGCTTTTGTCAACTGCGGCACCACTTCTTTATCCAACGCTTTTTCTTCTTGAAGCGATATATCGGCACTCGGCATTGATTTCACTTTCGGCGCCGGATCGGATAATTTCGGTTGCACGGTTGTCGGACTTGGCGTTTTTTGCGGAAGCGTTTTATTCAGCTGCGTGGGCCTGTATGTTTGAAGCTGTTGATTATTCAGCTTATGAATCAACACACCGCCTGTTACGCACAAAACAGATAAAATAACAATTAAAACCGATTTTAAAATTCGGCGGGTTGACTTTTTTCGCGTGGGAACAACATCACCGTCGTGTTCCCGATTGTCAATCTCGTCAATTTCTTCCATATACTTATGCGCACTCATTTGAAAACTCCTTTTATTCGATTTTTAAAAATATTATAAAAAGATACGGCTTAAAAATCAAGTAAAATAAATCTTGAATTCAAAAAAACGCGCAAATAAAAGTTTTTTTTAAAGTTATTCTTCCGCCAAAGCCGGATTATCATCATCGGCAACAAGATTTAAATCATCTTCGGGGGAAATTTTTGACGGTGAAACAATATCTTCCGTGCCGTCTTTATTCACACAACTCAACACCCAAATATCATAAATCGGGTGTTCCATGGCCGACAACGCCGGATTTGAAGAAAACATCCACCCGTTAAACACCTGTTTTTTCGGATCTTCTTTCGTATTCTCATAAACCTTTAAAAAAGCAGCATTTTCAGGCATTTCTTCCTGCGGTTTGGCCAAACACCGCTCGGCAACAATGGTTAACGTGCCGAACGTTAACGGGCGATGAACCGTTGCCGTCATGGTACTGACACGTCCCGTAATTTTATCAACACCGCGCAAAACAAGCTGTTTTGTGGCAATATCGGCACCGAAAACCGTACCGCTTACCAACAAGATACTTATGCACAAAATCAGTTTTAACCGCATGAAGCCCCTACTTTGTTGAAAGGAAAATAAATTCGGAAATACTTTCCTCCAACGACTTATAATTATTCGTTCGGGTAATTTTTCCGTTATTTTCCAACATTTTTTGACTTTTTCCCGGTTCCAGCCGCACATATTTTCCGCCCATCACACCGACATCGGCAATGGCGGCAACCGTATCAACCGGTAACTTGACGGAATTATCAATTCCGAGCGTTACCTTGGCGGTATACGTTTCCTGATTGAGCGTTGTGGCCAAAACCGACCCGACTTTAATGCCGGAAATACGCACATCGGACCCGACTTCCAACCCGCCGATTTTCATAAAATCAGCCGTTACGGTATAGCCCTCAATTTTTTTCGTATCCACCCGCGAAGCGGCGAAAAACAAAAATACGCCCGTAAAAATTAAAACAAAAAAACCTAAAATGGTTTCAACCGGATTTCTTTTCATTCACTCATTCCTTCCGTATTCGTTAAATTTGCCTCGGAACCGACGGTATCGGCAACATCGCTGCTCGGTTCTTTTTTCTTCTCACGCATATAGGCATTGACTTTATCCATCAACTCCGTTAAAATCATGGCATCTTGCGTATAAGCAATTTCATCGCCCGATTCCAACAAATCTTCACTGCCGCCCGGCACAATTTCCAAATATTTTGACCCCAACAAGCCGTCTGTTTCAATAGCGGCCGACGAATCGTCCGATATATTTAACGGCATATCAAACCCGATTTTCACACGCACGCGATAACCGTCCGATAACGTTTGATCCAACACCCGCCCGACACGAATGCCCGATACCCGCACATCGGCACCCGTCATTAACCCGTCGGTCTTTGAAAACGGAGCATAAAGCACAAAACCTTCCTTGTCTTTTTCCATGGCCGCCCGCGAATGCAAAAACACCAACGCGCCCGCCAACAGGCACACCAAAAATGTGCCGGCAATGATTTCTTTGTTTTCCGTACTGATTTTCATTTTTTTTCCTTTTTGTTTTATTTGACTAAAATTCGCACCGTTTGTCAAGAAAATTTCGTTTTTTTAACGGAATAATTTGACGGATGGAATATTTTAAACTAAAATAAGCATATGCAAAATTTTTTAAGAGCCGTTCTTCTTTTATTTTTTTGTTTCGCCTCTCTTTCGGCGCAGGCGCTTTCCGTTATTCGCGACACGGAAGCGGAAGCCGTTATACTTTCTTATTTACGCAATATTTTCAAAGCGGCCGGATTAAATCCGCAAAACGCGCAAGTGATTTTGGTGAATGATCCGTCCGTCAATGCGTTTGTCGCCGGCGGACAAACGGTGTTTATTCATACAGGACTTCTCACGCAGGCACAATCGGTCGATGACGTGATTTTTGTTTTATCGCACGAAACCGGACACATCGTTGGCGGTCATATCACGCGCGGGCAAGGCGTTTTAAGTCAGGCACAGGGAGCCGCGCTCATTTCCACCATTTTGGGCGGATTGGTTGCCGTGGCGGGTCGTCCCGATGCCGGTATTGCCGTGATGATGGGCGGATCCACATCGGCTGCCGGCTTATTTACCGCTTATCGGCAAGGAGAAGAAAGCGCGGCCGATCGAACGGCGGTCGATATTATGAAACGGTTGAATTATTCGATGATCGGGTTTGAAAACACCATGAAAACCATTCAGGCGCAGGAACGATTGTATGCCGCTGATGATTTTTCTTATTTGCGCACCCACCCGTTAACCAAAGACAGAATAAACGCCTTGGAACGCTTTGTCAAAACGGCCAAACCCGTGCGGGCCGATATCCGGTTTGATTTGGTTAAAGCCAAACTCATCGGCTTTTTATATGAACCGAATCAAACGCTCGGCATTTATCAAAACCGAACCGATTTAGCGGCACAATATGCCAAAGCCATTGCATTTTATCGGGCGCATCGGTTTGACGAAGCGCAAAAAATGCTGGATTCGCTGATTGCTCAAAAGCCCGATTATCCTTATTTTTATGAATTAAAAGCCCAGTTTTATTTAGAAACGGGGCAAATCGATAAAGCCGTCACTTATTATCATAAAGCCGTATCGCTCATGCCGAATGCCCCGCTGATGCGCTTATCATTAGCGCAAGCTTTAATGGAAAAACCTTCGCCCGATTCGGCCAAAGAAGCCGTCACGCATTTAAAATATGTGTTGGCGCGTGAAAATGATACGCCGCTTGCCTGGCAACTGTTGGCAACGGCTTATGAGCAAACGGGCAACAAACAAGAAATTCCCTATGTGATGGCCGAATATTATCGCACGCTCGGTGATTTAAAAGCCGCCAAAAGGCAGGCTAAAAAAGCATTGGAAACATTGCCGAAAGGCTCTCCTTCTTCTATTCACGCCCAAGATATTTTAGATTTGCCCGAAGAAAAAACATATTAACCTTTATACAAAGGCAATTTTTTGCAACAGACTTAAAACCGCCCCTAAATCGGCACAGGTATAATCGCGCGGCAAATCGGATTCCGTCCGATGAACCAAAACGGCCGTTGCCCCGATGTTACGCGCTAAATCCATATCGGATTGCCCGTCTCCGATCATCAGAATTTTATCGGGATGAAATTGTTTTAAAATCGGCTGAACAAAAAACGGATCGGGTTTGCCCAAAAAATCTTTTGTGCCTAAAACAGCCGAAAAACAGGAGCTTAATTGATGCCTTGCCACTTCTTGAACCAACGACTCGTGATTTTTATTGCTGACAAGCACCTGCGGAATATGATGATTTTGAACGGCCTTTAAAACCGTTTTTGTTTTCTCGAAAGGAGAAACCAAATCAAAATGTTTTTGATAACAAGCCACATAATAATCAATGGCCGAAACCATCTGATCGCCGAAACGATTTTGCCAAAAAGCCCCGCGATGATGCGTCATCACATTCACCACTTCCGCCTCGGTCACGGGCGGCTGGCCGAAAAAAGCGGCAACATCTTGCAAACCGGCCGTCACTGCCGGCTTGGTATTCATTAACGTATTATCCCAATCCCAAATAATCAACAAATTCATTTTCTCTCCGCTGACAGTATATCAGAGAAACAACATCTCGTCAATGAAAATGAATCAGGCCGATTTTTGCTGTTTTGACCACATAAAAAAAGGACGAATAAATTGATTCGTCCTTTTTAAAATGCCAAACAAACTTATTTTGTCACGCACTGCGGACACGGATCATTCGGATCCGGACACGGGCAAACAACTTTCGGTTCTGCCGGTTTTTGTTCTTCCTGATATGTTTCCCACCATGTTTTTTCAGGCAACGGTTGCGGCATGGGAACAACTTCTACCGGTTTTTCCACAACAATTTCTTTCTGTTCAATCACTTTGGGCGGTTCAACAACATATTGTTGTTGCGGTTGAACCTGACAGGTCGGACACGGCACAGCCATTTCATATACATCTTGTGTTTGATACAAACACGGTGTAACCGACTCATTTGCGCCTTTACTCACAACAGCCACCGGTTGGCCTTTGCAATCTTGAGAAGTCGTAAACGTTTTCGGCTTGCTGTTTTCATAGGTTGATAACAAGCAACGCCGATAAGCTTCATGATCGTTTGCGAATTGACAACCGATTTCCGCTCGGACTTCTCCCCGATTCTCAGCTCTTTTTTCTGCTGCCGTATCTATATCGGGATCATAGCTCGTACAGGCCGACAACATGGTTAATGCAACACCTAAACAAAGTAACTTTTTCATACAACTTCTCCTTTAAAAGTTTACCCTTGTTAATGTTATACGTCTTTTTTTTATAAAAATCAATTTTTTTTTTCATCTTTTTTAATTTTTTATCAAAATCATCAAAAATTTCGGCATAAATTTACAATTTTATTGTTATTTTTCAATTTGTTATTAAACCACTCAAAAAGATTGTTTTTTTATCATCATAAACGCCTTATTCTTTAAAAATTTCTCAAAAATACATTATCAAGGTATCATAAAGCACATCGAAGGGATATTTTTATTTTTTCACAACTTTTTTGTTGACAAAGCAGACAAAATTCGTTATTATAAAGCTAATCGCTTGTTAAGCGCTCATAAAAAAACA
>CANREI010000050.1 GCA_947629595.1 uncultured Alphaproteobacteria bacterium | reverse complement strand
GTTCAAAATCGTTTCTGTCAAAATGCCGCAAAAGCGCTGCAATATATCAATTCGGCTTTAACGAAAGAACAACCGGCGGCCTTTTATAACGAAAAGGGGCTGATACTTGAAAAATTAAATGATTTTGAAGGTGCCAAAGAAGCATATGAAACGGCCGTTCGGGTCAATCAATATGCGCCGGACAGTTTTGCCAATTTGGGAAATCTTTACCTGCAACAAAAAGAATATCGGTTGGCGGAAGATTATTATAAAAAAGCATTGGCGCTGGATGAAACGTTTTTAAATGCACATCATAATTTGGCGGTTGCTCTTTGCGCCCAAGGCAGAAAGGCGGAAGGATTGGAACATTATCGCGAAGCGTTGTTGATTGATAAAACGCATATTCCGTCTTTATATAATTTAGCCATGGTGTTGGAAGAAACAGGCGATTATGAAGAAGCTGCCGGCCTTTATTTTAACATTTTAGCCTTAAAAGCACAGCCGCCTGCCGTTGAGTTTCGTATCGAATCAACATTGGCGGCCTTATATGAGCAGAAAAAAGAGGCGCAAAAAGAAGCCATTCGCTTTGCCAAAGGGTGGGTGAAGCATTTTCCGAACAGCATTGTGGCTCGGCATACCTTAAATGCGTTTACGCATCAAACGGAAGATTCGAAAACAGCTTTTGCTTATGCCAAAGCTTTGTATGAAGCCTTTGCCGATACATATGAAGAAAAAATGAAAGATTTAAAAGCCGCTGCTTTAAATGAAACACTTGATTATTTTAAGGCACTCCCCGAAAAAAGTTTGGGTGCCGTTTTAGATTTAGGATGCGGAACGGGATTATTCGGCGCCGGGCTTTCAAAGCCGTTTGAAAAGCTGATCGGCGTTGATTTTTCAAAAGAAATGCTTCAAAAGGCCGAACAAAAAAATGTTTATTCTATGCTCACGGAAAAAGAGGTGTTAACATTTTTAAAAACGGACAAGGGATCTTATCAATATATTGTTGCCATTGAATTATCGGGGTATTTGCCGGAATTGGAAAGTTTTCTTTCTTTGGTGCGAGAACGAATAGCGCCGAACGGCTTGTTTATTTTCAGCATTGAAAACAGTGCCTCCGCCAAAAGCGAGCTTTCACCGCAAGGACGCTATTTATATGCCCCGAAAGCCGTTGAAAAGCTTCTTAAAGAGAACAATTTTCAGGTGGCAGAAACAAAAGAATTGGCGTTACGCAAAGAAGGCGTCGGAGATAAATATGCGTCGGGAACGCTCTTTACGGTTCGGGCCGTTTAAAATAACAATCCGGCAATATGCCCGCCAATCACGCCGCAAATAAATAAAATACCGCCGATTTTAATCAATTCTTTCACATCGGGTTTGAGTTTATAAAGCACAATCAATCCCACGCCGCCGCCGGAGAGCAAGCCGGCAATTAAAGGACTGACGGAAAGCACGCCTTGAATATAAAGTTGCGTTAAGGCAATTGAAACACCGCAATTGGGGATAAGACCGATGAGGGCGGCAATAAAAACGGCACTCGTTTCATGCGTCGCAAAAAGCAGGGAAATCCGTTCAAGCGGCACGAAATAAAAAACGGCATTGAGCATAAAACAAATACCGAAAACAAAAACGGTAAGTTGAAGCGTGTGAATGAGTGTTGATTTCAAAACGGTATTTTCTTCGCAGTGACAGTTTGCCTGTCGGCAAAGCGCTTTAAAAGCAAGCGGTTGTTTTTTTCGGTGATGATAAAAGTCAATCAAAAAGCCGATGAAAACGGCGAAAATAATTTTAAAGGCAATTATTTGCACAATTGTTTTTCCGGCAACGCCTTGTGAAATCATTAACGGGAGCATTTCATCGGAAGAAGCCAGATAAACGGCAATGAGCGTGCCGAAAGTAATCACGCGCGTTAAATAAAAATTAGCGGCAACGGCGGCGAAACCGCATCCGCTCATAATGCCGGCAAAAGCGCCCCAAAACGGTCCGAATCGATTTGTTTTTTGAATGATTTTTCTTATTTTCGAGTGCGTTTTGTGTTCCAAATATTCCAACAATAAATAGGTCAGAAAAAAATAAGGAATTAAATATATAACATCTTCCGCCGTTTGAAGCGTGATTGAAAGAATCGTTTGAAAAGCCGAAAGCATAAAATTCATTTTTTTTAACCTTTATGAACGAGAGAAGTTTCCTTCTTAGCGTGAAAAATAAAAAATTGCAAGTTTTTTCTAGGGCTTTACCTGACTTTTTAAAAAAGATAAAACACGTGCATCCACAATCACGTCATCGGCATAAATGGTGTTGGTTAAGTGCATATCTTTTAATTTCCGCGTGCGACTTAATGCCACATATAACTGACCGGAAGCAAAAGCGCCGCGGTGCATGTCAATAATCACTTTATCCAACGTTTTCCCTTGTGCTTTATGAATGGTTAAAGCATAGCCGAGTTGCAACGGAAACTGCGTAAACGTGCCGCTGACGGATTCGATGACTTCATCGGTTTTGGCGTTATAATCATAAACATAGCTTTCCCATGTTTCGGGCTTGACCAACACCAATTTTTCATCTTGAAGGAGCTTGACCCATATGAAATTTTCTTCGGCCCGAATCACAATACCGGTGGAACCGTTAATCCAATGCGGGGGATTGTTTTTATTAAATAAAACCAACGCCCCTTCTTTTAACACAAGGCGGCGCGGTGCCGGTGTTTCCGCCGATTTTTCAAAAGAACCGCTTAAAACGGCTTCATAGACGTGTTCTTTACCGGCCAGAGCGGATAAACGGGTGTGATTGATTTCTTCGGCGCGTGTTTTATAGGGGGTAATGGTGACGGCAGTTTGTCTTTCTTTTTCGTTTTCAATGCGGGCGGCGTTAAAAAAGTTTAAAACGCTCGGAATTTTTTGATCATGCCTTAAATCAATCAAATGTGAAAGCAAAGCGGTGTCTTCCTGCCGGTAAACGGTTGAAAAAATAACGGTTTGAAAGGCGCCTTGTTTAAAAGCGGGCGCATCGAAAAAATAGGGTTCTTTAAATCCGTAAAAAGCCTTGAAAACGGTATATGTCGATGATTTAATCACCGGTGGCAGTTGGCATAAATCGCCGACCAGAATCAGTTGTATGCCGCCGAAGGGTAAGTCGGACAAACGCGCCTGTTTACAAAGCAAATCAATACCGTCCAGCACATCGGGACGAATCATCGAAGCTTCGTCAATAATAAGCATATCGGTTTTCTTTAAAACGGAGGCAGTTTTACGTTTCAGCTCTAATTCGGACAAAATAAAAAAATCTTTGAGCTGCAATCGAAACAACGAATGAAGTGTGACGCCGCCGATTTGCAAAGCGGCCAAGGCCGTGGGACAGGCAATTAAAACACGTTTTTGCGCGTGAGAGAGCAAATAGCGAATAAAAGTTGATTTACCCGTTCCCGCCTGTCCCTGAATAAAATAATTGTTTCGGGTCGATTGAATTTTATGAAATAAAGCCGCTTGCGTTGAATCTAAGGCAAAATCCGCCGGAAATGAAACGGTTTGATTAAAAGAAGGTTTTTTTTGTTTTCGATTCATATTTGTATCATATTTTATTTTTTAGGACGGGTCAATTGAAATTGTTTGTTTTTTCAAATTTAATCGGTTACAATAAAAAAATGAACTTTTTTAAAAAGTGTGCGTTTTCATTGAATGAAGGAGATAGAAAACCATGACGGATATTTCTTCATTATTAAAAGAAGCGCGGCCGCTTTATTTTGCCCGTAAAAAAAGACGGCAGCGGTTGCGTTCGATCGGTGTTGCTTGTGCCTGTTTGACAGCCGCTTATTTGAGTGCCGTGCCGTTTTTACCTGTTTCGAAAACAGATGAAATGACCGCACTTTATACGGCTCTTTATGAACCGAAAGATATAAATTTTAATCATTTATACGGCGTTATCAATTGGGAAAGCGATATTCCTTTGGATGATTACGGATTGGTGGCAGTTATATAAATGTTAGCGTTGGAAAAAGAGAATCTTTTAAGAATCAGAGCCATCATTCGCAAGATGACGGGGCGTGTCAACGAAGATTTGGAACAGGAGGTTCTGTTAAAAAGTTGGGAAAATCGTCATCTCTATCATGAAGAAGGCAAATTTAAAGCGTGGTTATCGGCTTTAACCGTGAATTTATGTCGCGATTATTTTCGCTCGTCCCGCTTTAAAGTTGAAGCTTTGCAAACGCCGTTGGATGCGGTGTCCGATGTGACAACATCGGAGCGAACGGCCGAAGAAACGGTTGATATGAAAACAAGACAAAAGATTATCTTGAAAGCCGTTGATTCATTGCCTAAAAAAATGAGAGAGGTTGTTGTTTGTTACGAGTTTGAGGAAATGAGTTATGAAGAAACGGCCGTACGGCTGCATATCTCGGTCGGAACGGTGAAATCGCGGTTATTTCACGCCCGTTCCGTGTTAAGTGAAAAATTGGCATTTTTGAAAGGAGAATAATATGCTGATACATAAAATTTTAGGATTAAGTTTGGGAATTGTTTTACTTTCCACGGCAGCTTTTGCCGAGACGGATGCCGGAACATCCGCAACGCCGACACCGGCGCAACGGGCCGACTCCGTTCGGGACGGTATGAGAAATAAAGCCGTTGATATGGAAAAAATGGCGCAACATCGGGAAGAAATGCGCGAAAAATTTGCTTCACGGTTGGAGTTAACCGAAGAGCAACGGGCAAAGGCCAAAGAATTGCACGAAAAAAATCGGGCAGAGATGAAAAAAATTATGGATGAAATCGATTCTTTGCAGGAAAAAGCCAAAGAATTGAGAGAAAAAAGCAAAACGGAGTTTGAAGCTTTGTTAACGGATCAGCAAAAAGAAAAGTTAAAACAAATGCATGAAGAGCATCAGGCCAAAAAAGAAAAAATGAAAGATATGCCGAATTTTAAAGATAAAATGAAGCATAAAAAGCATCATTTTCCGCATGAAAAACCCATGAAGCCCAAAGAAGATTAAATTTTTCCTTGTTTATGAAAAAGCCGTCTTTCATCGGGCGGCTTTTTTTTGTTAAACGAATAAAAAAACACTTGTCAAAAATGCATAAACGGCGTATGCTTTCAAATAGTTGAAAGGAATAAACAAATGATTACGTTTTTCAGTGCCGTTTTTCTTTTGGTGACAGGCTTTTTTCTGTATAGTCGCATAATCGAGCGCGTGTTTCAAACGGATTCGAAGCGGTTAACGCCGGCTTATGCGTTAAAGGACGGCGTTGATTATATTCCGATGAAAACAGGCAAAGTCTATCTTATTCAACTGTTAAATATAGCCGGACTCGGTCCTATTTTCGGTGCGTTAATGGGTGCGGCATGGGGACCGAAAGTGTATCTGTGGATTGTTTTCGGCACCATATTGGGCGGCGGGGTTCATGATTATCTTTCGGGTATGATCAGCATTCGAAACAACGGTCAATCCGTTGCCGAAATATCGGGTCATTATTTGGGAAATAAAGTGCGAACGGTTATGCGCCTTTTTTCCGTTGTTTTGCTTATTTTAATCGGGGTTAATTTTTCGGTCGGTCCGGCGGCTTTAATCGGCAATTTAACGCCCGATCGGTTGGGGATGAACTTTTGGCTGGCTCTCATTCTTTTTTATTATTTCTTGGCCACATTTTTGCCGGTTGATAAACTTATCGGCACGCTTTATCCGTTTTTCGGATTAACGTTAATTGTTATGGCTTTGGGAATAGCCGGCGCATTGATTATTCATTCTCCGCATCCGATGCCTGAATTAACGATAGAGGCGCTTTATCAGACACATCCGAATGAATTGCCTGTTTGGGCCATGATGTTTGTGACGGTTGCCTGTGGTGCCGTTTCGGGTTTTCATGCAACGCAATCACCGATTATGGCGCGGTGTCTTCAAAATGAGAAAGACGGCAGAATTGTGTTTTACGGTGCCATGGTTACCGAAGGAATTATCGCGTTAATATGGGCTGCTGCCGGTGTAACGTTTTACGAAAATACCGCTTTGCTTTTTGAAGCCTTAACAAACAACGGTGCCGGTTCGGTTGTTTATACAATCAGCACAACCCTGCTGGGAACAACAGGCGGTGTGTTGGCAATGATCGGGGTTATTGTTTGCCCGATTACATCGGGTGATACGGCTTTACGATCCGCTCGATTGACAATTGCCGATTGGTTTGGGTTCGATCAGAAAAAAGCAGGAAAAAGGTTGTTGATTGCCGTTCCGGTTTTAATGATAACCGCGCTTGGGGGACAGCTTCCTTTTGAAGTTATGTGGCGTTATTTTTCATGGTCAAATCAGGTTCTTGCCATGATTGTGTTATGGACAGGCGCTGCCTATTTGCATAAAAACGGTTATCCGCCGATGGCGTCATTGATGGCAGCTTTGCCGGCAACGTTTATGTCGGCTGTTGTTGCCACTTATATTTTGCAGGCAAAAGAAGGATTGAGTTTATCAACAACAATTGCCTATCCCGTCGGGGTAATATTTGCACTGATCTGTTTCGGATTTTATTATTTTAAAATTGTGCAAAAATCATCCGTTCAATATTGACAGCCTTGTTTCTTTCATATATAATGCCGACGGTTTTAAAACGGAGCGGAAAATGAGCAGGTGTTTTGAGTTTTTAAAGCAGCAAAAAGTCACAAATATTGATTTTAATAATATGAAATATCTGTCAGCTTTAATGTGTCTTTTTTCCGTGACGGAACTTTTTATCGGCACATTTTTGTTGGCCTATTTATTTAAACTTTCGGGTGAAAATTTATTGCCGATTGCTTATTACTATTTATCGTTATTCGGCTTATCGTTTGTGTTATCGTATATAACAGGGTTTTGGCTTAAAAATCATTCGAAAATGACTTTGTATCGTTTCGGGTGCTTTTTTGAATTGATTTTTTTTGCTTCTGTGTGGTTTTTCGGTGAAAATGCCTGTCAACACGTTGTGTTTTTGGGGGCTTTATACGCTTTTATCAGCGCTTTTCATTATTATCCGTTTAATTTGCTTGTGTCCGCCGGCGTTTCACAAAATAAAATGATTAAATATCAAGGCTATTTGGATTGTATTAAAAATATTATTAAAATTGTGTCGCCGTTTTTGCTGGGGTTGTTTTTATCGTTTGATTCGTTAAACACGATTATGAAATTTTTGGCCTGTTTATCCGTTTTGAATTTTCTCGGTTCCTTTTGCGTTGTTGAAAAGAAAAAGCGGCATTTATTGCCCTATAACGTGGGGGCATATTTTAAAAAAACGTTTCGTAAACAAGCCGTTCGCTATATTTATTTAATGGAGTTTTTTCGCGGGCTGGCATTGGAAGGCGTTTTAACGGTTGTGGTCACGCTTTATATTGTTTATTTGTTTCAAACCGACTTTAATTTAGGCAGTTTAACATCGCTTTTTACGTTGGCAACGGTTGTTATGAATTTTTTGTTCGGGCGGTTTGCGAAATATCAAAATTTTGTGAAAATTTTAATTGTCACAACTGTTTTAACCACTGCCACGTCGCTTCTTTTTGTTCTCTGCCCCGGGCGGAAAACGTTTATTTTGTATAATTTAAGTTTTGTAACGGCTACCCGATTATTGTTGATGATTACCAGTGTGAATATGTTTAACGGCGCCAATATTCAAGGCGTGAAAATGCTTTTTAAAACGGAATATTTTGCCGTTCGGGAAATGTTTTTAAATATGGGTCGTCTTGTCGGCTTTTTCGGGCTTTTGATTGTTGCGTTTTATCAAAACTTTGAACTGTTGCGTTATTTTTTACTTTTGTTAACGCTTTTTGCCGCCGTTATGGGTTTTTGCTCGGTTCTCATTAACAAAACGCTGTTTCAAAAGCAATAATTATTTTAAGAGCAGGGCATCGGCCAATGCGTGAAGTGTTCCTTCATCAGCTTCTTTGAGCGCCGATTTAATGCTGACAACGGGTTCCAAAAACGTTAAATTTTTTAAGCCCTCCAAAGCGGCTTTCATTTTTTTGGCTGCCGCCGGTGCCCACGAGCCGTTTTCAATAAATCCGACAGTTCTGTTTTGATAATTTTTGCTGTTTAAGTGTGCCAGAAAACTTTCCATGGGCGGAAAAATACCGCCGTCATACGTTACCGATGCCAACACCAAACGATCATACCGGAACGCATCTTCCACGGCTTCCGCCATATCATCGCGTGCCAAATCGGTTAACACAACCTTTGTTGCGGGGCTTTTTTGTTCCAAAACGGCTTTTAATTTTTCCGCCGCGGCTTTTGTATGCCCGTAAACGGAGGCATAAGCAATTAAAATGCCTTCATCTTCCGGACGATAAGAACTCCAAATATCATATTTTCCTATATAATGCGCCAGATTTTCCGTCAGCATGGGGCCGTGCAGCGGAAAGATTTTTTGAATATCAAGCGCGGCGGCTTTTTTCAACAACGCCTGCACCTGAACACCGTATTTGCCGACAATATTGATATAATAGCGGCGGGCTTCGCAATCCCAATCTTCATCGGTATCAAGCGCGCCGAATTTTCCGAAAGCATCGGCGGAAAATAAAATTTTATCGGCTTCATCATAGGCCACCATCACCTCCGGCCAATGCACCATCGGCGCCATTACGAAATGCAAAGTATGCCGCCCTAAATGAAGCGGCGTTGTTTCATTCACAACCACTTGTCGATCGGTTAAGTCAATGTGCGGAAAAAATTGCGGAATCATATTCAATGCGCGCGCATTCGTTACGATTTTGGCAGTCGGATAAAGCGCAAGGAATTTTTCAATGTTGGCGGCGTGATCGGGCTCTAAATGAAGCACGACCAGATAATCGGGCGTTCTGCCGTTTAACACGCGATTTAAGTTAAAAAGCCATTCATCGGTTGCCCGTTTGTCAACGGTATCCATTACGGCAATTTTTTCATCTTTAATCACGTAAGAGTTATAAGAAATGCCGTTCGGAATGATATATTGTCCTTCAAACAAGTCTAATGTTTTATCATCGGCGCCGATATAGAAAATATCCGGTAAAAGTTGCGTATTCA
>CANREI010000049.1 GCA_947629595.1 uncultured Alphaproteobacteria bacterium | reverse complement strand
ATATTCATCAGCGATTAAAAGAATTGAACAGCTCAACGGCCGTTCCGTTAAGTTTTCGTGTATATGCAACTTTGGCTGTTGAAAATCCGAGAGAAATTGAACAGCATATACATGCACTGTTTGATTTAATTGATGATTCTCTTCATTCCATTGAAGAAACGGAACATGGTAAAAAAAGAGTTCGTGAATTTTTTCAAATATCTCCCTCCAAGGCCTATTCGGTTTTGGAGCGTGTTGCCCGTTTGAATAATAATTCGGAAAATCTGAAACGCATTGTACCTTCTGAAAAAGAACAAAAAGAAGATGATATTGCGCAAACTTCACGCCGAACCAAAATGACCTTTAAAAACCTTAAAATTCCTGTCGGAGCAGAATTGACATATATTTATGACAAAACAAAAAAATGCCTCGTCAAGGATAATAAAAGAACAGTTGAATACGAGGGCAAAGGAACATCCTTATCGGCATTAGCACAAAAGCTCAGTAATTCCAAATATAAGCCGCAAGGAACATCTTACCGGGAATATGAAGGAGAAACATTGCTTGAACGAAGATTAAGAATGGAAAAAGAGGGATAAATTAAAGGGGTGCCCTGTTCCGGAATTTAATATCCCTTATCCTGCTTTTAAAGCCCCAAAGCATTCATACACCTTCAACTTTGCTTTTCATACTTTTCTTCATATAATGTTTTTTCTTTTGGCCGATTGTTATTTGAGAAAGAAATTTATAACGATAATAAATCAATTTATTGCGATATAATTTTATAAATTTCTTGAATGAATTTTTCTCTTGCGCTGTATTTTGCGTAAAATAACTTTGCTTTTTAAAGTCAAAACTTTCTACCCATTTTAATTCCGGGTGAATATTTAGCAATCCGGCATTCATTTTAAAGCGATCGAATATTTGTTCCCACATTTCCTGCGTTAAAACTTGTTTCTTTGTCGATAATAAAACTTTCACTTCCCGAGCGGATTTTTCACCTTCATATTTAAATCCGAAGTCATTCGGATTAAATCCTTCTGCCAAAATACCCATCCATGTTCGTTGACATTTTTCACACTTACTGCAATTATGTATATCATCATATTGTCCCCAACAAACATGAATAAACATCGGTTGAGAATGTTTTTTAGAAAAATTGCAGATATTATATATTTTATCTTGCCGTGTAAATTCATAACCGTCATGAACAACTTTTGCTCCTGCGAAAGCAATATAATTATCAATTAAAGGATCTGTTGCGCATTGATGCCGAACCTTATCTTTAAACGAATAAGAAGAAGCGAAATATACAATGCGAGAATTATTCAAATAAGCAACGGGCGCCGCATGAGAAATAACGCCGAGCCCGTGTTGAATTCTGTGCCACCAATGAAACCCCAAGTCCTTTGCAAATTGTTCATTTAATTTTGTTTCATTTATAAACTTACGCAAACTGCTTTTAAAAGAAACCAAATCCGAATGAAACTGTTGAGAAACATTTTTCATGTATTCCAAGCATTTCCTGTTTCCTTTAATGTTATCCAAATAAAAATCAGCCCCGAACATTGTTAAAAGAAGCGGTTTTTCATTATAATGCTCACAAAGTGTTTGCCATGCATCAACGCCGGCGGAAAAGAAGCAAACGGGATTTCCGACTTTACGATTTTCCTGATTATTATTAACGATTTTATCTGCAATCACTTTTCCTTTAAATTTTAAGTTAGGATACATTTGAGCATATCCCTTTTTTACTTTTGATAAATTATCATAAAAATCTTTATCAATTTCAGGAACATATAATTCAGAATCCGTTAACCATACAATGGGTAAAACATTCCCTAAAAAAGGAATAATTAAAACAGAATCCGGCACATCTGCAACAGAAGCCGGCTGTTTCATATTATCCAGATTATATTCTATAACAAAGGGGCAATCAAAATGAAAAAAGCATTTTAATCCGGCACTACATTCAAAAAAATATTGAACAGTCGTTGTATTTTTTTCAATTTTATTCAGTTTAATTTGTTCTGTCATTTTTTAAAATCTCCTGTTTTTAATATGCCACCAGAAAGAGTGATGTTTTCGCTTGATGATATTATTTTTTTCAGGGAACTTTTTTTCCCATATTTCAAGCTGTTTTTTTAACAATTTACGCCAATATGCCGAAAGAGTATGATTTTTTAAAGAATATGCATAAATTTCCGAAAAATATAAAATATTATGAGATATTTGTATTAAATTCTCATTTAACAATTCATTTTCCGTCAAGTCATTCGGCATTGAGGGCAAATGATGAACACCGACAGCCATAAAATTTAATTTTGTTCTGACACATTTTTCACAAATACCGCAATTTTTGGATTTATCTTCATTTCGCCAGCAAACACGCAAAAATTTTAATCCCGTTTCCCAATTTTTAATCATATTTGCCCGATCCGTTCGGGAATGTTCATATCCGTCGGAAATAAACCGGAATGTATGACTTGTTAAATATTGATCGGTAATGGGATTCGTTCCCCAAGGTGTTTGAAAATGATGAATTGAATCATCACTGGCTGCTGCCCCGTAACAATAGTTTTTGCTGAAAAATTCTAAACTTGCCATAATAACAGAACCGAAACAATAAGACCAGTCAGAATTTCCCTGTCGATAATTTGTTTCTATCGGAATGAGTTGAATACCCAAATCATCTGTCATTTTCTTTGCGTTTTCAAAAGCAATATTAAATTGCTCTCTGTTTTTCAATGGAATATCCGCTCCCAATAACATAACAGATTTATCTAAATCGAATTTATAATAATCATCCAATCCTTTTTTATACTTATAGGCCGTATATGCCGCATCTAAACCGCCGGAAAAAGCAGTAATCATTTTCTTATTATGGGGGCGATAATCATCATCGACCACATCGGCGTTGATTTTAATAATTTTATATTTTTCAGGACACCATTCATGCCAAATACGATTAAACATGACAATATTATCCATAACGGAACGGCTGACTTTTCCCTCAATTTGAAATTCACCGCCGGTTTCCATCATGGGAAAAATAAGTGCATGAACAAACGGATCCGATCTGTCTGTCAAATCGTTTTGAACAGACTTGGGAAACTTAAACCACAAAACAGGCAGTTTGCCAAAATCTAAAAAAGCAGACTTAACAATTTGATCTTCTTCAAAAGCAGTTTTTAAATAAATTTTAAACATGATTAACGCTCCGAACCAGTTGATAGAAATTATCGGTTTTATTATTAGCGGAATTGACCTTTAAGGGAAATTTATCACATAAATGAATATTGCCGTATTGACTTAATGAGCGGGCATAAACACCGGAAACTTTTTTATAAGAATTATCCAATAAATAAACTTCCTTTCCCATCAACGCCGCTGCAATACCCACATGAAGTCTGTCGGTAATAACGGTATTAAACAAATCAACAGCCGCTAACATTAATGTGGTTGCAAAACAAACATCCTGATAAGGCATTTTGCGCGATCCGAAGGCGGACGATAAATCGTAATGCGATTCATAAGAATTTGACTTTTCAACATCTTTTCTTAAAAATTGCACCTTTGAATTTATTCTTTTTAAAACAGGATACATTTTCGTCAGCAATAATTTTTGTTCCGGCGTAACGGTAAGCGGGGTTTGAAAAGTTTGGGCTGTCATTCTGAAAGCCATATCATGATCCAAAATAATTTTGGCCCCTGTTTTTTGAGCCGTTAAATAATCAAATGTTTGTTTTTCCCGACAAAACACAACGAATCGTTGATCCAAAATATTCACCAAAAAGGGGCAGTCATAAACGGAACTGGGTAAAATCACAATTTTTTGTGCTTTCTGCATTAACTTTAAAATTTTTGAAAAAGATTTTAAATAAAGATCTTTAACCCAAATACCGCCGCCCCCGTATACAATGGTTTCAGGCTGTCCGCCTTTATATAATTGATAAGAAATATTATTTTGGGCAAAAAAATCATACGTTGCTTTTGCAATCAAACAATCACCCAAATTACCGGGATTGGGAATATAAGTAATATTTTTCAATTTCTTTAATTCTTTTAATAAAACCGTATTATCTGTTTGAAACGGCATAAAATTTTTTGAATTAAATGTAAATTTAACTTTTCTGCGCAATAAATTATTTATAAAATTCTGTTTTAATCTTTTTTTAATCGGCAAAAAAAATAAACTTTTTTGACACAAACGATAATAAAAATCTTGTTTATTATCAAAAAGTTTTAATATCGGTAAAAAACCAAACATTTTTACTTGCCGATATTTTTCTTTTTTAATTATTTTAATAACAGGTATTTTAAAAACAGAATATTTTGTTTTTGTTCCTTTCATGTTAATTTGAAATACATTAATTTTACCGAAAAGCCGATATTTGCTTTGAATCGGCGAATATTTAATCGATAAAACGGGAATCTTAACAAAATAAAAAACAGTCAAAGAAATTGAATGCGTCCCCGTTACTAACGGCTTATGAAATAACTTAACATATATTTGAGGCGAGCGTTCTTTTAATTGATGTTTTCTGATCAATTCAATACATCTTCGACAATTAAACCCTAATAAAGCAGGCGATTTATTTTTTAAAAATCGGTCAGTTACTTGATAAATATTCTTATAAATCACATCATCTTGCGGCATATAACTTAAAGCGGCAGACGTACAAAACGCAAACATTTGCCAAAAATGCCATTGCTTTTTTGCCCATAAATTATTTTTGATTAACCATGCATAAAAATAAAAACAACTTTTAATATAATCCATAACGCGATCATTTGTTTTATTCAAAGTTAAAGACATAATACTGCGCTCGCGTCGTGTATAAATATATAATTTTTTATCTAAAAATGTAATCTTATCAGCAACGGAAATATATTCTCCCCAAAAAGGATAAGATTCATATATCAAACCGTCCGGAAAACGAATATGATATTTTTCTAAAATACTTCTTTTGTAAATTTTATTCCATGCAACAATATTCGTCACTTTATTGATAATTTCACCTGTTACCGCATATGTTCCCGATAAACCATGGTTAGAAAAATAATTATTATCCATTTCAAAAGAAGACATGTTAATGGTTTCATATAAAATATGAATATTACATACAGCAATATCCGAATTATTTTCTTCCACTGCATGATACATTTCATAACACATATCAGGTAAATATTGATCATCAGAATCTAAAAACATAATGTAAGGCGCTTCCGCCAATTTCATACCGATATTGCGACAGGTGGAAAGTCCTTTGTTTTTTGTATTATAAACAGTTTTAATTCGATTATCTTTTTTTTCATAATGCCTTAAAATTGAAGCAGAATGATCTGTTGACATATCTTCAATGCAAATAATTTCTATTTCCTTTAATGTTTGAGATATTAAAGAATCTAAACATCTTGCTAAATAATTTTCCACATTATAAACGGGAACAATTATTGATACTTTTGCATACTTCTTATCCATGTTTCTCCTTTCTGAAATGCTTCATTTATCAAATCATAATTATCTTTTATAACCGGCATGAAATAACTCTCTTTTTCGAAGGATTATTTTATCTGAAACACTCCTCCTTTGTTTGTCTCGAAACACATCTTTTTTCTTGCCTTTCGGGTGCACGCTTTTTATATCGACTTAAATGCAATTCTTTCAGTTTATTGATTATCGTTTGCTTATGACAGTGAAAAAGACTCGCCATTTCCTGATATGTTTTACCCTCATTGAAAGCTTTTAAAAACAAATTCAAGTCTATTTTCTTTTTGCGATACGGATTCGGTTCTTGCCAACCCATTTGTTCCAATTTATTGAATAACGCCTCCCGACTCACGCCCAATTCCCGTGCAATGGCAGCTTTTGTAACGCCCGCGTTTAATTTTTGCAAAATATATTCTTCCTTTTGATACAATTTACTGCGCACTTTAATTTGCCGATATGTTTCCGGCACAAGATACGGATGTTTTTTCAAATAATAATGTACCGTAAACACGCTGACATGCATTTCAGTGGCAATATAACTCATTGGCATATTTTGCATAAGTAATTGTATTATTTCTTCTTTTTTACTATCCAACAAAAACTGTCCTTGACATAATCCGATCGGATACCCCGGTTTCGGGGCATTTTTGCGCCGACGGCATCTTTTTTCAACACCTTGATTTCTTTCACTTTTTATCTTGACTCTTGTTTGCATTAAACGATCCTTTTTTTGATACACGGTTTTTACAGTATATAGAAATCAATAAAATCTGTCAAGATATTTTTATAAAAACATATATAATATTTAATAATCAATATGTTATTTGAATAATTGAAGAGCCCGTTAAATTGTTTGAACTGTTAAACTTTCACTGCATCAAAAAAAGGATCGTTTTTTTGGTGCAATGTTTGAAGAAAGTCCGTCAGCGGTGTTTCTATTTTTTATTCATCACCCAACACCAGCCAAGCCGCGGCATCATCTCGGATTGTATTTGCCATTCCACCCCATGCAATCCAGTGAGTAATATCATAAACTGTTAAATGACCAAACTCACCGACATTTAAAGTTCCCAAACGAGAATCAGATATATGCCCAGAACAACCACTTCCTGCACAATGAATCTCTCCCCTATAACTTATACTGTTACAATTATTATCAGGCTCATTTAAAGTTGCTTCTGTTGATGATATGTGCGGCAATTCTTCATTCACATAAAATCGTATATAATCATCGAATGATCCATGTATCCATAATTCATAAGAATGCGTATAAGGTCCGAAATGATTTGGTGTTAATTTTTGGCATCTTTTAACCCCATCTCTTTCAACCATTGTCCAATAAGCAGGTATTGTTTGAATGTGAATAACGCAAGCTTTTCTGACGGTATCGTTCCGGCTTTCGTCCGGACAGGGTTCACACGTATGTGTTGCCTTGTGACAATGCGGGTCTTTTCCTTTTTCTACACATTGTGCGTTCGTTTCACATTCTATACATGTGTTTGTTGTTGTATCACACAACGGTTTCTCGGGATTTTTGCAATCGGCAGACGATAAACATTCTACACATTCTCTATTTTCATCGTCCCACACTTCATTTGTATCACATTGAATACACTTATCTTCCTTTGAGCAGTGATAATTTGTTCCTTTTGCTTGGCATTCTTCTTCCGTTTGACACGGACTGCATGTGTTTTCTCTGCACACCAGTTCTGCCGAACAATTTGTGCTTTCTACGCATTCCACGCAAGTGTTAGTTTCCGTGTTGCATTGCGGTTTATTAGAATTTTTGCAATCGGCAGACGATAAACATTCTACACACCCTTTATCTTTTCCGCCCCACACTTGATTATCAGGGCATTGAATGCATGTACTGTCTTTCGAACAATGATAATTTGTTCCTTTTTCTTTGCATTCTTCTTCCGTTTCACACGGACTGCATGTGTTTTCTTTGCACACCAACGTTGTTTCACAATCCGTGCTGTTCACACATTGCACACATTGTGTGTCGGCCCATACGGGTTTTTCGGGATCAATGTCAAAACAACTTTTGCAGGTATGGCTTGCTTCATCGCATTGTGGCTTCTCCTCGTTTTTGCAATCGCTATACGTTAAGCATTCCACACAAGTGTTGGTGTCCGTATAACAAACCGGCGTATCAGTTTTATCAGCACAATCATCATTATCCGTACATTCCACGCACTCTTCGCCGTTCCAAACACCACTTTCGCACGTGACGCATGTATTGTTTTCACAATATTGATTATGTGCACATTGATTATCTTCATAACATCTCACGCAAACATGCCGGGACGGATCACAATAAAGCGCGTTTTCCGATTCGCAATCCGTATCTCCTGTACAAACCTTTAATTCCGACACGGCTTCTGCCGAAAATACCGCGTTTAAAACATTTCCGTTTCCCGCTTCGCATTTTCCCTCACCCGGATATTCATTTTTGTTCACATTAAACGCGATGATGTTGTTCATACCGTTCACTAATTCCGCCAATGGCCGACAAACGCCTTCGGGAATGTTTTGTAATTCAATATAATAAGCGTTTGCAACGTGACAGGATATATTCGAAAGTTCAATGGTGTCTTCATCAGCCAAAGCGCAAGCAAAATCAACGGGATACGCATCATTAAATTGAATATGTCCGAGCTGGGATTCGCTGATGGGATCATAAGGTTCCCCGAGCATTAACTTTTCCGTGCCTTGTGCAATTTTTATTTGTGCATCGGTACGCATGATATTTATTTCATGGGCAATCTGATTCGCCTGATAGTAGTTCATTGCCAACCGAAACCCGACAATCCCGCCGATTGACAGAACCGCAATTATAGCCAACACCCCGAGCATTTCAACCATTGAACGGCCTTCTTGGGCTTGATTTTCAATTTGTTTTTTTGATTGCATTGTCATTTTCCGACTCCCTTCTTCCCCTGGTGCGATTTGTTCTTTATTTCCTTGTGTTTCCGCGTGTTTTAACTGATTTTTTATTGCATATTTCGTCATTTTTGACTCCCTTTCACTCTACGAATAGCATAAATTAAACGTACCTTTAATGCAACGCGGATTCAGGGGTAAAAATTGCCTTCAAAACACTAAAATTCACCCTTCAAAAACACTCGAAAAATCAATAATTTCAGCTTAAATTAAAATTTTTTTTAAAATTTTAAAAAAAAGTGTTGCAAAAATCGTACGTTTTTTTGAGGACGGGTAATCAATCAATAATATCTCAATTTATTACACATTTCGAATGATAATTACCATTTTTCCGGTCGCCTCTTATTCAAATGATTTTTTCGCGATTCGTTTTGTAAAATGACACGATTCAATGCCGTTTTTTTATCCGTTATCATAAAAAAGAGAAAAAAATACAATTTTTAACGATATTTAACATTTTATGCTTCTTTTTTATACTTTATTCTGTTAAATTTCTTTTCTTTCAATGCATTCACTCAATAATTTATTTTTGTATTTTTCATTTTTTGTCATAAAATATTATGTCATTTTTTCTATTCACGATTGTGTTTTATATTTCTTTTTTAAAATAATTGAATATTTTTCTTGCTTTCTTCTTTTTTTGATGTTAAAAGAAAAAAAGTTTTTGATGGAAACCGAAGGGGGAAGAAATGCTTCTTTGTAAAA
>CANREI010000048.1 GCA_947629595.1 uncultured Alphaproteobacteria bacterium | reverse complement strand
TTGGCAAAACGATATCATGACTATCACGATATTGAAGCGGCCCATAAATTAACCACATCGCATTTACGGTTAGCCGCCAAAGTGGCTTTATCGTTTCGGCATTACGGGTTATCGTTGGCCGATTTAATTTCGGAAGCCAATATCGGTTTAATGCAAGCCATTAAAAAGTTTGATCCGAACAAAGGGTTTCGTTTGGCAACGTATGCCATTTGGTGGATTAAAGCCTCCATTTCCGAATTTATTTTAAAGTCGTGGTCGCTGGTTAAAATCGGAACGGTTGCCACGCAAAAACGGCTTTTTTACAATTTGCACAAAATTAAGTCACGCTTGGGATTATATGACGAAACGGCTTTAAACGAAGAAACGGCCGAACAAATTTCCAAAATGCTGGGCGTTTCCAAAAAAGACGTTTTGGAAATGGAACAACGGTTAAGCGGCGATTCTTCTTTAAACACAACGTTATCTTACGATTCCACAACCAATCATTTGGATATGTTGGTTGATAAAACACAATCCATTGAAGAACAGTTGGAAGATTCGCAAGATTTGGCCGTGAAAAAACGGTTATTGTTTGCAGCCATCGGGCGTTTATCCGAACGGGAACAAATTATCGTGAAAGAGCGGTTTTTAAGTGAAACACCCAAAACACTGGAAGAGCTGGGCGAACAGTTTAAAATCAGCCGAGAACGGGTGCGTCAAATTGAAACAAAGGCTTTTGAAAAAATTTCAAATGCCGTTAAAACAGAAGCGGCTGCGTTGACCATTTAAGAAATGTAAAAAATGCGGTGAAAAAATCGTTTAAGAAAGCTGTCCTTGCTTTTGGTGCGCCAAGGTGTTGAATTGTTCGATTTTTTCTTCATCAAAACCGGCAAGACGCAAATCTTCTGCCGAAATCAATTGACCGGATTGCTCTAAATGTGTTTTTGTTTGAGCCTGTTCGCTTAATTCGGAAATTTTATCGATTTCCTCAACGGTAAATCCTTTATTTAACATATCTTTTTTGGAAAGCGTGAATTGCACCGGCGTTTGATCGGATTCCTGTTCCGATGCGCCGAATAATTTTCCGAGCAATCCGCCCCCGAGAATACCGACAAGAGAGCCGAGCAGTCCTAAATTATTCAGCTCGTTTTGAACAACTTTTTCCGTTGTCGATTCTTTTTTTCCGGCACGATAGGTAAAAGCGATATAATCACTCTTTTTTTCTTCCTCCTCTTTGAGCTTGTTTTCAATATTTTGCCAATCTTTCAGCGGCGAACAATAATGAATGCCCGTGCTTTGCCGATTGGGCGATGAGGCAGCTGCCATGGTTTGCGGTGAAACAGACGATATGTTTTGCGGTATGTCACCGTTTAAAATAAATTGCGGATTAACGGCTTGTCCGGCCGCGTTTCGAACTTCAAAATGCAAATGCGGTCCCGTGCTGACGCCGGTTGATCCGACAAAACCGATTTGATCGCCCTCATGAATAACCTGCCCGGGTTGAATGTCGGTAAAGCCGCTCATATGTCCGTAACGGGTTTCACTGCCGTCGGCGTGCTTAATGTAAACAACGTTGCCGTAACCTCTTTGTGATTCTTTAACGGAAATAACGCCGTCGGCGGCTGCAAAAACGGGGGTACCGGCCGGCGCGGCAAAATCCATTCCTTTATGAAAACGGCTGGCGCCTTTTGTCGGCGCGTTGCGATAGCCGAACCATGAAGAAATACGCGAAAAAGAGGGTAATACAAACATTTTTTTATCCTGTCATTATAAAATTCAATCAATTTATTATATCACACAATATTTGAAATGTCAAACAAGGGAAAAATCAATTTATTTTTTGGGGGACACTTTTTTTTGGTTTTCTTTCCATATTTTTTCCGACTCAACGGGATGTTTCAGTAATTGCCATTTTAAAGAATTGGGAAAATGTGTTTTAATCATTTCTTCCGGCGGGGTTAAAAACCAAGATTCATCGACAAAGCGATCTCCCAGTTCAATTTTTTCCGGGTGTTTTCGCCGTTCCGACAGCATTTTTTTATAATCCCGTTGCTTTTGATAGGTTTGATTGTGAATATATTGCCCGCCCATGGCCCAAGTAGCATCCAGCAAATACCATTTTCCTTTAATTTTAACGGCATTCCACGCATGCGGTGATTGTATGGCTGATTGCTTTGTTAAGTTATAGCCGGCGTGTCCGACTATTTTTTCACAATTCAAATGCGCTTTTAATGCCATTTGCACAAACAGCGTGGCAATATCGTCACAAACCCCTAAACGTGTTTGATAAGGATTATTTTTTTTCACAAAGCCCTTTTTGCGATTGTTCAGCTTGACAATATTATCGGCTTTGTAGGCATCGTATTGAATATGCGTGGCAATCCACATAAAAATAACACGGGCTTTAAGTTTTTCATCTGCCCGAAAGGGTTGAATCAAATATCGAACCAAATCAGGCATATCCTCAAACTCCGGTGCGTTTTTGGCGCGGTCGTCCGCCAAAGTGTAATCATTAGGCTTTGTCGATTCCGTATCGGCTGAAAATGTCGGTTGCGAAATGAAAAGAAGCGCAAGAAATAAGGCGTAAATAATTTTCATATATTTATCTCATCAATATTAAATGAATTGGTTTTATTTTCATGCTTTTGTGTGCTGTGTATCTGTATTTAATTTATCTTTTATACTCATTTATATACCAATTAACAAATTTTTGAATACTGCCATTAGCACCAGTACATCCATAATACTCTGAAACTTCTTGTTCAGAAAGCTCACAAAGATTTTTATTGTATTCTTTTAAATATATTATTTTCCACAACTCAGACCAAGCATATGGTGATTGAATATCAACTTTTTCTTTTGATATTTCAAATTCTCCGCCTTCACGTTCAAATTGAAATAGAGTGCCGTCTTCATTAACAAAAGTAGCTACACTAACAAATTTGGCTGCTCTGTTGCTAACGCCTTGCATTAATTTTAAAATACCATCGGCACCTAATGTTTTCAAAACATATTTGGTATAAACCCCCGGAAAGCCTTTTAATTCAAATACAGAAAATCCCCCATCTTCTACTAAAACAGGTTCTTTTAATATCTCAAAAGCTTTTAATGCCTTATATTTCGAAACCTCTTGAACAGTATCAAATTGGGGTTCCATAATATCTAAGTTTTGTGCACATATCTGCACGTCTATATTATTAAGTTTCAAACTGTTTTCCAGTGATTTTATTTTTCCTTTATTGGACGTAATAAAATTAATCTTATTCATACATAACCTCCACAGATACCACTATTTATCATATGTGAAAGTAAGCTTTTTGTAAAGGAATAAAAAAATGATTGCAAAAAAAATAATTTTCGGTATGCTGAAAAACAAATGAAAAATAAAATAAACGGTTGGCTGATTATTGATAAGCCCATAAACACGGGATCCGCAAGCGTTGTTTCCCGATTAAAAAGATTATTGCATCCCGAAAGAATCGGACATGCCGGCACGTTGGATCCGTTGGCAACCGGCGTTTTGCCGATTGCATTGGGCAGCGCAACCAAAACCGTTCCGTTTGTGATGGACGGCAAAAAAACATATGTCTTTGAGGTTACATGGGGCGTACAAACGGAAACGGACGATCGGGAGGGAGCCGTTATTTGCACTTCATCTTTGCGGCCGAGTCGGGAAGACGCGGAAAAAATCATTCCTTCTTTTACGGGAACGATTTTACAAACGCCGCCGGCATACAGTGCTTTAAAAGTAAACGGTAAACGGGCATATTCTTTGGCGCGTAAAGGGCAGGAGGTTACCTTATCGGCACGCCCCGTTCAAATCGATTCGCTTCGCATTTTGTCACATACGGGTGAAACAACCGTTTTTGAGGCGGTGTGCGGCAAAGGAACCTATATTCGCTCATTAGGGCGGGAAATGGGAGAAAAACTGGGTTGTTACGGGTTTATTTCATCACTCAGGCGCACAAAATGCGGGCCGTTTGATATTAAAAATGCAATTTTACTTGAAAATTTTGAAAAAGAAGTTTATAATGGGTCAAGTTTAAATTTTATTCCGGTTTTAACCGCACTGGACGACATCTTGGTGCTGGCCGTAGAGCGGAAAGATTTAAACGCGTTGGCACACGGACAAGCAATCGGAATCGATTCGTTTTCGTCCGCCGAAAAAGAGCGTTTAAGCCGATTAGCGCCGCAAAGCGTTGTCGGATTGGCGTTTGAAAGTCAACTCATTGCGTTGGCAAAATATGAAGGGGCGCACTTAAAGCCGTTTCGTGTTTTTGTCAATTAAGTTTAATTTTTTATCGAAAGGAAAAAACGATGTCGCTTTCAAAAGAAAAGAAACAACAAATTGTTAAAGATTATGCTTTGCAAGCCGGAGATACGGGTTCACCGGAAGTTCAGGTTGCTGTTTTAACGGCAAAAATCGAATATTTATCCGAACACATGAAAACCCATGCCAAAGATTTTCATTCCCGTCGCGGATTGATGAAAATGGTTTCTTCTCGTCGGCGTTTGTTGTCTTACTTAAAGAAAGAAAACGAAGAGCGTTATGCAACCTTAATTAAGAAATTGGGATTGCGTAAATAAATCTCCAAAGGGAGGTATCAAGGGATGCCTCCCTTCAATTGTTTGTAGGAAGGAAAAGAAAATGAGTATATTTACAACATATAAAAAAGAAATAGAATGGGGTGGAAAAACACTCTCGATTGAAACCGGTAAAATATCCCGGCAGGCTGACGGTGCCGTGATTGTCAAATATGGCGATACGGTTGTTCATGCGGCAGTTTGTGCCAGCAAAAAAGAGCCAGATACTTTTGAAGATTTTATTCCGTTGACGGTCAATTACATTGAAAAAAGTTATGCGGCGGGGCGTATTCCGGGCGGATTTTTTAAACGGGAAGGCAAGCCCTCCGAAGAAGAAATTTTAACCTCGCGTTTGATTGATCGTCCGATTCGGCCGTTGTTTGTGAAAGGCTTTAATAACGAAACGCAGGTAACGGCAACCTTGTTAAGTTTTGATATGAAAACCCAGCCGGATATTGTGGCCATGATTGCGGCTTCCGCAGCGCTCACCATTTCCGGATTGCCGTTTTTAGGCCCCATTGCCGGCGCTCGAATCGGTTATGTGAACGGCGAATATGTTTTAAATCCCGATGTGGATTTGTTAAAATCCAGCCGATTAAACTTGGTTGTTGCCGGTACGCAGGAAGGGGTGTTAATGGTGGAATCGGAAGCGCAGGAGCTTTCCGAAGAAACCATGCTCGGTGCCGTTTCCTTCGGGCATGATTGCATTAAGCCCGTTATTCAAATGATTATTGAACTGGCGGAAATGTGCGCCAAAGAACCGTGGGCCGTGAAAGAAGAACCGGCAGAATATGAAGTCGTGCGTAACGAAATTTCCGCGCAATTGGGCGAAGAAATTAAGGCGGCTTATCATATTCACGAAAAGCAAAAACGGTTGTCCGCGTTAGATGAAATTCGGGAAAAAGCCAGAGCGTTGTTTGCCGATAAAGAAGCCGAAAGTGCCGTTTGCGATAAGGTGTTTCATGAGTTGGAAGCCCGCACGGTGCGCGATATGGTGTTAGACACGGGCTTGCGCATTGACGGACGCGATACAGAAACCATTCGCGTTATTGAAACGGAAGTCGGTGTGTTACCGAAAACGCACGGTTCGGCCTTGTTTACGCGCGGTGAAACGCAGGGGTTGGTTGTTGCCACGTTAGGTACGGGCGAAGATGAGCAGATTGTCGATTCTTTGGCGGGCGAATATAAAGAAACGTTTATGTTGCACTATAATTTTCCGCCGTTTTCCGTGGGTGAAGTCGGTCGAATCGGGTCTCCGGGTCGGCGTGAAATCGGGCACGGAAAATTGGCCTGGCGCGCCATTCACCCCATGTTGCCGAGCAAAGAAGAATTTCCTTACACCATTCGGGTTGTGTCGGAAATTATGGAATCGAACGGTTCGTCATCAATGGCAACGGTTTGCGGTTCCACGTTGGCGTTAATGGATGCCGGCGTACCGATGAAAAAACCGGTGGCGGGTATTGCCATGGGCTTAATTAAGGAAAAAGACAAATTTGTTGTTTTATCCGATATTTTGGGTGATGAAGATCATTTGGGCGATATGGACTTTAAAGTCGCCGGCACAAAAGACGGCGTAACCGCTTTGCAAATGGATATTAAAATCACCTCCATCACCAAAGAAATTATGGCGCAGGCGTTAGCGCAGGCGCATGAAGGCCGTTTGTTCATTTTAGGCAAAATGGCCGAGTCTTTGGCAGCACCGCGGCCAACCATCAGCGAAAACGCCCCGCGCATTTTATCTTTGCAAATTGATAAAGACAAAATTCGGGATGTGATTGGTACCGGCGGCAAGGTCATTCGTGAAATTGTTGAAAAAACGGGTGCCAAAATTGATGTTGAAGAAGACGGAACCGTTCGTATTGCTTCCGTTTCCGGTGAAGCCGGCGAGCAAGCCTTAAAATGGATTAAAGGCATTGTGAGCGAACCGGAAATCGGTGCCGTTTATGACGGAACCGTTGTCAAAATTATGGAATTCGGTGCCTTTGTGAACTTTATGGGTAATCGGGACGGACTGGTTCATGTGTCCGAAATTGCCCCGCATCGTGTTGAAAAAGTGACCGATGTTTTAAAAGAAGGCGATAAAGTTAAAGTCATTTGCATCGGTATTGATAACCGCGGCAAAATTAAATTGTCCATGAAGCGGGTTAATCAGGAAACGGGCGAAGAAATCCCGATGGAAGAAAAGCCCAAACATCATAAACCGGCAGCCGAATAATTGCTGTCGATAAAACCTGAAAAAGGCTGCTTTTTTAAGGCAGCCTTTTTTATGACGGGATAAAATTTTATTTTTTTTAGGAATGGTGACTATATCCGTTTTCTTTCTTCTTTTCGGCGGAAAGTGGTGGTGTGGGGAACGTGGGACAGCACGGTGACAGAATGAAAGCTGATTTATTTTTTTCAATTTGCGAACGATGATTCTTTTCTCTTATTCTCGGCGGATGTGGTGGCGTGTAGAATATACGCCGATGCGGTAGGCCGAAAATAAGAAAGGCAAAGAGCTAAAAATGAGAAACTGTTGTTAATTGTGTTTCTGTCTCTCATTCTCGGCGGGTGTGGAACGTCGCAATTGTGACGTTCCGCTATGTGCCGAGAATGAGAAAATGGTAAGGAAATTATGCCAGTTTTTAATGTTATCGTTGGATTTTTCCCCTCTATCGGCGGGTGTGATGCGCCGCTGAAAGGGGCGCATCGCTATGGGCCGATAGGGGGAAATGAGCGGCAGAAAAGAGAAAGATTAACGATATTTCTTCTTCTCTTTATTTGTAAGTGGCACACGCTCTTCTTTTCGGCGGGAAGTGCCGGCTCGTGGAACATGAGCCGGCGCGGTGTGCCGAAAATAAGAAAAATAAATGATGCAAATTTTCTGCTTGACATTGGTATGAAAAGCTTTTATTCTGGAAGTAAGGCAAGTGATGTGTGCCCCGAGGTGTGACAACCTCTCTACTTGTATCCTTGAAAAAGGATAAATGATTGTGCCTTTTTTTGATGATATCAAAAAAAGGAAATGGTCAACTGACCGGAAGGTAGTAAAATAAACCTTTTGGTCAATATACTGCACTATATCAAGTAGATAGTTGTCAACTTCCGGTCGCCTCTCATCAAGGCGATTTTTTTTGAAAGCGAATCGAAAATATGTATCAAATAAACGTACGTTTTTTGCAACACTTTTTTTTGATTTTTTCAAAAAAATTTTATTTGAAGGTATTTTTAATGCAATATCAACGGTTTATAACAAGCCTGTTTCAGCACTTTTTAAGGGTAATTTTAACCCCAAAACCGCGTTGCATTAAAGGTAGGTTTAATTTATACAATTGAATTATAGGAAACGGGAGGAAGAACCATGAAAAAACAAAAAAATAAGCAATTAAAACAAGTTCAAAATCAGGCGCAAGACGGCCGCTCAATGGTTGAAATGCTTGGCGTTTTGGCCATTATCGGTGTTATATCGATTGGCGGGATTGCCGGGTATCGGTGGGGCATGGATAAGCATGTATCGAATCAGATTCTTTATGAAATGAATCTCAACAGTGCGCAGTTGGCTATGCTATTACAAAAGGGAAATCCCGAGGGGGTAACGCTTTCATTGGGTTCGCCGTATGATGATGACAATCCCACGTTTCGAACGGTAAATTACGGTTTTCAATACGGGTGCGGAGAGAATGCCGAAGTTGCAGACCCGGAGTGTGAATATATAAATGAAACGCGGTATTTTATAACGGCGCTTGATTTGCCTGAGCGGGTGCAAAAAATGGTAGCCGAATCGGCGGAGAACTTGCAATATGTCACGAAAGTTGAAACAGATGAAACAGATGGTTTTGTAACGGTGTTTTTTGACGTTGATGCGGGCGTAACGGAGTATGAATCGCGGCCGGAGGAGCCGGAAACGTCGGAGCATATTTACACGCCTGAGGTAACGGAGCCGACCACGACAACCACGACTGTGACAACAACGCCGGAAACCACGACAACGGAGGCTACAACGACAACAGAGGCCACAACTACTACAACTGTAACAACCACGACTGTAACGACAACAACAGAAGAGCCAAAATTGTGTGGAGATTCGCATTGCGGAGCAGATGAATACTGTGATATGAATGTAAGTAACTGCAGTAATGGGAATCCGGTTCCGGCTTCAAGCGGACATACCTGTAAAAAGGCAGAAGGGAATTATACAGAGGTAGAAGTAACAAATGGTACAGAAGGTAAAAAAACGATCTATATATCGAATGAGGAAATGGATTGGTGGGCAGCAGATGCGTTTTGCCAAGCATTGGGAAGGAAATTAGGCAAGCCTATGCATTTGGTGAGTTTAGGAGATTTGGGGTGCACAACAAGCATGTGCCCTAACGGTTCCTATGGCAACTCATTGGCAGATCAAACGAGAAGCGGAAGGGGGTGGACGAGTACGCTTGATTCGAGTTATTCCTGCAGCGCGTACATCGTTTTCCTCCATGACGGTTACGTCAGCTTCGACAATCGCTACAGCATCTACTACTCCGCCTTATGTGAGTGAGGCCAGTCCGCTTGCCGTCCTTTTCTTTATGCCCCGCCTTTACGGCTTCCATTCAGCGGGG
>CANREI010000047.1 GCA_947629595.1 uncultured Alphaproteobacteria bacterium | reverse complement strand
GTGCGTTATCGGTTTTATACCCGATGGCGGTTCAGAGCCAATGAAATTGTGCGAATGATTACCTTTTCGGGCTTTACCTATTTGATTGCCTGCTTCTTTTTAAGTGATTTAGGGTGGCTTTTAACCCCGTCGCATGTATTTACTGATTTATCGGCTTCTCAATTAACAACAAACGTTGTGGCGTTGATTTCTTTTGTCGGATTGATAATTTATTTCGGACTGTGTCGGTTTTACAAAAAAACAATCACCATTCGGGAGGTGCCGTTTACCATGCCGAGCGTTCGAATGGCGTTGGCGCAGGTTGTGATTGGCAGTGCCGATATTTTAATGGCCTCGTTTGTGTTGTATTTCTGTTTAATTCCCTTTGTTTCCATTCCTTTTGATGTATTTATCGGCGTTTTTATCGTGGCGCAGGTTTTGGGGGTGTTCAGTCAGGTTCCCGGGGGATTAGGTGTGTTCGAAGGATTGTTTTTGGCCATTTTACCTTCCGATGCCAATCCTGCCGTTTTATTCGGCGCGCTGATTGCTTATCGAATTATCTATTATTTATTGCCGTTACTGCTTTCCGGGCTTGCTTTAATTTCTTATGAAGCTTTTTTAAGGTATCGGCATCGGAAATTGTCGGAAAAGTAATCCGTTCGGCTTGTTTTCATTCGTATGATAAAAATATTTTATAAAAAATAACGGATTATACTTGCTTTTTTCGGGAAAGAAACCTATACTAAATATGTCTTCGATTTTCTTAATTGAGGGGGGTAGGGGTTTAATAAAATACCGCGTTCGACTAAGCTATCGAATTTTGTGCCGATGATAAGGTTTTTTTATGGAGTACTAAAATGCAATCAGGTAAAGTCAAATGGTTTAATTACCGAAAAGGCTATGGATTTATTACGCCGGATCAGGGAGATAAAGATGTTTTCGTGCATATTACCGCCGTTCATGAGGCAAAATTGCACGGATTGGAAGATAATCAGCCTATCTCTTATGACTTAAAAGAAGAAAACGGCAAAATTTGCGCGACAAATTTGACTTTAAAAAGTTAAACGCGGGTTTTCATAAATTCAAAAAAACGCATCGACGGTTATCATCGATGCGTTTTTGTTTTAAGCACTGCGTATATGCTGATGATGAGTGCGATAAACCGGTCCGCGCGATTCAATACTCATGCGGGCCGCCGCCGCACCGAGTTCTTTAAATTTTTCTTTCGGAACATACGCTGCCGCCATTTGATTTAAATATTGCCGAAAGGTCGGATTCTTTGTTGCATATGCCATGACCCATCGGGTATATTGCTTTTTTTGCGCACTCGTAAAGCGACGAAAGTCAAAAGCACCGTCTGCCGTGCGCGGTAAGCGGGAAACAAATAAATATTTTTTATAATGCGCTTTTTGATAAGGTGTTAACTGATTTTCTTGAATTTTTCCGTTGTTATCAAACGGCAACATACTGAAATCGGTTAAAAATTTTTGTGTGGCATGCGCAACATGAACAATTAAGGAAAGTTTGGATAATTTGTTATCTTTTAAAGCCTCTTTTATGGCTTTTTCTTTCTCTTGTGCATTCTTTTCCCGCGCTTCTTTTAATGCTTTGTTTTTGCGTTTTAAATATTCACGTAAAATTAGGAGCGGGACCATTAAAACGGCAAAAAGAACTTCGGGAATTAAGTCTTCCGGTTTTTTGCCGCTGCGTAAAGCTTTTTCTAAATGCTTGATAACGGATTCATCAAAAATGGCGTCCCAATCAACATCGGCCGTGTGTTTTTGAAAATCATCGTCCGAACGAATGCCGTAAAGCGTTTCTTTTTCCAAATTTTCGGCCGCTTTTTGTGCTTTTTTAATCACGTCGGCTTTCGGTGCGGATTTATTGTCGGACACAACGGTCGGACTCTCCGATTTTTGAGTTTTTAACGGTTTTTTTTCCTGCATATTTTCTCCGTCTTATTCAAGAAAGTCAAAACGCCTCCGCTTGATTGAAACGGAGGCGCTTGATGGTTTTTTTACCGCAGTTTGCCGGCAAAAATGCTTTTTCCGGCATAAACCGCCGTATCGCCCAATTCTTCCTCAATGCGAATCAATTGATTGTATTTTGCCAACCGATCGGAACGGGAAAGAGATCCGGTTTTAATTTGTCCGCAACCCGTGGCAACGGCAATATCGGCAATGGTGGCATCTTCCGTTTCGCCGGAACGATGCGATAACACCGCGGTATATCCGGCCCGATGCGCCATATCAACGGCTTCCAACGTTTCCGTTAACGAGCCGATTTGATTGACTTTCACCAAAATGGAGTTGGCGACTTTGCGTTCAATACCCGTTTTTAACCGTTTTGTGTTGGTAACAAACAAATCGTCACCGACCAATTGAATTTTGGAACCCAATGTTTTGGTGAGTAAATCCCAACCTTCCCAATCATCTTCCGCCATACCGTCTTCCAACGACATAATCGGGAATTCGCTGACGAGTTGCGCATAATATTGCACCAATTCGGCCGAAGATAATACTTTGCCTTCGCCGTTTAAGTGATATTTTTTATCCGATTCGTCATAGAATTCGGACGAAGCGGCATCTAATGCCAACACCACATCTTCCCCGGGTTTATATCCGGCTGTTTTAATGGCTTCCACAATAAACGTTAACGCTTCTTTGGCCGATCCGATATTCGGAGCAAAACCGCCCTCATCGCCCACGTTTGTGTTCATACCCGCTTTTTTCAGATTCGATTTTAACGCTTGGAAAACTTCCGCACCCATACGAATGGCTTCCCGACAAGAAGAAGCACCGACCGGCATAATCATAAATTCTTGAATGTCAATCGGATTATCGGCATGTTTTCCGCCGTTTAAAATGTTCATCATGGGCACCGGTAAAACGTGTGCCAATGTGCCGCCGATATACCGATAAAGCGGTAAAGCGGCGCTTTCGGCAGCGGCTTTGGCAATGGCCAATGAAACGCCCAAAATGGCATTGGCGCCCAGCTTGCCTTTATTTTCCGTTCCGTCGGCAGCGATCATGGTGCGATCGATTTCAATTTGTTCCGCGGCATCTAATCCGATAACGGCATCGTATAAAACGGTGTTGACGGCTTCAACGGCTTTTAAAACGCCTTTGCCGTTAAAACGACTTTTATCACCGTCACGCAATTCAACGGCTTCGTGAACACCCGTTGAGGCGCCGCTCGGAACGGCTGCCCGTCCGAAAGAGCCGTCATCAAGAGCCACATCGACTTCAACCGTCGGTGTGCCGCGTGAATCTAAAATTTCTCTGCCTTGAATATCTATAATTTCACTCATTTTTCTTTCCTTTCCTGTTTGAGTTAAATATTATCCTTGTTTCGCCAGCGTATCAAACGCTTTCAGGCGCGTTAAAACCGATTCCATCTCTTTCAGCGGAATCATATTCGGGCCGTCACTCGGCGCGGTATCGGGCGTTTCATGCGTTTCAATGAAAATACCGGCAATGCCCGTTGTAATGGCGCAGTTAGCCAAAACGGGCGCGAACTCGCGTTGTCCGCCGCTCGATGTGCCTTGTCCGCCCGGTTGTTGAACGGAATGCGTGGCATCGAACACAACGGGATAACCCGTTTGTTTCATAATCGGCAGGGAACGCATATCAACAACCAACGTGTTATATCCGAATGAAACACCGCGCTCCGTTAAAATAATTTGATGATTTCCCGTGCTTTCAATTTTTGCCGCCACGTTTTTCATATCCCACGGGGCTAAAAATTGCCCTTTTTTAATGTTAATCACCCGATTTGTTTTGCCGGCGGCCAACAACAAATCCGTTTGCCGACATAAAAAAGCCGGTATTTGCAGCACATCAATTACTTCGGCCGCAATCGGACATTGATAAGGTTCATGCACATCGGTGAGTACCGCACAATGATATTTTTCTTTAATATCGGCAAAAGCGGTTAAGGCTTTTTCCAACCCCATACCGCGAATACCGTTCACACTGGTGCGATTGGCTTTATCAAAAGAAGCTTTAAACACGAAGGGAATATGCAGTTTGTTTGTTAACGTCACTAATGCTTCCGCCATTTCCATACCGTGTGCGGCGCTTTCCATTTGACAAGGACCCGCAATTAAAACAAACGGCGATTCGTTTGAAAAGCGAATATCATTTAATTGAACAATCTGTTGCATAAAAACCTCTCTATTCTGTCGGTAAAGCGGGGGCGCTTTGTTCGACGGGTGTTGCAGGTAAAATGGACACTTTTTCGGGCGTACCGGCTTTTTGTGCCAAAATAACCAGCGTTAAACTGGTGGCAATGAAACCGATGAATAAATAGACGGTCATTCGCGAGAGAAAATTTCCCGTTTGACGACCGGTAAACAATCCGGAAGCACCTTGGGAGCCGCCGAGAGAACCGAGTGCACCGCCTTCGGAACGTTGCAATAAAACAAAAATGGTGATACAAATAGCCAAAATAATATGAACGGTTAAAATAATTGTTTGCATTTTCTTTCCTTTTTTTCAATAAAACAAACCTTACAAAATATTACTCTGTTTTTTTATTTTTTGCAAGCATAAAAGCAATTTTTCAGTTGTTTTTATCGGATAAATTTTGTCGGAAAAGGCAAAAAGTAATTTTTTTAAGAGATTTTTGAATCACATTTGTCAAAAACGATTCGGCTAAATGAAAGTTTTTCTGTTCGGTCAAACCGTTTATTTGACGGCAAGAAGCCCGATATTTTAAAAAGTGATTTTGCACACTTGTTAACGCAAGCAATTGAAATTGTTTATCGGCATTTTTTTCAAATTGCGTTATTCCTTGCGCAAAGGAAAAAGAAACATCGTCGATTTCTTTTTGAACGGAATCCGCGTATTCAAACCCGTCAAATTCTGCCATTTCCGTTTCTGTATCTGCGGGGGTAATGCTGTTTTTTTGGCGTGTGTAAAGGTAAATCATGACTTCACAGTAATTGTTTTGATATTTAACGGCATATCCCCAACCGGCGCCGCCGGGTTCTTCTTCATAACTTTTCACGTTGGTTGTCATTCTTTTGAATTGAAAAGAATCCGGTGATTTTTGTTGAAATTTTTCAGGGAGTTGTTTTAAGCACACAAACGCCGGTGCTGCGGCTTGAACGCTGATTGAAAATCCCGTAAAAAACAAAAGAAAAAACAAAAAACGCATTATTGCCCTTTTAAAACCGTTGAAAGTTTTTCGGCTATGAATTTAGCCCAGTCCACTGATAATCTTTTATTTTCTTTTTGTGTGAGAGCGGGTAATGTTTGACAAGCCAACCGAATTTGCAAAATGTTATTATCGAATTGTTCCACTAAAAACACATCAATTTGATCCGGATGCGCACTGACGGTATAATGATATCGGTTTCCGGCCGTTTGATCGCTGTCTTGATGGGTTATTTGAAACGGTGTTTGTTCTTTGAGATATCTTTTGAGTTTTGTATTCGAAAGCCGACCTAAATTCGGATAAAAATAGGTGATTCGAGCCAGACAGGCACTGTTTGAATAATCTTGGGAGAATCCGATGAGTTTTTCTTCGCTTTTTAAAGTTTGAAAAGAATCCGAGCGGCTGTTTTTCGAAAACCGAAAGGAATCATCCGGATAAGAAACTTCAAAACTTTGCGGAAAAAACGTTGTTTGCCGCTTGGCGATTTCATCAATCGAAAAATCGGTATGAGCAGCTGATGCAACAGACGATACGGCCATAATCGGCAACAATAAACAGAAACCGAGTGTGAAGCTTTTAAAACGCATTTTCCCCCCTTTTTTATAATTGTGTGGAAGCAATACCCCAAAAATCGTCAATTTTTAAACTGGCTCCGCCGATTAAAGCCCCGTCAACATTTTCAACCGCCAACAATTCTTCGGCATTGGCGGGTTTCACGGATCCGCCGTATAAAATGCGCATTTGATCGGCTGTTTGCGAACCGAGTAAGGCAGCTAATTCCTGCCGAATGGCGGCATGCATTTGGGCAACATCGTTCGTGGTGGGCGTTTTGCCTGTTCCGATGGCCCAAACGGGTTCATAGGCAATCACGCAATTTTCGGCTGTTGCCGTTGTCGGCACGGATTCTTGAATTTGCCGTGCAACCACTTCCAACGCCTGATTATTATCGCGTTCGGCTTCCGTTTCACCGATGCAGATAACGGCTGTTAAACCGGCTTGCAGGGCATTTTGCGCTTTTTGACGAACAACGGCATTTGTTTCATGATGCAGTGTGCGTCGTTCCGAATGGCCGACAATGGCACAAGAAGCACCTAAATCTTTCACCATTTCCGCCGACACGTCACCGGTAAAAGCACCGGCGGATTTTGTGGTTTCGGCCACATCTTGCGCGCCCAATAAAACGTTTGTATGCGCTTGATTACCGATTAATCCCAATAAATTCATGGGCGGACAAATTAACACATCGAACGGTAAATTGCCCCGACATTTTTCTGCCACGGCTTTGGCCAATTCAAGCCCTTGTTCTTTTAATCCGTTCATTTTCCAGTTTCCGGCAATGAGTTTGCGACGCATTTTTCTTCTCCTTTTCTAAAATGATCATCAAAATGTTTTTTTATGAATAACATACTTTTTTTGTGTTTGCAAGAGGGCAATGCCTTTACTTGACAAAAAAATTTTTTTACAGTATAATAAATTCGTTTTTTTTAAGGAGATATGATGCCGAAACAATCGCAAATGAGTCAAATTATTCACGCGGCTTTTCCGGATTTATCCGAAAAAGAAATTCCTGCCGTTTCGGCAGATTCAACTTTATGCGCTCAGGCCATCGAGCTTGCCTTAAAAAACACGTGGACGCATAAAATTATTTTAGGGATGAACGGATTCGGATTTCAAGATATGCTGTTTGCGTTTGAAGAAAATGATCAGGATTTTTGTTCCAAATTAAATCCTTTTTATAAAACAGCCCTTCCGAAGGAGGATTCATCGGCGCGCATCACTTATGGCGATGTGTGCTTGCGGGTCCGTGATTATCAAATATTCGTTACGATGTTAAAACCGTATGAAAACTGCATTCTTCCCTTTAAAACCGACACGTTGTTTCATATGAATGCATGGGCACCCGTTATTCGAAAAGATATTTTTGCCGTGCCGAAAAAAACGTCTGAAAAAAAAGAATTTTTGAAACAAAAAGAAGGGCTTGATGCTTTTTTAAGCGAAATGGGAAAAATATTCGGCACGCAAAACTTTTGGCAAGAGCTTTTTTCCGATCGCATTGAGCGGACAGACAGTTTGGAAGGGGAATATGCGTTTCATAAAAACAGCGAAAACAAGCAAACAATAATGGATGTTTGTTTGGAAAACAATTTGCCGAATACCGCCATTCAAATGATTGATGAAGTTTACGGAAAGAATAAAGATTACAACGCGGTTGTCAGATTGTTAAAAGGCGCTGCCACTTTTAATTTATTTAAAGAAAACAGGCGTTTGGATTTTACAAAACAACCGAAAAACGGCGTAACGAAAGTGATGGATCATTTAAGAGACATATTACCGGTTCATCTGTATCATTCGCAGGTGGAAGGCAGGCGTATGTGGAATGATACGGGATATCAACGGGGGGAATTGCAATTGGAATGAAATTTATTTTCTTTTTATTTTTAAGTTTATTTTGTTTCGGCACAAATGTGCAGGCGGCTTCGGATTCGCAGTTGGATGCGAAAGCGCGCACATTACCGCTTGAACAGGGACAAACAATTGAGGATGTTGTTAAAAACTTGATTCAAGTCGGTTATACCGATCAGGAAAAAGCGCGGGTGTTGGCTTCGTTTGTTGCCTATCAGGTTCAAAAGAACGGTTATGCCTTACTTGAATCAAAAAAAGCCGCCATGAACAATCGGGAAGCAAAAGTCGTTTCGACGGGTGATATCTTAAAAACACGCTTGGGAACCTCTTTTGATTATGCCGAACTGTATCAACAGTTATGTGCGGCTGCCGGTTTGAAAGCGGTTGTGATTAACGGATATGCCGGTGTGAATGTTCGAAGGCCGAATCAAAGCAATCCGAAATTGGAGGTTGTGAAACACGCCCTGCAACAAAACGGCGTAATACCCAATTATGATATGCAACAATATGAAGCGGCGTGGAATGCCGTTTATGTTGATGATCAATGGATTTTGGTCGATACTTATTGGATGAGCGGGCGCGATAAGGCTTTTGTCGGACGTGAAATGACAAATCCCCGTGATATGAATCGGTTTTTAAAACAACGAGCGCTTCATCAACCGTCTTTGTCAGACTTAACGCGCAACAAAACCATCGATAATGACTTTTTTAATGCCAAACCCCGCACGTTTGTTAAAACGCATTATCCGTTTGACAGCGCGTGGCAGTTATTGCCGGTGCCGGTTACGCTTTCCTCTTTTTTAAAATAATTAAAAAGCTTTAATAACGGGATAAGTCGGCCTTAAATGACATAACAACCGAACGGACGGTGCCAATTTGCTTTGCGGAACGGTATGTTGCGTTTGCTTTTCCATTTCTTTTAACACAACGGTTTGTGTTTGCACTTCGGTTTCGCCCACAATCACCACATAGGGAATTTGCATTTTGTTGGCATAAGCCATTTTGTTTTTAAATTTCGTGTCGGTACTGAAAACATCGACCTTCATTCCTTCCGCGCGCAATTCCTGCCCGATTTTCAAGGCTTGATTCACTTCATTTTCACTCATGGGAATCACCAGAACGGTTGTTGTGGTTTTTCCGCAAGAATTGAGCAACTCTTTTTCACGCAACAAGTCGAAAAAGCGGGTCAGTCCGATGCTGATGCCGACGCCCGGTAATTTTCTGTCCGTATAATATTCTGCCAGATTTTCATAACGCCCGCCCGAGCAAACGGAACCCCAATTCGGAAAATCGGGAACGAATGTTTCATAAACCGTGCCGGTGTAATAATCCAATCCGCGTGTGATTTTTAAATCAATCACAAAATGTGATTCGGGTAATCCCAATGCTTTCATGGCTTCAACAACCGTTTCAAGCTCATTTAATCCTTCTGCGAATAAGGCATTGTCAACGGCTGTTTTTTTCAGTTGATTGAAAACACTTGCACTATTCCCTTGAATGGCGCAGAACGATAAAACGGTGTTAATATCCGTTTCTTTTAAGCCTAAATCCTGCAAGCAAAGACGCACGTTTTCCGTGCCGATTTTATCGGTTTTATCAATGATTCTTAAAATATCGGTTGTTTGTTGCGCCAAGCCGAGTGATTCGTAAAA
>CANREI010000046.1 GCA_947629595.1 uncultured Alphaproteobacteria bacterium | reverse complement strand
GCTTTTTGTAAAAAATAAATATGATTTTTCATCTTTTTTCCTTTCAGCTTGTTTTATTTTATAAAAATTTATTTGAAATGCAATAAAAACTTGCAATTTACGGGAATATATGTTTATATGCATTTGTTTATATCAATCAGAAAATGAGGTATTCAATGAATTTTAAACTTTTCAGTAGCGCTCTGCTTGTGTGCGGTGTTTTTATGGCCGGAACGGCAACGGCGGCCGAAACAACCGATGAAACGGAAGCGGTCTCCGTTGTTACGGCGCCTCAATGGCGGGCGAATATGCGCCGGTTGGGATTGCAAATTTCTTCAACGGAGGTTGATAATGCCGGTGAGTATCAAAATTCGCCTGTGTCGGCATTAAATTCCGACAGTCAAACGTTAATTAACGGTATTTTTGATTTTGTTTTGGAACACGAACGGGAAAATATGCGTTGGGATAACAGTGTGTTCTTAAATTACGGGAAAACAAAAATCAAACCCTATAATCAGCCGACGGAAACAACGGAAAATGAAGATGAAATTTTGTTGACCAGTGATTATATGTATAAATTGATGAAGGTGCGGGATATGGATTTCGGCCCCTTTGCCAGCATTGCCTATCAAACCGAGTTCACCAGTAATGACGGGGCGCCGCGTATGAAAGTGTTTCGGGGAAAAACAGGTCCGAAACTGTTTAGCGGCGATATCGTGAAAGAATTATATGTGGCGGCCGTCGGCGAATATGATATTACTTATTCCGATGATCGCACAACAAAATTCGCGCTGGAAACCGGTTGGCGTTTGGAATATGATGTTCGGGAAGGCGTGAAAATGTCAACGGACGGTTATTTCAGAAAATATTTGGCGTACAGCAAATATGTCGGTACGGATTTAAAATATGATTTGAATTTAACGGCTCGTATGGATGTGGATATGACAACCAACTTTACGTTCGGCCCGTATATTTCTTACAGACAGGCAAAATCGCGGGAAGCTCAAAAGAAAGGCAGTAATTTTATGATCGGTCTTTCTTTGGCGTACAAAGAATTGTTCCATTTGTTTAACTAACTTGTGAAAGGAAAGAAAAAATGAACTTTTTATCGGAATTTAAAAAATTTGCCATGCGCGGCAATGTGCTGGACATGGCCGTCGGTATTATCATTGGTGCCGCTTTCGGCAAAATTGTCGATTCGTTGGTGAAAGATGTGATTATGCCGCCGATCGGGTGGTTGCTCGGTAATGTTGATTTTTCCAACTTGTTTGTGGTTATTAAAGACGGCCCGAATGCCGCGGCACCGTACGATTCGTTAGCAGCCGCTCAAGCTGCCGGCGCGGTAACCGTGAATTTCGGATTATTCATCAACACGGTTATCAGCTTCATTATCGTTGCCTTTGCGGTGTTTATGCTTATTAAAGCCATGAACACGGTTCAAGAGAAATTGGACAAAAGCGAAAAAAATGCGGCACCCACCACAAAAACGTGTCCGTATTGCTGTTCGGAAATTAACGTGGCAGCCATTAAATGTCCGAATTGCACGGCAGATTTAAAAAAGAGCAAAAAATAAAAAATTTCAAGTAAAGCCTGATATGTGTTCAGGCTTTACTTCTTTTTTAACAGAAAAAAGAGTGTTTTGAAATATGAAAAAAATTTTATCCTGCTTTGTCGGTTTCTTGCTTGTTTTTTTAGAAACGCCTGATGTTTTCGGCGCTTCATTCGGATTTGAAGATGTGGAAAAAATTGCTCAAGATTTGGCGCAAAAACCCTATCGGCAGGAAAAATTAAATTTGCCCAAAGAATTAACCGAAATGGATTACGATACGTTTCGTTCTTTAAGATATGATCGCAAAGAAGGGCCGTGGTATCATCAAAACATTCCTTTTGAATTACAATTTTTTCATATCGGCTCCATCTATGAAAATGCCGTGCGCGTGAATCAAATTGTCGGCGGCGAATCCGTTTACATTCCGTATGTTTCCAAGGCATTTACCAAAGCCGATGCGCCGTTAGCCGATATTCCCGATGTGGTTGATTACGCCGGGTTTCGGTTGCATTATCCGCTCAATCGCGACAGCTATTATGATGAGCTGATTTCCTTTTTGGGGGCCAGTTATTTTCGGGCATTGGGAAAAAATCAAAAATACGGCTTATCCGCTCGCGGCTTGGCTATTGATACAGGAGAACAAATCGGAGAGGAATTTCCCATTTTTCGTGAGTTTTGGATTAAAAAGCCGATGAAACGGCAAAGAAACATAACAATTTATGCCTTGTTGGACAGTCCGCGGGTAACGGGGGCTTATGCGTTTTTTGTTCAGCCGGGCGCCGATACGAAAATTGACGTAACGGCCGTTTTGTTTGCGCGGGATAATATTCAAAAATTAGGTGTTGCGCCGTTGACAAGTATGTTTTTATTCGGTGAAAATACCAAAAATCGGTTTTTTGATTATCGACCCGAAGTGCATGACAGTGACGGATTGTTGGTTCACAATAAAAACGGCGAATGGTTGTGGCGTCCGTTGGATAATGCGCCGCAATTGCGGTTAAGTTCGTTTTCTGACGCTGATGCCAAAGGATTCGGCTTAATGCAACGCGATCGAAACGCCGATCATTATCAGGATTTGGAAGCGCATTATCAAGAGCGTCCGAGTGTGTGGATTGAACCCCTGGAAGGTTTCGGCAGCGGGCGGGTGCATTTGGTGGAAATTCCGTCCGATAAAGAAATTCATGATAACATTGTGGCTTTTTGGTGGCCCGACGAAGCTTTGAAAAAAAATCAAAAACGCACGTTTAAATATCGGATGCACTGGATTTTAACCGAAGACGAATCACTTTTCCCGAAAGCCAAAGTGATTGCTACGCGCAGCGGGGTCGGGGGGGTATCGGGCGTGCCTGATGAAAAGTGGGTTAAATTTGTTATTGATTTTAAAGGTGCCGGGTTAAATCAAGTGAAAAATGTTTCCGATTTAAAGCCCGATGTGAGTGTTGATTTCGGACAAATCAGAAACGTGATTGTGCAGAAAAATGAGATTGATCAATCGGTGCGGTTATTTTTCGATTTCCGTCCGGAAAATAAAACAGCCGAATTACGCGCCGCGTTGAAAAAGGAAAATCAAAAAACGAAAGAATCGGAAACACTGACGGAAATTTGGTCTTATCAGTATATTCCATAGGGAAAAGCATGAGCGCGATTAAGTTTTATACGGTTGAAGATTGGGTACAGGCTTATTTGAAAGAATGGGGATATAACAATTCTGCGTTAACGGCGCGATTAAGCAGTGAATTGAAAAAAGAAAATAAGGCGTTGCGTCCGGAAGATGTTGTTTCTTTTCTCAATCAAAAAGTGATGCGGCGCATTGAAAATTATTTGCCGGGCGACGGGTTCGGTGACTTGCAAAAACTCAATTATTTTAAAATGATTTTTTTAAGTGAGGGATTAGCCGCACGATTCGCCTTGTTTGAAGAGCCGACACCCGAGGAATATGCAGTGTTGGCGCCACGGTTTCATCGGTTTTTGGCGGCGCCGGATTTAATTTTATCCGATATGCAGCGTCAAAGCATTAAAACATATCATCCGTTTTGGCGTTTAAAGAAAACGTTTGCCAAAGGGGTCAAAGCGGTTGTTCATTCGGTAAAGAAGAAGTAAAATGGCAGAAAATTATATTGTTATATCGCAACTCAATAAACGACAAATCATTTGGCGGCGTATCAAGCTGTTCGGGCTTGTTTTGGTGAGTGTGGTTTTGGCAACCGTAAAATGGGCCGATTTTATGCCGACGGATATGTCGCTGGCCGCCCGATACGGGATGATTTTTCTGTTTTGTATTACATTTGCGTGGATTTCTCTTTATTTCTGGTCGAGCTTATTCGGCTTTTGGGAGCTGATTCGTCATCGGAAAATGCCGGCCATTAAACGCGTGCCGTTTGAAACGAAACTTTCAACCAAAACGGCTGTTTTAATGCCGGTTTATAACGAAGATCCGACGAGCGTTTTTGCCAATTTGTTGGCCATGGCGCGTGATTTGGCCAAAACGGGGCAGGAGGAAGCGTTTGACTTTTTTGTGTTGAGTGATACAACCAATCCGCGCGTGTGGGTTCAAGAAGAAGCACTTTGGATGCAAACGCAAACGGTATTCCCCGAAAATATGCGACTTTATTATCGGCATCGTCCGAAAAATACGGCACGCAAAAGCGGCAATATTGAAGATTTTTGCGTGCGCTGGGGTGCTAATTATGATCATATGATTGTGTTAGATGCCGATAGTTTAATGGCAGCCGAAACCGTTGTAACCATGGCGCAGTTAATGGAGGCCAACGAAACAACGGGCATTATTCAAGCCCCGCCGATTATTATTAACCGTCACTCGTTTTTTGCGCGGGTGCAACAGTTTGCCGGTCGTGTGTACGGGCCGATTGTCAGCGCCGGGTTGGCTTATTGGCAGGTGTGGGACAGCAACTATTGGGGACATAATGCCATTATTCGAACGCATGCCTTTACGGAATGTTGCGGATTGCCCGTTTTTCCCGGGCAGGCGCCGTTCGGCGGGCATATTTTAAGCCATGATTTTGTGGAAGCGGCTTTGATTCGGCGGGCCGGCTGGCTGGCGTGGATGTTGCCCGAACTGAAAGGCAGTTATGAGGAGTGTCCGCCCTCCATGCTTGATTTTGCCATTCGTGACAGACGGTGGTGTCAGGGAAATTTACAGCATTTGCGCATTTTATTTTCGCAAAAATTGCACCCTGTTTCACGATTGCATTTTTTGCTGGGCATTATGTCTTATTTGTCATCGCCGTTATGGTTTTTGTTTTTATTGGGCGGATTAACATTTGCTTTATGGCGTGAATTTTTTCCGCCGGAATATTTTGCCGACACCAAAACATTGTTTCCCACGTGGCCGGTTTTTGATTTTATCGGCACATTAGCGCTGTTTGTTTTATCCATGGGAATGTTGTTTATTCCGAAAATTTTGGGCGGATTGATTGCTTTTGTGCAGCATCGGCCGTTAAAGGAATTCGGCGGCTTTTTCGGCTTGTTGTTCACTTTGATTATTGAGTTTGTTTTCAGCGCTTTAACGGCGCCGATTATGATGTTGTTTCAAACAAAAATCGTGTTTGATATTTTGGTCGGAAACGATGCCGGTTGGAAAGCACAAAATCGGGATGAGGCGGGAACGCCGTGGCAGCTTGCTTTTCGGCGTCATTTTTGGCATACGGTGTTGGGGCTGGCCGTAACGGGGCTTGTTTATGTGTATATTCCGTCGCTTTTTTACTGGATTTTGCCCATTACCGTCGGTTTAATTTTATCCGTTCCGCTGTCGGTTTATTCCTCGCGGGAAAGCGTGGGATTATGGGCGAAAAAGCATCATTTGTTTATCACGCCCGAGGAATATAATCCGCCTGTTATTTTAAAAATGGCCAAGCAAGCGCTGACGGAGCTGGAAAAGGCGTCGCCGAAGGAAACAGGTCTGACCTTGCTTATTCATCAGCCGATTTATCAGGCTATGCACGTTTATTTGCTTTCGGTAAACGGTCCCGTGCCTGATTTTGAGTTAAAAACCATTCGCGGTGCCGAGCAGAAAATACAAGCTTTTGCGCAAGGAACAATGCCGACGTTATCTGCCGATGAAGAAAAATATTGCTTATATCATCCGGAAATTATTTCGGAATTGTCGCTTTTGTTTCTTATTCAGGAAAAAGAACGCGAAAATGAACAAAAGATGAGCATAAAAGAGTAACAGAATCAAAAAGATGTAAAAAAAAACGGGGAAGATGAAAAAAACGCTTGCTTTTTTAAGATAAAAAGAGTATAAAAAAGAAATCCGTGAATGACCCCATCGTCTAGTGGCCCAGGACATCGCCCTTTCACGGCGGTAACGCGAGTTCGACTCTCGCTGGGGTCGCCAAAAAAAAACGCCTTTTAAAGAAGGCGTTTTTTATTTTTGGGAGGGTGTGTGTTTTTATTATTTATTCGTTTATGTTTGTGGCATGGCGCAGTAAAAAGACGGAAGCTTTGGGGATTTTCCTATTTTCGGCCGATGTTTATTTTTTAGCGGGGATATATTCGGTTTTTCTTTTATTTTCGGCGGGAAGTGGTGGCGCGGGAACAGAATAAAGGCTGATTTTATTTTTTATTTATTTACAGGTGATGAAATTTTCTTTTTTTATGGAGATATGTTCGGTTTTCCTTATTTTCGGCGGGAAGTGCTATCCCGCTATTGTGGGATAGCGCGGTGGACTGAAAATTAAGTAATTCGGTGACATAGAATGGTAAAAGATATGTTGTTTTGGCTCTTTCCCTCCTAATTTTCGGCCGGTATTTGTTTTTTAGAGGCGTTTATTCGCTTTCTTTCTTATTTTCGGCGGGAAGTGCTATCCCGCTATTGTGGGATAGCGTGGTGTGCCGAAAATAAGAAAGGCAGAGAACGGAAATTGTGTCTCTGTCTCTCATTCTCGGCGGATGTGGAGCGGCGCAATTGTGCCGTTCCGCTATGTGCAGAGAATGAGGAAACGGCAGGGAATAAAAATGTCAATTTAGCTATTTATAGTTGTTAAAAAAATACATATTATTGATAAATTTTTTCATTTATTTGCAAATATTGAAGATAATGTGGCACTCTCCCTTTTCCCCTCTATCGGCGGGTGTGACAGACGGCTTTATGTCGTCTGTCGCTATGGGCCGATAGAGGGAAAAATATTAATATTGCCTTTTTCCGTTTCTTATTTCACCGGCAAATTGGAAAATGATTACCTCCAACCTCATCGTGTCCGTAAACGCAAGCTCCAATCCATCCGGGAGTGCGTGCGTCTCTATGCAAAGACATTCGAAGTGTTTTGTTTAATTCCGGCGATACATCTGTTAACCAAGGCGCCGTCTCATCAAATGCCAGCAGAGCCGCAATTTCTTTAACACGATCCGGAACATTGTTTGCATCATATACCGTTATATCTGCCGATGTTTTATGACACCAAAAATCCGTATTATCTTGAAATGTTTGTGCAATTTTTTCTTTATCCGCACATTGAAAGAAATCTAAATCTACCATATTCGGTGATTGATAACTATTTTCCGAACAATGTGTTCCGTCTTTTCCGGCTCGCGCTTCACATAAGCGGCACGTATTCCAATAATTAACAATATTTGCTGACAGCCACACTTCCACACCATCACTAAGTGTTTTATGAATAGGCAAGTCTATTTTTTTGCAAGCTCCTGTTTCACCGTCAATAAGATTTGTTTTTTTAGTTTTATGGCAATAATAATCATCATTTCCGAATGCTGTGAAACATAAACTATTATCTTTGCATCCGCAGGATTCGCCGTTCCACGGCTGATCTTCAGGGCAATCTTTGCATTCATTGTTGTCCCATAAAGGTTTATTCGGATCAATTTCCGCACAGCTTTTGCAAGTATGGCTTGCTTCATCGCATTGCGGGGTTTCGCCTTGACAATCATGATATGTTTCGCATTCCACACATACATGGTTAAGGCAAATAGGCAAATTATCGGGGCATTCGTCGGCATCATCGCATTTAACTGCGTTCGAATCCGAATCGGCACCGAATACCACCGTTAATGTGTTGAAGTCCTTATTACAAGTGTCTTTATTTTCCCCTTCCGCATCCGGTTCGTTTACATAAAAATCAATTAAATTATCCATGCCGTTGATCAGGCGCGCCAATGGTTTACAAACCCCTTCGGGAATGTTTTGCAATTCAATATAATACGCATTTGCGACATAGCAGAAAATCTCATCACCAAGTTCAACGTTTTCATCATCGGCCAAAGCACAACCAAAATCCGTTCCGTAATCGTTAAAATTGATTTTATGCGCATCATAAGGGCTGCCGAGGGTTAATTTTTCGACTCCTTGTGCAATTTTTATTTGGGCATCGGTGCGCATGATGTTCATTTCATGGGCAATCTGATTGGCTTGATAATAATTCATTGCCAATCGAAACCCGACAATGCCTCCGATGGACAGAATGGCAATAATAGCCAGCACGCCCAGCATTTCAATCATGCTCCGTCCGCTTTGAGATTGATTTTCCACATGTTTTTTTAATTGTTTTGTCATTTTCCGACTCCCTTTCAGTATACGAATAGCATAAATTAAACGTACCTTTAATGCAACGCTGATTCGGGGGTAAAATTACCCTTAAATTTTGGTGAAACAGGCTTTTTATAACCCGTTGATATTGCATTAAATTTACCTCCAAATAAATTTTTTTTGAAAAAATGCAAAAAAAGTGTTGCAAAAATCGTACGTTTTTTTGGTGCAAATTTTTTTGATGCATATTCAAAAAAAATCGCCTTGATGAGAGGCGACCGGAAGTTGCTAACTATCTATTCGATATAGTGCAGTATATTGACCAAAAGGTTTATTTTACTACCTTCCGGCCAGTTGACCATTTCCTTTTTTGATATCAATCAAAAAAGGCACAATTATTTATCCTTTTTCAAGGATACGAATAGAGAGGTTAGCATACCTCGGGGCACACATCACTTGCCTTGCTTTCAGAATAAAAGCTTTTCAAACCAATGTCAAGCAGAAAAAGCAGCATCATTTATTTTTCTTATTTTCGACCCACCGCGCCGGCTCACACTTCGCGAGCCGGCACTTCCCGCCGAAAATAAGAAAGAAAATGAATATAGTCACCCCCAAAAAAAATAAATTATCACCGTCCGAAAATTAAAAAAAAATGCCGAATTTTGCCATTTTCCCCCTATCGGCCCATAGCGACAAACGACAAAATGCCGTCTGTCACATCCGCCGATAAGGGGAGAAGAGAGTACCACATTATCTAAAACATTTAAAACAAAAAAATCATCAATAATAAATAACTTTCACAATCATAAATAGAAAACAGATATTCTCTTCCTTTTTCTCATTCTCAGCCATAGCGGAGCGGCACAGGTGCGCCGCTCCACATCCGCCAAGAATGAGAGACAGAAACCTAATTATTACAACCGTTTCTCTTTTTTGCTTTATGCAACCAAGGAGCTTAACTTGGCCGACATGCGCATAGAGCATTTGGAAAAAGAAGCCGAAAAGTTACGAAACGAGCTGTTTTGGGCGAATTTAAGGATTAAAGGATTGGAAAAATTTTTACCTCCCGGGGGCTGACCCTAAGAACAAATTGAGATATTGATTAAAGAAACACAAGATCAAGCGAATGTGTGATTCTTATGCAATTTGTTTTTTATATCGGAATGCGAAATGTATAAAACCATAGCATGTGTTAAGTCATAATGCAGGATTAAATAAGAAAAACCAATTAAGCCTTAATATCAATTAGTTATATTTTCGACGGGAAGTTTTATAAAACAGACACACAAACAAAAAAATTGACTTTGTTTTTTATTTTTTGTATAAACATAAATGACAGGTAATTAAAATGAATCGTTATTTTT
>CANREI010000045.1 GCA_947629595.1 uncultured Alphaproteobacteria bacterium | reverse complement strand
GACATTTTGTCGTGTTTTTGTTAAAAAGGCTTGCCAAAAAATAAAATAAGCATATAAGAGTAGGCATCATCAACAAAACAAGGAAAGGTGAACGATGAAAAAATACTTATTATGCTTTACAATCGCAAGTTTATTGGCACCGCGTGCCATGGGGGCAGGGTTTCAGTTATCGGAATATACGGTTACGGGCTTGGGGCGTTCTTTTGCCGGTCTCGGCGTGACGGGTGATGATTTTTCAGCATCGGCGTTTAATCCGGCCGGTATGCAATATAACCAAACAAACGGGGCGCAAGCCGGGGCAACGGTTGTGAGTTTGCATTTTGATTATAAAGGTGAAACGGACACGGCTGCCACCGTTAACGAAAACGGTATACCGACGCCGGGTACGCGATCGGGGCGCGGACATTCCCGCCCGACACGGGTTTTGCCGCATCTTTTCGCGCAACAAAAACTGAACGATAAAACCACGTTGGGTTTGGGTGTTTATGTGCCGTTCGGGTTGGCAACCGATTATCCGAATAATTGGTTTGCCCAATCGCAAGCCGGATTAAGTCAGCTGGAAGCCGTTGATGTTTCGCCCGCTTTGTCTTATGCCGTGAATGATTGGTTTTCTGTCGGTGCCGCGATGAACATTCAATATATTAAGGCGCATTTTACGAGCAAACTGGAACAATCGGGTTTGTATTTTGATTCATCCAAAAGCAATATGGAAGGCGATGATTATGCCGCGGGTTATACGGTGGGCTTTACCGTAACGCCGCGCAAAGATGTTCGCTTGGGCGTATCTTATCGGTCAAAAATTTCTCATGAGTTAACGGGTGACTTAAAAATTACGGGAATGCCGCAAACAACAATAACGCCGCAAGGGCCGTTATCGACCGGTGTTTATAACGGCAAATCGGATATTAAAGCCAAAGTGACCACACCGGAAACGGTTTTATTCACGGGGGCTTACGATATTGCCGATTTTACGTTTTCGGGAACGGCCAGATATACGCGGTGGAGTCGCTTTAAAACGTTGGATATTTATAATAAGTCAACGGGGGCGCTTGTTTCATCCACCGATGAAAAGTGGAAAAACACCTGGTATTTCGGCGGCGGTGTTGATTATCGCTTGAATCAGGCCTGGACAATCCGCGCCGGTTTGGGCTATGACCAAACAACCATTCGGGCGCCCGAATACAGAACGCCGCGCGTGCCGGACGGACGGCGTGTCTTAACGTCTTTCGGCGCCAGCTGGCAAATGGATCAATGGCAAATTGATGCCGGTTATATGCACATTTTTATGCATGGCGGCGAAGCTTCGGGCGGAACAAAAGGCAGTGCGCCGTATCGCATTAAATACACAAACGATGCCGATTTGTTCAGTTTGGGCGTGCAATATAAATTTTAAGTGTTTCTTGATTAAAAAAAAGGCGGAATCGTTTCGGTTCCGCTTTTTTGACGGAAAATTGCCGTTCTGATGAAAAAAACTTGCATTTTTATTTGAACGTCTGTATAAAAAAAATATGAGTTATATAAAACGGTTGAGTTTTATTTGCGTCCTGCTTTTTTTCTTGGCGGGTTGCGGCGGTATTTCTTTAACGCCGAGTTATCATTCCGACGGCACCTATTTATATGTTCATAAAGGCGATACGCTTTATTCGTTGGCGAAAAAAAACAATATTCCGTTGCGGGATTTAATTGAAGAAAATCATTTAAAGGCGCCTTATACGTTGGCTGTGGGGCAAAAGCTGCGAATCCCCAAAGCGCAAACGCATACGGTTCAAAAAGGCGAAACGTTATACGGCATTTCGCGTAAATATAATATGAGTGTCAGCACGTTATCACGTCTGAATCATTTAAGTGAACCCTATACCATCAGCGTCGGGCAGGTGTTAAAGGTCAATCATACGGCAAAAACACCGGTTAAAACGGCATCAACGAACGTGAAAAGTAAAACCAAAACAACATCAGCGACCCCATCTAAAACAACAACGGTTGTAACGCCGCGCCGAACGGTCAGCGTACCAAAAGCCCAAGCGAATAAAAAGTTTGCGTGGCCGGTAAAAGGAAAAATTGTTTCTTCTTTCGGAAAAATGCAAAACGGCATGCAAAACGACGGTATCAATATTGCTGCTGCCAAAGGAACGGCCGTTACGGCGGCGGAAAGCGGCACGGTCGGTTATGCCGGCAGTCAGCTGAAAGGATACGGCAATTTAATATTGATTCGGCATGATAACGGGTGGATGACGGCATATGCTCACAACGAAACAATTTTGGTGAAGAAAGACCAGAAAGTGAAAAAAGGACAGAAAATCGCAACGGTGGGGAAAACGGGCAACGTTAAAACGCCGCAGTTGCACTTTGAAATTCGATATCAGACAAAAGTTGTCAATCCGCAAAAATATTTGCGATAAGGCGCGGCAGATGATATTGATTTTGAAACAAAAATATGTTGTTTTTTCATCGATGCATGAAAAAAAATTGTTTCTTTGTCGATTATTGTTTGATTGTTTAAAAAAAATGAATTATAATACACGTTAAAAGATATTTGGTTTGAAAAAGTGTTTTTGAGGGAATAAAGAGGTTTTGGGTATGTTTGAAAAAATAAAAAAGGTATTCGCAAAGCAAAATGCGGCGCCGGATTTGTTTGAAATGTTGGAACAACAAGATATTGTCGGGGTTCGGTTGTTAATGGAAAACATCAATGTCAATGTTCGCAATTCAAAAGGAGAAACGCCTTTGATGATCAGTGCGAAAAACGGGTGGAAAGAATTTACGGAAGAGTTGATTCAGGCGCATGCCGACATTGATTTGCAGGATAAAGAGGGCAAAACGGCGTTAATGCATTGTTTTTTGAACAATCAGCTGAAAACGGCGCGCTTGTTGGTTGATGCCGGTGCCGAACTTTCTTTGGTGGATAAAGAAGGGCATACGGCGGCCTTTTATGCCATTCAAAAAGGGTTAACCACTTTAATGAGCTTTCCCGAAAAAGACAGAAAAAACATTTTAATGCATTCGTTTAAAAATTTTTTGGATTCGGAAAATAACGAAAACGATACCGCCATTCAATTTATTTACGAATATTTATTAAAGTCAATTGAAACGCTGTCGCAGAAAGAGAAAGAGAAGTTTTTAAATCACACATTGCCGCGCACGCTGCATACGCCTTATGGCAAAATCACAACAAAAACGAGCATTAAAACCGGCGGTACGCGGCAAAAGAAGGGTAAAGCAGCGCTTCAAAACAAAACACCCGACAAAAAATCGGGTCCGGCGGCTGCCCGCAAAAAAGCAGCTTTAACGAAAACGATTCTTTCCGCCGGGAAAAAATCGGCACGGAAAAAAAGGTAAAGGGTAGAAAAATGTCAAAAACAAAATTATTAAGTGTCTTGTTGGGAACAGTGTTTTTTTCAACCGCGGCTCAGGCCGGATTGAGCGAAGCTTTAACGGCTTACGGCATTAAGCGCTATGATCAGGCGTTAGCCGAGTTTTCCTATTTGGCCGATGAGGGCGATGCAACGGCGGCCTATTATTTGGGAAAAATGTATGCCAACGGCGAAGGTGTTGAAAAGAACGATCAAAAAGCCATTGAATATTATCAAAAAGCGGAAAGTGCCTATAATATTGATGCGGCTTATGAGTTGGCGGAAATTTTGTTGAAAGACGCGACGGATTCGGAAGATCAAAATTTTGAAAACGGTTTAAAATATTTAAAGCGGGCGGCCTATGCCGGACAAGCGAACGCTTTGTATCAGCTGGGTGAATTTTATGAGAAAGGTCAGGGTGTGCCGCAAGATTATAAAAATGCGTTCGGATTTTATTTAATGGGCGCGTTGAAAGGCGATATGAAATCGCAATATCGGGTCAGTCGGTTGTATTTGGCAGGACGCGGTGTTCCGCAGGATTTTGAAAACGGTTTAAAATGGTTATCACGGGCGGCGCGTCAAGGATATGTGGTGGCGCAAAAAGATTTGGCCGATGCGCGCGTATCTGTTCCGGTATTGAAAAACTTGCCCGATGCGTATGCATGGTATAGCATTATTGCCGCTTTTAACTCTGATGAAATCGGGGAAGAAGCTCGAAAAATGCGCAACGAAGTTGAAAAGAAGATCAAGAAGAAAGATATTGTGTTGGCACGGCAGCGGGCTGCGCGGGAGTGGCGTCCGATTCCGCCGGAAAAATCGGTTCCGGCTTCGGATTTGTTGTTGATACCAACACCTGTTATTCCCGGTTTTAACGATGCAGAATCGGTTCAGGCCATGTTGGCGCAAGGGGAAGTGTTGTTGACTGACGGGCGCAAATACGGCGTGCAACCGGATATGATTGTGAAAGCCGGTATTGATAAAGATTTTGCGGCCATTGAAAAAGCAATCAATTCGGCGGTCGGTAAAGGTGATACGCAGGCTTATGCCTATTACGGCGATTTGTTGCGCAGTCGTTTCCAAAACGATAAAGACGCGGTTGAGTGGTATCGCAAAGGGGCCGAAAGCGGTGATGCTTATGCGCAATATCAGTTGGCGAAAGCTTATTGTGAGGGGCGCGGTGTTGATGCGGCGCGACCGAGTCAATGTTATGCGTGGTTAAAAATTGCCGAACAAAATTCGGCGGATACGCTTAAATTAACAATCAGCAACGCGTTGGAAGTGGTTGATGCGGATTTAACTCCCGAGGAGCGAACGCAAGGGGAGCAGCTGATTAAAGAATATCAGGAACAGGCAAAAAAACCGACCGCGGCGAATGATTTAATGAATTTGTTAAATTAAATCAGGTTATATATTGTATTATGGGGCGTCTGGTGATGGTTATCAGGCGCCTTTTTAAACAAGTCGGAGAGATAAAAACGCCTGTTTTTGGCGCAACAACCCTAAAAAATAAACTGTTGCTTTTCCCCCTATCGGCCCACAGCAGAGCGGCTTAAATTTTGCTGCTCTACATCTGCCGATAGGGGGGGAAACTATCAGCCATGCCAATTTTTATCGAAAACAAAAAATCTTACGAAATTTTTTTAAAAACTTCGTCGGGATTGAATTCACGCGGAAAGGCAAACGATTCTTTCTCATATTTGCTTAATATATATCGAAAATAAGTTAATACAAATAGTCGGGTCGCAGAGGATAACCCCGAACGACCCTTTATGCTGTCGATTTTGGAACATAATTCGTGAATGGTCACTTTCTCTCTGAAGCAGATATCTGCCAGTGACAGCCACGTTTCTCGATCCAATCGCATACTTGTTCTTCTTCCGTTGACGATGACATTTTTACAAAGAAGCATTTCTTCCCCCTTCGGTTTCCATCAAAAACTTTTTTTCTTTTAACATCAAAAAAAGAAGAAATCAAGAAAAATATTCATCTTTTTTAAACAATAAATATAAAACACAATCGTGAATAGAAAAAATGACATAACATTTTATGATAAAAAATGAAAAACACAGGACTAAAATTTTAATTAAATACATTGAAAGAGAAGAAATTTAACAGAATAAAGGCATAAAAAAGAAACATAAAATGTTAAACAATGATAAAAATTGTATTTTTTTCTCTTTTTTATGATAACGGATAAAAAAATGGTATCGAATCGTAAAATTTTATACTTATATGAAAAGTCGCCGACATAAGAGGTGACCGGAAAAATGGTAATTATCATTCGAAATAATAGTTAAACACAACTCTTACCACCTTCCGGTCATTGGGTTGTTTGCCTTATCTGTATGCAAACTTGTTCTTTTATAAGAACTTTTTTAAAGAGATTATTATCTCTGAGGCACGTATCATTTGCCTTACTTTTGAGTATAAAGGCACTCAAAAACATTGTCAAGCAGAAAAAGCAGCATCATTTATTTTTCCCCCCTATCGGCCCATAGCGGAGCGGCACAATTTAAGCCGCTCCGCTATGGGCCGATGGGGGAAAATGGTAAGGCTTTACGCTTAAAAATAAGCAGAAAAAGTGTTATTTCGGCACTCTCTCTTATTTTCGGCGGGAAGTGCTGTCCTGTGAAACGTAGGACAGCGCGGTGTGCCGAAAATAAGAAAGGCTGGAAACGGAAATTGTGTTTTTATCTCTCATTCTCGGCGGGTGCGGAGCGGCGCAAATTAAGAGAATATTCGTCAAAACTTTTTCGATTGGTTGTTTTTCAAAAGATGCAATCGAATGTTTCATTCATCTTTTAAAATCAACCAAATCTTGCCATCATTTCGGTGCGGTTTGCCCTCTGTTTCATCAACCCAACCAATACCCCAACTGCCCCACGAAGTATGATCCCACACAACTAAATTTCCATAATCACCCGCTTTTAAATCCCACAATTTAAAATCAGGACAGAAATCTGTTTTATAGTTACCACCACAACCGTTTCTTATGGCATCATAACCACTGTTACATTTTGTTACATCAGATGTATCTTCCGGACCCTCTTTATTTAAATATAAAAGAAGAAAATCATCAATTGTTCCATGTCCCCAAATTTCATAAGAATGTTTATAAGGGCCAAACGGTCGGGGTGTTATTTTAGTGCATGACGGATTCGGTGTAATGAAAAATTTTGTTTCAACATCAATCACGCAAGCGTTATATTCATTTTGATATGTTCCCCCGTCAGGACAATCGCAACGATGTGTTTCTTCATCACAATAGGGATCTTTTCCCCTTGCCGAACATTGAGCTTTCGTTTCGCACTCCACACACATATGGTTAAGGCAAATCGGCAAGTTTTCGGGGCATTCGTCGGCATCATCGCATTTAATGGCGTTCGAATCCGAATCGGCGCCGAAAATGGCCGTTAATGTGTTATTTCCTTCATCGCAAGTGTCTTTTCCTACTCCTTCCGCATCAGATTCGTTTACATAAAAATCAATTAAATTATCCATGCCGTTAATCAGGCGTGCCAGCGGTTGACACACATCTTCGGGAATCTCTTGCAATTCTATATAATAAGCGTTCGCGGCATAACAGGAAACATCATTGAGTATAACTTCTTCTTCATTGGCCAAAGCACAATCAAAGTTCGTTTTATAGTCGTTAAAATTGATTTTATGATCATCATAAGGGCTGCCCAGCGTTAATTTTTCCGTCCCTTGGGCAATTTTTACCTGCGCATCGGTACGCATCATATTCAATTCGTGGGCAACTTGATTCGCCTGATAATGATTCATGGCCAATCTATACCCTACAATCCCGCCGATTGACAGCACACCGATAATGGCTAAAACGCCCAGCATTTCAACCATTGAACGCCCGTCTTGTGCTTGATTTTGAATTTGTTTTAACTGCTTTCTTTTGTTTGTCATTTTCGCTTCCTTTATGAAAAAATCGCCTTGATGAGAGGCGACCGGAAGTTGGAAACTATCTTACTGATATAGTGCAGTATATTGACCAAAAGGCTATTTTACTGCCTTCCGGTCGTTCAATTCTTTGTCTTGTTTATAAAGGAACAAGACGAAAATCTGTTCTTTTACAAGAACACAGTAAGAGAGGTTTCCATACCTCGGGGCACACATCACTTGCCTTGCTTCCAGAATAAAAGCTTTTCAAAACAATGTCAAGCAGAAAATTTGCATCGTTTATTTTTCTTATTTTCAGCCCACCGCGATGCGCCACATTCTGCGACGCATCCCATCCGCCGATAGAGGGAACATCCGGCAATAACGTTAAAAACTGCTACATCTTTCCTGCCAATTCTTATTTTCGGCACATCGCGCTATCCCACAAAAGCGGGACAGCACTTCCCGCCGAAAATAAGAGAGAGTAAATCAACGAATACCGAATGAAATGAGCATATTTTTTGATTACCTGTCCTCAAAAAAACGTACGATTTTTGCAACACTTTTTTTTAAAATTTTGAAAAAATTTTCATTTTGGCCAAAAATAATTGATTTTTCGACTGTTTTTAAAGGGTGAGTTTTAGCATTTTGAGGGCAAAAATCACCCCCGAATCCGCGTTGCAAAAATCGTACGTTTATTTTATGCTGTTCGTAGAGTGAAAGGGAGTCGAAAAATGACAAAAAAATCAAAAAAACAAATGGAAAATCAATCACAAACAAAATATATGCAAAGCAATGAACCGCAAATTGCAGGCGGGGAGGCAGGAAAGAAAAACAGAATAAAAACACACTCGCAAAGCGGGCGGAGTATGGTTGAAATGCTGGGCGTGTTGGCTATTATTGCTATTTTATCGATTGGCGGGATTGTCGGGTTTCGGTTGGCTATGAACTATTATCAGGCGAATCAAATTGCCCATGAAATGAATATGATGCGCACTGATGCGCAGATAAAAATTGCTCAAGGAACGGAAGAATTGGTACTCGGTGATCCGTATGACAGCGGAAATATTCAATTTAACGGTTATAAAACCGATTTTGATTGCCTTTATATGGAAACGGAAACATCAGAACCCGAACTTGCTTCCTGCGCTGTGGCAAACGCCTATTATATTGAGTTGCTAGAGATTCCCGAGGGCGTTTGTAAACCATTGGCGAATTTAATTGATAATATGGATAACGAAATAGCCTTTTATATTAACGGAAACTCTGTTGATGCGGCAGAGGGAGAGAAAGGCATTTGCAGCGAGGGGCTCAATACATTAAAAGTCATTTTCGGCGCCGATTCGGATTCGAATGCAGTGAAATGCGACACGGATGCAGAATGTGAATCGTTAGAAAATACGCCAATCTGTGATACCGAACGTCATGTATGTGTGCAATGCACGGAAGATGATGATTGCCCCTATAATACAGATTATTGTGAAGACAACGTTTGCAAAACCTGCGAAAGCGGCGTTTGGAACGGCACGGATTGCGTGGAATGCACAGAAGATGACGATTGCGCTGACAAGCCTGATACACCCAAATGCAACACAAATATAAATCAATGCGTAGAATGTACCGCAAAAACCGATTGCAAGAATCCTAGTAAGCCGCAATGCAATACGGATATAAATCAATGTGTGCAGTGCTTAACATATAACGATTGCACCGATACGCCCGCTACGCCGCAATGTAACACAGATACAAACACATGTGAAGCATGTCCGCCCAAATCGGTCTTTTATGAGGGGAAATGCGTTTCTTATGAATGTCGCAGTAATGAAGATTGTGCGGATAAAGGATCAGACTATTATTGTTATGTAAAAGAAGGGTATGAACGTGAGCAAGAGTTTACCAGTGATCCGTCAGATGATGATTTCGGCGGACAATGCCGTAATGCTTTGACAGATGCTTCGTGGGCAGAAAACAAAAAATATGCTCTTTCAACGGTAGATATGAATTGGTATAGCGCTTTTCGTTTTTGCGAAAAATTGAATAAAAGAGTTCCTTCATATACTGATTTGGGATATTCCGAGTTAAAGGCCTGCAGATGCCCGAATACGATTACACAGCAGATAAAAGGAGATTTTCCGAATGTAGCGGATATATGGTTAGTTGAGGAAGTAGCGGGGTCATCCGGTCTTGTTTGGGGGTTTAATTTTAATCGGTATGATTTGATGAATCAGCAACCTAAAAGAGGCGGCTCAACAGATCACCCTGCTTTGTTGAATTATACCTTATGCCTTGATTGACAATGTTGGTTTTAGCATAAAAAATCGACAAGGACACATTTGAATCACAACGGATTTAATGCCTGAAAATGAAAAAAATGATAACTTAAATGTCTAAATTTTCAATAAATTTGGCGTGTTCCTGAATGAATTGAAAACGCAATTCCGGCTTGTTGCCCATGAGCCTTTCAACCATTTGCGCCGTGTATGCCGCTTCTTCCGCTTCTTCTTCCGTTGCTTTGTGCGG
>CANREI010000044.1 GCA_947629595.1 uncultured Alphaproteobacteria bacterium | reverse complement strand
GAATTGGCGTAAGTGAACGGCCTGATGCTTTCCGTGCAACAATTCCATCACCTGTGCATAACTGCGATTGCCGCGCTTGGCGCCGAATAAACCGCTCGCCGTGCCGCATACAAACTCCTCAACGCCCTGTTCACTCCATTTTTGAATGGTTTTCTCACCCACACACCCGTCTAACGCTATTTGAAAGCGCCGATTTTGAAGCCGCGCCAGCTGATCAATTTTTTCTTCCGCTTCGGGAACGGCTTTTTGGCCGGCGAATCCCGGTGTGACACGCATAATCAACAATTTATCGACAAAGGGTAACAGCTTTTGAAACGTGTTGATTTGCGTTTGCGGATTAACCGCCAATCCCGCCGTTTTTCCGTTTCTTTTAATTATTTCCAAACTCTTTTGAACATTTTGCGCTTCATAATGCACGCAAATTATATCCGCGCCGTATTTTAACGCAAAAGGAATGTGCAAAACCGGATCTTTCACCATTAAATGAACATCTAACGGCTTTTGCGTTACCTTTCGAACCGCGGCAAAATCATACCACGACAAGGCAAAATTCGGCACAAATTCTCCGTCCATAATATCCATATGAAAAGCATCTGCGCCCGCCTGGTCAAGCGCTTTTACCTCTCTTTCCAAATGACCGATATCGGCGCACATAAGGCTGGGTGATAAAATACGTTTCATGCTTTTTGCCTCCGTAAATAATGATTCATCGGCACTTCAATCAAATGATAAATACCCGCCGAAAACAAACTCACCAATCCGATAATGCATAACAACGCCAACGAGCCTTCGGCAAAAACCGCATATTTCGGAAAAATAACTTTATGACACAAATCCAACACAAACGCATGGCAAATAAAACACGCATACGAATAGCGACTCACATATTGAAAATATCGGCAATTCAACCATTCTCCCGCCAAGCCTTTGTGATTGATAAACGACCAAAACAATAAGGCAAACGATAACGTGCTTAATAATTCATCGAGCGGCGCGGATTTTCCGTTAAACAATTTTTGCAGCACAAAAAACAATAACGCCGCTTCCGTTATACTCCATAATATTTTCGAACGAGTTGTGTTGAATTGCTGCTTGCCGATGGCATAGAATTCATAGAGCAAACACCCTAATCCCATGCAAAACAACGCGCACCCCGTACCGCGATTGCCCAACACCATACCCCACCATTTATTTTGACCGGACATGGTGCTTTCAATCGGCGATATTTTAATTCGCCATCCAATATACATGGATAATAATAATAATAATAATAATAATAGGTTCCTGTTCGTAATTGATTTTTTAAGCCCGATTAAATAAAGACTGATTAACAGAAGCGCCGAAACAAACCATGCCGGATGAACGGCCGCTCCCCACCGCGTGGCAAAGCTCCAATCTCTGATTAACAATATCTGCTCAATGTTGGCGGAAACGTTAAATCCCCACACGCCGCACAAATGCACGATATAATATAACAACGTGACAAACGCAATGGCCGGCGCCAACCGCAAAAATCGCTTTTTCACCCACTCAATCACATTGGTATGCACATCAACCGATTTCCACAGAAAAAAGGCGCTGATTACAAAAAAATAATTCACCGCAACATTGCCGGTTTTCATATAATCATACAAAAAAGAAAGCCCGAATTGATCAAACTGATGCAAATACACCGTGTGAAAGCCGATAACGGCACACGCGAAAATCAATTTTAAAATATCAATGTTGTAATAATGTTCGTTTTGCGGCATTTATTTTCTCCGTTTCGGTGTGGCAATAATCCATTCGGCATCGGAAGTATCGAGTGTTTCGTTTTCTGCCAGCAATAAAGCCGTTCCCGGCAAAATTTGTATGCCGTGCATTTCTTTTTGCCCTTTTATCATTACCGCAAAAGAAAACATATCACCTTGATTTGTAAAACTGTTTTTATCTTTTATATGCCGTGTTAAATACATTCGTTCTTCAATCGGCTTGTCATCTTCATAATGACGAACGGTTGATTTTTGATGCACATCTAAACTGGCCAACGCTTTTTCAATTTGTAACGGCCGTTTATTGCCGTTTTTATCCGTGCGATCATAATCATAAAACCGATATGTCTTTTCGCAATTTTCCTCTATTTCAAAATGCAAACTTCCCGCCGTTGCCGCATGCAGCGTTCCCGCAACAATATAAACATAATCGCCCGCATGGCACGGCATCATATCCAATGTTTCGGCAATTTTCCCCGATTCAATTTTCTGCTTCATTTCTTCAACACTCTTGGCCTTGCATCCGTTATACATTTTCCCGCAGGTCGGCGCTTGAATCGTATAAAACGATTCGTTTTTACCGTAAGGCTTGTTCTCCAACGCCTTGGCCGTTTCATCATTGGGGTGAACCTGAATGGATAAATCGGCATCGGCTTCCACCAACGCCATTAAAATCGGCAATTCTTCATAGTCGTCCAATCCGTACCGCTTGCGATTCTCTAAAAACCATTGATGCAGATTTTTTCCCTTATCGGCCCCCCAAATAATTTCATTTCGAAATTCTTCGGTATCTATGGCGGCATATAAATGGCCGATTTGCGTGGAACGGCTGCCGCTGTACGGCGTTAATTTCTTTCCGCCCCAAATGGTTTCATGAACAATTGGTTTTAATATTTGCATTTTTTTCTCCTTACTTAGTTTCATCAATTTTAAAAATTGTTTTTTGAACGCCGGCGTTACGCTCGGGCGTGACGGCATAGGCGCAACACAACCCCGACGGTTTGTTATCGTTAATTAAAATTCTTTCCCCTTGCGGCAGATTAAACAAAATTTGATTATATCGCACGCCCCATTTTGCCAAAAAATCTTTTGTTTTTTGCGGGGCAAATTCCTCAAAACGCGCCGTTAAAATTAAAATATAATCTTCTTTCGGAATAGACTTTAAAAATTCCAACGCCCCCGGCAACCATTTATCTTCCCCGGTTTTATAGCCGTTATGTTCAACCAGTGTTCCGTCAAAATCCAATATCCACGTATGCGCCAACGGCGATAATTGAAGCGGCTTATTCATGATCATACTCCGCTAACCATTGATGAAACAACCGGGTGCCGTTATAAAAGGCAACACACATCGAATCAAAATCCTCCCACGCATGACTGGCTAACGATAACCAAATAATGGCATGAATGAGCTTAATTTCTTTTTCGTTTGCTTCCGCGGGCGGAACGGCGCTGAAAAAATAAGGCGTTAATTCTTCCCACCCGCCGCTGTGAATCGCATATCGAACGGCGCTTTCCGTGATTTCCAATTCAAAATTTTTCACGTTAAATTGATCAAAATTACCCGCTATGGCATAGTAAACTTTTGCCCAATCATACCGCACATCACCCAACACCTGCGACTTCCCGAAATATCCCCGCGCATCGATAAAATATATTTTTCCCTCTTTATCAATCAGCGTATTCGTCAGCTGACAATCTCCGTGAATCGGGTGATAATGCTTTATATTCATCAGCGTTTTCAAAACCGCCTCCCGCAACTTGTGCGGAAAACGCAAAACATTGCAACAAACGCAATCGTTAATTGTGATTGTTTCATCAAACCCGAACGGAAGAGCTGCTTGTATGCTTTGCAATCGATAAAGCGTCTTTTTAAAATATTCCGTATAAATATCCCATGCCGAAGCGGGGCCGGAAGCATAGCCGTGCATGGTTGTCAGCGCTTGTATCAGCTTTTCCAGCGTTTCTTTGCGCTGTTGTGCAGTAAGCGGCGTTAAAAAAATGTTTGTGCCGTTAATATATTCCAGCGTTAACGGATTCGTCCCGTAAATTTTAGGAATGGCATTAAATCCGTATTGCGCCATTTGCCCGTACCAAACATTTTCCCGCTCAATCAGCTTTTCCGCTTCTTTCGTCAACCCCGTTTTAACAACTTTCCCGTCAATAAATTCGATTTTATTATACGGCCGACACCGATTCGCCGTTGTATCAATGCGTTGATAGGCTTCAAGCGTTCCCACATCAATACTGCCGGCTAACGACAGGGACGATAACGGTATGTTTTTCTCGGCCAACCATTTTGTAAACGAACCCGATTCCGGAAAATCATCAAACCACGACTTGTTATTAAAAACATAAAGCCCCGCAACCCCGTATCCGCGCTTCGATTCTTTCACCAATTGCCCGTCAATCAAGCTCCATGAACACGGAAAATCCGCTATGCCCACTTGACACCCGTCTTTGATTTTCGTGACCGAAAACCCTTCCGATAAAATAATATCCGACCAAATAATCATAAACGGCTCGTTCGCCGGAATATAAGACACCGCCTTCTTTATGCCCGATGCATTGCCCTTTTCCGTTGCCTTAATCAACATATAATTGACATCTTTCGCAAACGTTGCCAAATATTTATCCAGTCTGTCAAACTGATAATCGCCGATAATCAAAAACTCATCATGCGGATATTTCTTGAACAAATGAAACACAATCGGCATATATTCGGCAGAAATTAAAGCTTTCGGCTTCGTTGCCGTTAAAGATCCCATGCGCGTTCCCAACCCGCCCGCTTGAATAATAATTTTCATCTGAAACACTCCTCTTTTGCTTGCCCCGAAACACATCTTTTCTCTTGCTTTTCCGGCGCGTGCTTTTTGTTTCGACTTAACTGCAATTCTTTCACTTTATTGATAATTGTTTGCTTATGACACTGAAAAAGACCCGCCATTTCCTCATATGTTTTGCCCTCATTGAAAGCTTTTAAAAATAAATTTAAATCTATTTTCTTTTTGCGATACGGATTCGTTTCCTGCCAACCCATTTGCTCTAATTTATTGAACAATGCCTCCCGACTCACGCCCAATTCTCGTGCAATGGCCGCTTTTGTAACGCCCGCGTTTAATTTTTGCAAAATATATTCTTCTTTTTGATACAATTTACTGCGCACTTTAATTTGCCGATATGTTTCCGGCACAAGATACGGATGTTTTTTCAAATAATAATGCACCGTAAACACGCTGACGTGCAGTTCGGCAGCAATATAATTCATCGGCATATTTTGTTTAAGTAATTGTTTTATTTCTTCTTTTTTAGTGTCTAACAAAAACTGTCCCTGACGTAAGCCGATCGGACGCCCGGGTTTTAAGGCATTTTTACGCCGTCGGTGTCTTTTTTCAACACCTTGATTTCCTTCACTTTTTATGCCTCTCTTTGTTTGCATTAAACCTCCGTTTTTTTGGTGCAATGTTTTCCCCAGTATATAAAACAAAATAAAATCTGTCAAGATATTTTTATTGAAAGGATATTTTCAATAAAAATCAAATTATTATAAAATATTTTAAATTTTTATTAAAGAGCATTGCCTTCGTTTAACAAGTTGCACCAAAAAAACGGACGTTTTTTTGGTGCTTTTTTTATAACCAACCCGACAAAGGTATGATGACGGGTTGATAGGAAAATGATGAGGCATGTTGCACAAAAAAAACGTACGATTTTTGCAACACTTTTTTTTAAATTTTTCAAAAAATTTTTAATTTAAGCTGAAATCATTGATTTTTCGAGAGTTTTTAAATGGTGAATTTTAGCGTTTTAAGGGTAAATTTTACCCCGGAATCAGCGTTGCATTAAAGGTACGTTTAATTTATGCTATTCGTAGAGTGAAAGGGAGTCGAAAAATGACAAGACAATCAAAAAAACAATTTAAAAATCAATCGCAAAGCGGGCGGTCAATGGTTGAAATGCTGGGCGTGTTGGCGATTATTGCTATTTTATCAATCGGTGGGATTGTGGGATATAAATTAGCAATGAATCATTATCAGGCATCACAAATTGCGCATGAAATGAATATGATGCGGACCGATGCACAAATAAAAATTGCACAAGGGACGGAAAAGTTAATGCTCGGGGAACCTTATGACCCCATCAGCGAATCCACGCTCGGACATATTCAATTTAATGATGATTATCCTGTTGATTTTGCTTGCGCTTTGGCCGATGATGAAACTGTTGAACTTTCAAATATATCATGTCATGTTGCAAATGCGTATTATATTGAATTACAAAACATTCCCGAGGGCGTTTGTCGGCCGTTGGCGGAATTAGTGAACGGCATGAGTAACGTGATTGCGTTCGATGTAAATAAAAATGAATATCCGGAGACGGGAAAATGCGAAACCGGAAACGGAAATGTTTTAAACGCGGTATTTTCGGCAGAAGCGGTATCGGAATTAAAAGTTTGTACAGGAGATACGGATTGCGAATCGGAAAGTACGCCTCATTGTGATCCGTCACGGCATGTATGTGTGAAATGTTACGAAGATAATCAATGTGAACATAATCAATATTGTGAAGACAATACATGCGTCACATGTGAAAGCGGAGTTTGGAACGGTGAAAATTGTGTGGAATGTACGGCAGATGACGATTGCACCGATACCCCTGATAAACCTGTTTGTTATACGGCAGAATATAAGTGTGTGGAATGCTTAACGTATGAAAATTGCATTGACACACCTGAAACCCCACAATGCGATGAAGCAAGCCATACCTGCAAAAGCTGTATTGACATTGATTTAAGTAAACCCGTATGGGCGGATACCCAATGTGTGGAATGCGCGGAAAGCACGGATTGTGAAACAACGTTGGTGTGCAAAGAAAATACTTGTAGTCCGTGTGAAACAGAAGATGAATGCCAAGCAAAAGGAACAACTTATCACTGTTCGAAAGAAGATAAATGCATTCAATGCGCTACAAATGAAGTGTGGGATGATGAAAGTAAAGAATGTGTAGAATGCACGGCAGATAATGATTGTACCGATACGCCTGATACCCCCAAATGCAACACAATCACAAATAAATGCGTGCAATGTACAACAAATAGTGATTGCGAAAATCCGACACCGATTTGCAGTGAAGAAAACACATGTGTGGCGTGCAAAACAAATGATGAATGCCGTCTTAAAAATCCGTCAGAGGAAAATTGTGTAACGGGTGGTGCTTGTTGCGATGATCCGTTGATGACATGGAACGGCAGTGAATGCGTCTGTCCCGAAGATTATGCCAAATCTGAAACCAGCTCCGGTAAAACCGTTTGTTTGCCCTATTGCGAGCAGGAAGTCGGCGTGATTTTAATGATTGATCGCAGTAGTTCTATGTCTTGCAAAAATAGTGATTGCTCTATGGAACAACGCCGTGAAAATTTACAAAAGATACAACAAGTACAAGCTGCTTTAAATATACCAGAAAAAATTAATGCAGCAGTTTATTTTTCCAGTTGTTTCAGTGGAACTTATGATTCGTTAACTTGTGGAAATTGTCCTGCTTCCGATCCCATAATTTTTAAACCGCTGACTTATGATAAACATTCGGCGACAGAAATAAAAAATGCTATACAACCCGATTTTAATTACACGCAAAGCGGATGTAATTTCTTTATAGCTCCTTTAAAAGATGATATTATTCCTAATATCTGTCAAACGGGGAAAGAAAAGTTAATTGTTATTGTGTGGTGGGATGGAGATCCCAATGGCTATGATAAGTTTCTTTTTCACGAATTAAAACTTAAATGCCCGGAAACACTGATTTATAATATTGCTTTATATGGGCGAACATTGTCGGATGCAATAAAAAATTATAATTTGAGTCAAATGCTGGATAATGAGTCTTTGATGCAGGAATACGCCGAGATTTTAAATAAAGAATTTAAAGATCATTTGTGCGTGGAAAGAGAATAATCTATTCGTTCAGCCAATCCGTCAAGGCTTTCATAAAGCCGAAATCGGGTAAATCGGAATGCCCTGCCTTGTCGGAAGCATAAAATAATTTCGGATCTTGTGCCTTTTCATATAACGTCCACCCGTGATGATAGGGAATGGTTTTATCACGCTTTCCGTGCGCCAAAAAAAGACGCGTGTTGATTTTGTCAATATACTTTTCGGACGGATATTTATTTTTCAACAATAACGCCACGGGAACAAACGGCTGATAACGTTCTTCCGCCAATTTTTCAATCGATAAAAACGGCGCTTCCAACACAACGCCGCCCAAAGGTTTTTCCTGATTTGCCGCCGCAAAAACGGCAGCGTATGTACCGAGCGAATGACCGTAAACAATAATTTTATTTGCGGTTGTTCCCGTGCTTAATAAATATTTAACGGCCGTTAACGCATCTTCTTCCATACTGCTTTGCGAGGGCGTTCCTTTTAAATCACCGAACCCGCGATATTCGGGAATAAGCAAACCGAAGCCGGCATCATAAAGCGGTTTTAATCGAAAGGCATGATATTCGGCAAACAAAACGTTTCCGTGAAAATAAACAAGCGTCGGTTTATTGTTTTGCGGGGCTTTATACCAGGCATAAACTCTGTCGCCGTTCGGAAAAGAATAATAAACTTCTTTTAAATCGGGCATTTCGGTTAAAAGCCCCTCCACCTGACGCGGCGCCGGGTGAAAAAGCAAACGATCCTGATATAAATATAATCCGAATAAAAAAAGGCCGTAAAGCACAATGAAAAAGCCAAGAACATAACCGCACTTTTTACAAAATTTTGGCATAAAAAAAACTCCTTTAATGCCGAACATATCAAAAAACAAAAATTAAGTCAATAAAGATTCCAGTTTGTGAATTTTATCTCTGAGCCGTGCCGCTTCTTCAAAATTTAAATTTTCTGCCGCTTGCAGCATTTGTTTGCGCGTTGATTGAATAACTTCGGCAATGTTTTCATCAAAATCGCCCGAAATTTCATCGGCTTTATTCTCCGAACCGCCGACCAAATCATTAAAGTCTTTAATTAAATCGGGAACGGCTTTTTCAATGCCTTTCGGCGTGATATGATGTTCCGCATTAAAAGCTTGTTGCTTCGTGCGTCGCCGATTGGTTTCCGAAACCGCCGTTTCAATGGAGTTTGTCATTTTATCGGCATATAAAATAACACGCCCGTTCACGTTGCGCGCCGCGCGCCCGATGGTTTGAATTAACGAAGTTGTTGAGCGCAAAAAGCCTTCTTTATCGGCATCTAATATGGCAACCAAAGAAACTTCGGGAATATCCAGCCCCTCACGCAACAGGTTAATGCCCACCAACACATCAAACGTGCCGATTCGTAAATCCCGAATAATTTGAATACGCTCCAACGTATCAATATCCGAATGCAAATAGCGCACTTTAATACCGTTTTCACGCAGATATTCGGTTAAATCTTCCGCCATTTTTTTGGTCAGCGTCGTCACCAAAACACGCCCGCCCTGTTTGGCCGTTTCCAAGCATTCCGCCATTAAATCTTCCACCTGATTTTGAACGGGACGAATAATACATTCGGGATCCAACAAACCGGTCGGTCGAATAATCTGCTCGGTGAAAACGCCTTTTGTTTCGTTTAATTCAAAAGGCCCGGGCGTGGCCGACACAAAAACAGTTCGCGGACGCATTACATTCCATTCTTCAAACTTTAACGGTCGATTATCTTTGCAACTGGGCAAGCGAAAACCATATTCCGACAAGGTGGATTTGCGCGATAAATCGCCGCGATACATAGCCCCTAATTGAGGAACGGTGACATGACTTTCATCAACAAAAACCAACGCATCGGGCGGTAAATATTCAAATAATGTCGGCGGCGCTTCACCCGCTTTGCGACCGGTTAAATGGCGCGAATAATTTTCAATGCCTTTGCAAGAACCGGTTGCTTCCAACATTTCCAAATCATATTTGGTGCGTTGAGATAATCTTTCGGCTTCCAACAACTGTCCGTTCGCCTCAAAAAACGCCAAGCGTTCCTTTAATTCCTCCTTAATGGTTTTAATGGCCTGCGATAAGGCCGGCCGCGGCGTCACATAATGGCTGGCGGGGAAAACGCTGATTTCATTTAATTCTAACTTTTTTTTACCCGTTAAAGGATCAAATTCGTAAATACTTTCAATTTCATCACCGAACAAGGCAATTCGCCA
>CANREI010000043.1 GCA_947629595.1 uncultured Alphaproteobacteria bacterium | reverse complement strand
AGACTTTTCATAAACGCCTCATCGGCTTTCGATAAGCGCATCGGTTCATTTTTTTTGTTTTCAATCTCCAGAGGCGGTACCCGAATCTCATCATTTTCTTTCAATCGATAATCCGCCGATGTTTTTAAATGATTTACCCGAATGTTTTTACCGCGAATCAAACGTTGCAACATACCGTTTTTTAACGCGGGATAATGACGCGCAAACCACCTGTCCAGCCGAATATCGGCCTCTTCTTTTGAAACGGTAACTGTTTGCACACCTGTCATTTTTTCCCCTTATTTGAATCACTTTTTTTTAATATATCTCTTTTTCAAAGTAATTGCAATCACTTTTTCGATTGTTTCTTTTTTCGCAGCTCATTCCAATAATCCAGACGCTTTTTAATATCTCGCTCAAACCCGCGCTCGAACGGTTCGTAATAGGTTTCACGCGCCATTCCGTCGGGAAAATAATTTTGTCCCGAAAAGCCGTCTTTTGTTTCGGGATCATATTGATAACCCTGACTGTATCCCAAATTTTCCATTAACTTTGTCGGCGCATTTAAAATATGCATGGGCGGCATCAACGTGCCGGTTTGAACGGCTCGTTTTAAAACCTTGTTCCAAGCCCGATAAACACCGATGGATTTCGGCGCCGTTGCCAAATAAACCACCAATTGCGCCACCGCCAAATCACCCTCGGGCGATCCCAACCGTTCATATGCTTCCCATGCGGCACGCGCCTGCAATAATGCCAACGGATCGGCCAACCCCACATCTTCCGCGGCAAAGCGCGTTAATCGCCGCAAAATATATTTCATATCTTCACCCGCAACCACCATACGCGCACACCAATATAAAGCCGCATCGGGATCGGACCCCCTTAACGATTTATGCAAGGCGGAAATTAAATTATAATGCCCGTCACCCGATTTATCATAATTGGGCAAGCGCTTTTGCAACAACAGTTCCAATGAATCTTTATCCGATATCTCATTCGGCTCGGCATATGTAAAAACCGTTTCAACCAAATTCAAAAAATAGCGTCCGTCGCCGTCTGCCAAATTTTTTAAATAGGTTCGCCCGACCTCATCCAAGGGTAACGGACGGCCAAACACTTCTTCCGCCCGTGCAATCAATTGATTGAGCGCTTCATCGTCCAATCGATTCATAACAAATACCTTGCAGCGTGATAACAAAGCGCCGTTCAGTTCAAAAGAAGGATTTTCCGTCGTTGCGCCGACCAAAATAACGGTACCGTCTTCCACATAGGGCAAAAACGCATCTTGCTGCGCCCGATTAAACCGATGAATTTCATCAACAAACAATAAGGTTTCTTGTCCGAATCGGCGGCGCTCGGCAGCGGCCTCAAAAACTTTCCTTAAATCGGCCACGCCCGAAAAAACCGCTGATAACGATTCGAAATGCATATTCGTTTCTTGCGCCAATATGCGCGCAACAGTTGTTTTTCCGCACCCCGGCGGCCCCCAAAGAATAAACGACGTGAGTTTTTTCGCTTTAATCATACGCATTAACGGCGCTTTATCGGCCAACAAATGATTTTGTCCCACAACCTCACTCAACCGATGCGGGCGCAATTTATCTGCCAAAGGTTGTCCGTTCAGCTTTGAAAAAAGCGTATCCGTCATTATCTGTCTCCGGCTTGGGAATCCGCTGTTTTTATTCTGTTCATCGTTTCATCCGTCATATTTTGATATTCGGAAAAATTCTGTATCAAAAAAAATAAAATGAGTAAAATAACACCCGATAAGCAAAGAAATAACTTAAACGGGCCCATTTTACCGAACAGTTTAGATGAAATATTTTCTGAAAGAGACATTGCTTTCTCCCGTTGAAATGATAAGATATGTTTCAACATAGCATTTTTTTTTCGAAAATACAATTAAAATTTCTTCAAATTTTAATATTTTCGCTCTTTGCCGCTCCCGGGAAGCGACTTTATGTGCTTTTTTATATTTCTTCCAAAAAGCGCGCCATTATTTTTTTAATTTCACCCGAATCAAAACGCACATCCAACCGTTCCCCTTCGGCATGAATAACCGTTCCCGATCCGAATATTTCATGACGCACCCGTTTTCCTAATCGCGAACCCGTTTCTTTTGTTTGATAAACTTTCATCGGCAGCCGGTCATAAAAATCATATGCCGTTTTTTGAAATGTTTCCCGCTTCCATTGTCCTTTATCAAAAACACTGCCCTCATCGGCATCGGAATCAAAATCCCGCGTGCGGCGATCAAAATAATTTGGCCGATCGGCCGGCAGAAACGCACGCGAACCCGTTCCCGTTATAACAATATGTTCGGGCGGCAATTCTTCAATAAACCGACTGGGCAACGCATTCACCCAATGTCCGTACATTCTGCGATTATTGGCATAAGTAACGGCGACATATTCCTTGGCACGCGTTAATCCGACATAAGCCAATCGCCGTTCTTCTTCCAAACCGTCCGTACCGGATTCGTCAAGCGCCTTTTTATGCGGAAACAATTCTTCTTCCCATCCTGTTAAATAAACATTTTGAAACTCCAATCCTTTCGAGGCATGAAGCGTCATCACGACTAATTGATCTTCATCACCCGTTTCATCCGTATCAGAAACCAATGAGGCATACTCGATAAAATCGCGAATGGTGTCGTAATCATGCAACACATTATACAATTCTTCTATATTTTCAATGCGTCCGTCGGCTTCCGGCGATTTTTCCTGTTGCCATAATTGCATATATCCGCTTTCTTCCAAAATAAACCGCGCCGTTTCGGGTAATGTGGCTGTCTGTGCCTTTTCTTGCGCTAATTTAATCAAATAAATAAAGCTGTCCAACGATTGCCGTACCGTTCCTTTTAACGGTGCCCATGCAACCGCATCAAACAAACTGACTTTCTTTTCCCGTGCCGTTTCACTGACGGCTTCCAATGCCTTGGCGCCTACACCTCTTTTCGGTTTATTGACAACCCGTAAAAATGCCAAATCATCATTTGAATTTAAAATCAAGCGCAAGTAAGCAACGGCATCTTTAATTTCTTCCCGTTCATAAAACTTAAAACCGCCGATAATTTTATAAGGCAATCCTTTTTTTCTTAAAGCATCTTCAAACAAGCGTGTTTGAAACGTTGCCCGAACCAAAACGGCCGTTTGCGATAACGATATACCGCGCTTTTGCGATAATTCTATTTGTTCACAAACCCAATCCGCCTCCTGCATATCATTCCAAAAGCCTTTCACCGTTACTTTTTGCCCGACATCAGCGGTATCATCGACCGGTCTTAACGTTTTTCCCAAACGCGATTCGTTATGACTGATTAAACCGGATGCCGCTCCCAAAATATGCGCCGTTGAGCGATAATTTCTTTCCAAACGAATAATGCCGGCATCGGGATAAAATTTTTGGAAACTCAAAATGTTACCGACTTCGGCGCCGCGCCACGAATAAATGGATTGATCATCATCACCCACACAACAAATATTATGCCACTTTTGCGCCAACAAACGCAGTAATAAATATTGGGCTACATTGGTATCTTGATATTCATCAACCAAAATATAACGAAATCTCGTCTGATATTCTTCCAAAACATCGGGATTTTCCCGAAAAAGCACAATCGGCAACAGCAATAAATCACCGAAATCAACGGCATTTAACGTATGCAGTCGATTCTGATACGTTTGATAACTGTCAAAAGCCAATCCGCTGATTTGTGACTTCTTTTCTCTGAAATCAACTTCTTGCGGCAATAAACCCCGATCTTTCCAACGCTGAATGATTTCAAGAACCGTTGCAGGATCATATTTTTTAACATCAATGCCTCTTTCCGTTAATATATTTTTGATTAACCGTTCCTGATCATCGGCACTTAATACCGTAAAATCGGAAGTTAAATTCAATTTTTCGGCATGTTTGCGCAAAATTTTAACACCGATGGCATGAAAAGTGCCCAACCAAACGGAAAAAGCCGCCGAACCGATCATTTTTTCTAACCGCAATTTCATTTCATTGGCGGCTTTGTTGGTAAACGTTACGGCTAAAATTTGATAAGGCTTTGCTAAATGTTTTTCAATAATATAGGCCGTTCGGGTTGTTAAAACGCGTGTTTTTCCCGTGCCGGCACCCGATAAAACCAACAACGGGCCTTCGGTATGTTCCACGGCTTGAAGCTGTTCGGGATTTAAATCAACCAAAAACGGCAATCTCTCAACGGTTTGTTCAATCTTTTCCGGCGCCGTTATTGTCTCATTCGGTTCTTCAATTTCAAAAACGTCCATCATAAAAACTCTTTTCATTTTGCGTTAAAAACAACAGGGTTTCATGCGCACACAATAATCCGAATAAACCCGTTATGGTCATAACCGAGCCCATGGCTCGTCGCTCGGCAAAACCCGTTTCTTCAATCGGAGCCAAATGCTTTTTATCGGAAACGCACTCATCTGACCAAACAACTGGGAATGATAAATCAACACCGCGACGCCGTAAGCGCTTTCGAACAAACGCCGCTAACGGACACTCGATTGTTTTTTTCATAGCACTTAATCGCACACGTGTCATATCGGTTTTTAAAGCGGCTCCCATGGCCGATACAAACGGAATTTTCTTTTGCAGAAACGCTTCAATCAATAGTGTTTTGGCATTGAGCGAATCAATGGCATCAATGGCAAAATCAATCGGTTCGTCAAAAAGCGATTCGATGGTTTGCGCACTGATTTTCAATTCTTTTTTTCGAATGCACACCGAAGGATTTATTAACCGTAACCGTTCTTCGGCAACTTTCACTTTCGGCTGATTTAACGCGGCCGTTGTGGCAAAAATCTGTCGATTCAAGTTACTGACGGAAACAGTATCAAAATCAACAACCGTTAAATGACAAACACCGCTTCGAACCAAAGCTTCGGCAGCCATGGAACCGACAGCGCCGACACCGGCAATTAAAACATGTGCATTTTTCAACCGTTCCATAGCCGTTTTTCCCAGCAAAAGCCGGGTTCTGTCATTCATTGATTGCATTACCACCGAAACAAACCCTTCGGCGCATCAGGCAATCCGTCGGGAAAGTAACTGAAAAAATCAAGAAAATTGCAATCTAACTGTTTCCAACCGCCCCGGCATTTTTTACCCACTTCAATCACGTTTTCCAATCGTCTGCTTTTATCGGGCGAATCGCTTTCGACCAAAACTCTCTCCGGCGGCAGCAATTCTAATGACTTCCGCACCGCCATTAAGGAAAAATAAACGTTTTCAAATTTCAAAAACCGATGAATCTGTTGATCTTTGGCGTTAAAGTGATGAAGCAAACAAACCGTTTGAGGATAACAAGCCAAAATGTCGGCAATCAACGTCCAGGCCTGATGCCCGTGAATATGAACGGGACGCTTATATATTTGTGCCAATTTGAGGCAATTTTCAAAAACATCTGCCTGTCGCGGCAAATCGGGTTTGGTACCGTCCAATCCGATTTCACCGATCATAACATTCGGATTTTTATTCAAATATTGACTTAATATATTCACCCAATGAATGGGTAACTGATCAATATACCACGGATGAACACCCAAACACGGCAGTATTTCCGGCATAACCTTGGAAGCTTGAATCACTTCTTCCCAATTATCCGGATTTGTTGCATTAACGATAAAATATTTCAAACCTAACTTTTTGGCTTTTTCAAACCGTCTGTTATTCTGTAAATGACAATGTGCATCAAAATAAAACATTTTTAATTCCCCTAATCACACTTTTATTATACTCATATTTTAAATTGCGTCAAGAAAAAACTTTAATGATGATTTTTTCTTAAAAAAGTTAATCCCATCTGATAAAAAATTCGTCGCAAATTTTCATCTTCAATCAAAGACGTTTTTTCTTTTAAAGCTTCAATTTCCATGGGAGAAAACTCATTTTCGGATACCGAATTTTCTTTCGGAAGCGGATTTAAATTTAATTTACCCTGTGTAATGCGTACAAAAGCAACGGCCGGATATCCGAAAAAAGAATTGATTCGATCAATAACCTGCTGTTTATGATGTTCAAACAACAGAGCAAATGCCCCGCCCGCACTTTTCACATACAGTGTTCCGTTGATGCGGGATTGTTTGTCAAAAGTGAGTTTTTCGGGCTGAATACCCAAAGCCAAATCCTCTCCGATTATTTCCGTCCAGTTCTCAATGATTTCAAATCCGGAAAAACCGCGTTTTCCCAAAATCGGACGTGTGATGTTCCGCACTTCCTTTGTTAAGCGTTCCAATCCTTCAAAAGAACGGCGTTTGTAGAGAGGTTTTATCGTTTTAGGCTCTGTCTGCTTCTTTTGTGAAGCCGTTACCCGTTTCAAACGGACGGATTGTTGCCTGTTTTCTCGCTCGGATTTGCTCACATTTTCCTCTCATTTTCAAACCGCGCCATAAACGAATCGTGAAAATCATCAAACCGATTTTCCGATATGGCCGCGCGAATCTCTTTCATTAAATTTTCATAAAACCAAATATTATGCGTTGTGAGCAACATAGCCCCCAAAATTTCGCCGCACCGAATAAGATGATGAAGATAGCCGCGCGTATAATTTTGACAAGCCGGACAGGAACACGCCGAATCCAACGGCTCATGGCTGTCAATATGACAAGCGTTGCGCATATTTAACACCCCTTGCGACGTAAACGCCTGTCCGGTTCGCCCCGACCGCGAAGGCATTACGCAATCGAACATATCAATGCCGCGTTTAACGGCACCCACAATATCCGTGGGACGGCCGACACCCATTAAATAACGCGGCTTATCTTCCGGCAAAGCAGCAGCGGCATAATCCAACACCTCAAACATTGTTTTCTGCCCTTCACCGACAGCCAACCCGCCGACGGCATATCCGTCAAAGCCGATATCCGTTAATGCTTTCACGGATTGCAGGCGCAAATCTTCATACATTCCCCCCTGCATAATGCCGAATAAACCGTATCCGTCCCGATCTTTAAAAGCGGCTTTGGATCGTGCCGCCCACCGCATGGAACGCTCCATTGATTTTTGAACCTGTTTATATTCGGCGGGAAATTTCACGCATTCATCAAACGCCATTGAAATATTCGAATCCAATAAATATTGAATTTCAATCGAGCGTTCGGGTGATAAAAAATGTTTTGCACCGCTTAAATGCGATTGAAACGTGACCCCCTCTTCCGTGATTTTACGCAATTTCGAAAGACTCATCACCTGAAACCCGCCCGAATCGGTTAAAATCGGACCGGGCCAATTCATAAACCGATGCAAGCCGCCGAATGAGGCCACTCGTTCGGCTGTCGGACGCAACATTAGGTGATATGTGTTTCCCAAAATAATTTCCGCGCCCGTCGCTTTCACGCTTTCGGGCATCATGGCTTTAACGGTTCCTGCCGTTCCGACCGGCATAAACGCCGGCGTTTGAACAATTCCGTGCGCCGTATGAAGAAAACCGCGACGCGATTTTTTATTTATTGCGTTAATTTCAAATTTTAGCATGGACAAACGATTCTTTCTGTGTTAAAGTAACGAATAGAAAATAACATAACACATAAAAGGATTGATTTCAATGAAAAAAGAACAATTAACGACAGAAAAAACACAAACATTAAAAAAGCCTCAAAAAACAGGTATTTGGCGGGAGTTAGTCGGCATTTTTTGGGCATTGGTTATTGCTTTGACCATTCGTTCCTGCGCTTTTGAACCCTATAACATTCCTTCCGGCTCCATGATACCGACTCTGTTAATCGGTGACTATTTATTCATCACAAAATATGATTACGGCTATTCACGGCATTCCTTTCCGTTTTCCGCACCGATTATTCCGCACGGCAAACTGTTTGCGCGCGAACCGAAGCGCGGTGATGTTGTTATTTTTCGAATGACGCCGGAAATTCAACCGCAACTCTCCGGAAATGTTGATTATATCAAACGTGTTATCGGATTGCCGGGTGATACCGTTCAAATGATTGACGGTCGTCTTTACATTAACGATAAAATGGTTGATCGTCAGCTCATCGGCAAGAAAAGAATTGACACGGAAATGGGAAAAGCCACCTTTTTCGAATATGCCGAAACGCTTCCGAACGGTGTTGTTCACACCATTTTTGAAAACAACGACGAGTCGCTTCCCGATAACACCAAAAAATTTACCGTGCCGGCAGGGCATTTCTTTGCCATGGGCGACAATCGCGACAATTCGTTGGACAGTCGCTTTTTCGGCGCCGTACCGCTCACGAATTTAGAAGGAAAAGCCCGCTTTATTTTCTATTCCAACAACGGCAACGGTGATTTTTGGCAATTTTGGCGGTGGCCGGAATTTATTCGCGCCAATCGTTTGTTTACGGGGATAGAATAAATGACTTCGTCCGTTCTTCCCGTTGATGAGATTATAACGAATAACCCGATTTATAAGCGTGCCTTAACGTTGGCCAATCACGGCAAAAGCGCGCCTTACGAACGGTTGGAATTTTTGGGTGATCGTGTTTTAGGGCTGATTTTGGCCGATATGCTGTATCATCATTTTCCCGCTGAAAACGAAGGAGATTGGGCCATGCGCTTTACGTTACTGGCGCAAGAAAAAACGTTGGCGGAAATTGCCAAACAAATCGGACTGCCGAAACGTCTGATCACACAAGATAACGCCTTGCGTCAAAACAGCTCCATTCTGGCCGATGTGTGCGAAGCCGTCATTGCGGCACTTTATTTGGATCAAGGCTTGGAAAAAGCCCGACAATTCGTGCAAACGTGGTGGACGCCGTTATTGAATCGCTCGCACGAAACCATTAAAGATGCCAAATCCGCGTTGCAGGAATGGGCGCAAAAACATCAACAAATGCCGCAATATACCGTTATTAACCGAATCGGGCCTGATCATGCGCCACTTTTTACCATTGAAGCAAAAATTGAGGGGTTCGGGGAAACGCAAGCCGTCGGTCCGTCTAAAAAAGAGGCCGAACAAAATGCCGCCAAACAATTATTAACCCAATTAACGGGAGAATAAAATGCCAAACCGACACCAAACGGAACAACATTTTGCCTTTATTGCCGTACTGGGCGCCACAAATGCCGGAAAATCAACGCTTGTCAATCGATTAACCGGTGCCAAAGTTTCCATTGTATCTCCCAAAGCGCAAACAACGCGTTGTTGTATTCGCGGCATTGTGGTTGAAAATAACACACAATTGGTGTTGGTTGATACGCCGGGTATTTTTAAGGCCAAAAGACGCTTTGACAGAGCCATGGTTGCCTCGGCTTTAACGGAATCGGAAGAAGCGGACTTACGAATGTTGGTTGTTGATGCCAAAAAAGGCATTGATAAAGACACAACAAACATTATTCAATTATTGCAAAAAAACAATAAAAAGGCCGTGTTGGTTTTAAATAAAATTGATTTAGTGTCCAAAGAAGCCCTGTTGCCTTTAATTCAACGCTTAAACGAAGCGCCCGTGTTTACCGAAACATTTATGGTTTCGGCTCAAACGGGAGAACAAACGGAGGAACTGAAAAAATATTTGCTCTCTGTTGCGCCCGAAGGGGCTTGGCTCTTTCCCGATGATAATCTTTCCGATTTGCCGAATCGCCTGTTTGCCGCTGAAATCACGCGCGAAAAATTATTCTTATATTTGCAACAAGAACTGCCCTATACCCTGGCCGTGACCACAACAAAATGGGAAGAAACCAAAACCGGCATTCGCATTGAGCAAACCGTTTTTGTTGAGCGCGACGGTTTAAAACCGATGATTATCGGAAAAAACGGAAGTATGCTTAAAAAAATCGGCGAATCGGCGCGCCGTGACTTATCTCGTTTGTTGGAAACGAATGTTCATTTGTTTTTAACGGTACGCGTGAAAGAAAACTGGGCTGACGATCCCTCCCGTTATGCCGAATGGGGGCTGGATTATCAGGTGTAAAGATAAAAAAATGCCGTCTTTTAAAACAGAAAATGCGCTTTTGCTTTCCGTTCGCCCGCTCGGGGAAAAAAATTATATTTTA
>CANREI010000042.1 GCA_947629595.1 uncultured Alphaproteobacteria bacterium | reverse complement strand
CCCGAATTGATTGTCAAAGCCGCCAACAATTATAAAAACGAAAAACGCATTGTTTCCGTTATGACAATTCTGCCGAACAACATTGTGATTAACGAACAACCCGCCGAACAGGATTTAAAAGATTATTACGAAGCTTATGCCGAAGACTTAATGAATCCGGAATATCGCTCGTTAACCGTGTTATCGTTAACGCCCGAATTGATGATGCAACGGGTCAAAATTGATGAAAACGAAGTGAATGCGCGCTATGAAGAGCAAAAAGATAAATATAATAAGCCGGAAGAAAGAGATTTATATCAAATGTTTTTCAAATCCGAAAGCGCCGCCAATGAAGCAAAAAGCATTGTAACACCGGAAAACTTTGAAGAAACGGCTTTAAAAAATACAACGCAAACTCCCGAAGACACACATTTCGGTCTAACCGCCAAAAATCAATTGATGGAAGAATTAGCCGAACCCGTTTTTAAAGCTGAAAAGAATGAAATTGTCGGCCCTATTCACTCTCAGGCCGGATGGCACATTTTATGGGTAAAAGATATTGTGCCTGCTCAAACGCAGCCGGCAGAAACGGTTAAAGCGCAAATTCGAAAAGCATTGGCCGCCGATGAAGCTTACGACGCGCTTGAAAATCTGGTGCGGGAAACGGAAGATATTTTAGGCACGGGTGCTTCTTTAAAAGAAGCGGCGCAAAAACTGAATTTACAAACCGTAACCGTGAATAAAACGGATATTGCCGGCAATGCGGCTGACGGAAAAACCATTCCCGAAAATATGAAAAATCAGGAATTATTGCAAAACGTGTTTATTTTGAAGAAAGGCGATGTGTCCAGTTTTGTGCGAAACGGTGACGGCTATTTGGTGGCTGAAATTGATGAAATTACGCCCGTGATGCAAAAACCTTTTGATCAGGTGAAAGAGGAGTTACGCGCCAAATGGGTGCATGATAAGCAAGTGGCGGCCCTGGATAAAACAACCGAATCGATTTTAGCGGATATTCGGGCGGGAAAAGAACCCGTTTTACCGCCGCAAACCGTTACCCTTCAAAAAGAAGTTTTCACGCGGGAAAATAATGCCGGCTTGAGCGAAAACTTAAATGAAAATATTTTTCATCAAGCCGTCGGCACCGAAAATGCCCAAGCTTATCCCGTAAACGAATCCAGATTCGTTGTCGTCGTTCACGAAATTCAACCCGGCGATAAAACAGAAATCACCTCGGCATTAAAAGAGGAAACGGCTGCGGGCACCGCCGACATTTTAAAAGAAGCATTTCTTCAAAATTATATGAAAGATGCCGATGTGAAAGTCAATGAAAAAGCTTTGCAAAACTTAATGAAAAACTATCAGGGCGAAGAATAAAAAAACGCCGATTTTTTAAAGCCTTTGAACAAAATTCAAAGGCTTTTTTTTAATTATTTTGATCTTCTTTTATTTTTGAAAATATATTCATATTGCGAAACGCTTGAAAGTAAAAATTATACCGACCGTTTCGCTCAACACCTTCTTTTTGAAAGCCGGCTTTTTGCGCCACATGAACAGACGCTTGATTTTCGGTATCGATTCGAATATAAATGCGCGCGGTGCCTTTTTCAAAGCACGTTTTAGCCACTTGACGCAACGCCTCGTTCATATAGCCTTTTTTGGTGGCCGCTGCCTTTAACCAATAGCCGATTTCAACACATTTATCAACTTGCAAATGTCTTTGAAACACACAAACACAGCCCAACACCTCGTTTTTGCCTTTGGGGCAGATAATATATTCGAATCTTTTACCGTTATTCCAATCTTGCTCGGCTTGAACCAGATATTTATATTCATCATCAATCGAACCCGTTATTTGCGGCAAGGCAAATTCAAGAAACGGCAAAATATGATCTCTGTTTTCCACAACAATTTGAAATAATTGATCGGCCAATTGAACGCTCGGCTTAATTCTTTTCAAAGTCAACCGCTCGGAACAAATTTGCGCCGGCATTGTTAAATTTTTTGATGTGTGACTCATAACAACTCCTTGAACAATTCTAAAAAAAGCTATTCATTATTGATTGAAACGGCTTCTTTCGGGTTTTTCTCTCATTTTTGCTATAAAAAAAACCGTTTTAAAACGGTTTTGTTGGTGGAGTTAGGGGGGATTGAACCCCCGACCTCTGCATTGCGAACGCAGCGCTCTCCCGGCTGAGCTATAACCCCGTTTTAAATTTAAAGAGATATTACTTCTTTTTTATTGCTTTGTCAAGCTTCTTTTTTCTCGTTTTATTAAAAATCCGCGCCGTTATTTCAACAACGCGGATTTTTTGAATGTTTCCTGACTTTTTTATTTCAAAAGCATTTTAAAGTCAACCACAACGGCTCTGTCTTTTGTGACCAAAACAGGATTACCGTCAATGGAGGTAATTTCGGGAATTTCCAAAACAACCTGCTGAATTTTTTTGAGCGTTTCCGCCAATGCACCGACGGCTTTCGGTTCTTCACCCCGAACACCGTTTAAAATGGTGCCGACTTTTGTTTCTTTAATCATGGCATCAAAGTCTTCCGCCGGTAAAATACGCAATGTGGTATCTTTCATCACTTCCGTATAAATACCGCCGGTACCGAATACCATAATACGGCCGAAATTCTTATCGGAATTCACACCGATAATTGTTTCCGTTGCTTTGACAATCATTTCCTGAATAAGCACGCTGGCACCTTTTAAGTTAAACTTGGCAATGGAACCGTTTAAGCCGTCCCATGCTTCGTTAAAGGAAGCCTCGTCACACACGTTCAGATAAATGCCTTTCATTTCCGTTTTGTGAAGCGCATCGGGCGCCGATAATTTCAACACCACGGGTGCCGGAAAGATTTTCCGACAAAAATCAAGCGCGGCCGCTTTATCGGTATAGTTACCGCTCTTCGGATAATCAATTTTGTAATGATCCATAATCATATTGACCGTGCTTTGCGGCAATGAGGCTAATTTTTCATCTTTGGCTTTTTGAACGGCGGCTTTAATTTCTGCCGGAACCGGTTTTGTTTCAACCGTTACGTCTTTAACGCCGCGATAAGCCATTTGCGCTTTTAATAAGCCCAACGAACGAATAATATCAATCGGATATTCATAGTTCAAAATGTGTGCTTTTTCCAAAATATCACGCCCTTCTCTCACGCGGACACCACCGACAAACACGGCAAAAATATTCACGTTTTTATATTGCGGCGCAATTCGCACGATAGCCTGAGCCGTTCCGGTTGCATCCGTAACCATTTGCGGCGTTAACAACACCAAAATGTTTTTATATTCACCGCTTTCACACAAAATTTTCAAAGCTGTTTCATATCTGTCTGCCCGCGCATCACCGATCACGTCAATCGGATTGCCGAAAGAAGCTTCTGCCGGCAATGCGGCTTTCAAAGCTTCAACGGTTTTATCGCTCGGACGCGCCAAATCAAGCCCGTTATCTTCGCACAAGTCACTGGATAACACGCCCACACCGCCGGCATTCGTTAAAATGGCAACGGAACCGTCAAATTCGTGATGATGCGTGTATTGCAAAATTTCCAACAACCCGAAAAGTTCACGCGTTGTATAAGCCTGAACGGCACCCGATCCTTTCAAAGCAATTTCCAACACGCGATAGTTCGGCGCCAACGAACCCGTATGCGACAAACTGGCAGCTTGCGCTTTTTGCGATTTTCCCGGCTCCATAATGACAACCGGTTTTGTTTTGGAAACTTCTTTTAACACATGTAAAAATTCTTTGCCGTGTTTTAAAGATTCCAAATAGAAAATAAACGCGGTTGTGTTTTTATCGCTTTTCAAAGCATCCAACAGTTGATCTTCCGCCAACAAGGCTTTGTTTCCGATGGAAATAAAATGCGAAAAGCCGATGCCCTTCTCTCGCGCCCAGTCCATCAATGCCGAACAATAAGCGCCGGATTGAGAAATAAACGCCACATTACCCTGCGCGGGGAAACCGTCGGCAAAGCTGGCATTTAATTTATCAAACGTGGAAATGTGTCCCAAGCAGTTGGGGCCCAATAAATTGATACCGTTTTCGGCACATTTCAAAGCAATGCCGTCTTCCAATTCGTGATTGCCGACTTCACCGAATCCCGCCGTGATAATGCTGATATTTTTGGCTTTGTTGGCAACGGCATCATCAATTACCGGCATGGTAAACTTGGCCGGCACAACAATCACCGCCAAATCAACCGCTTCGGGCAAATCCCGCAACGAGGCAAAGCAATCTTTGCCGTATAATTGCGTTCCGGCGCATTTCGGATTCACGGCATATAAACGCCCTTGAAACCCGGCATCGATTAAATTATTGAAAACAACGGCGCCCAATTTTTTCGGATCGTTTGAAACGCCGACAACTGCAACGCTTTGCGGATTAAAAAATGAATCTAATGACATATAATCTCCTTTGTTTTTATGTGATGTGAAATTCTCATCCGACACATCTTCGGACATATTTTATTGAAACAGGTTTTCCCGTTTCAAAGTTAAAAAAAGCTAATCTGATCGACGAATGGATCCTCTCATTCCCGTTCCGACGGTTAAATTTCTGATGGCCTCATCCTCCGAATCCGTTTCTTCGGAAAAAGCAATCGTATCAGCAGAAGCTCCTTCCGATGACGCGGTATCATTTTCTCCTTCTCGGGAAATATGCCCGCGAATCCGGGCGCGCATTCCGTCGGACAGTTCTTCATTTGTTTCCGCTGCCGTTTCCTCATCTGCCTTCGATTCCGACTGAGAAATTTCCGCCAACGGAACCGGCTCGCTCTTATTTGCCTCCTCATCGGAAGCGGCTGATTTACTGTCGGTCAGCAGCGGTGTCATCGGCACGGCTTCCGGATCAAAACGCAAAACATATTGATATCCCTTTAACACTTTTAAATAAGCCGTTTTGGAACGATTCATGTGTGACAGATGCTCTTCATCGGTTTCGTTAGGCATTGGCAAAGAGGCAGAAATGCTTGACAATGTTTTGGCATATTCCGCCGTTAACGGAACCAGTTTCTGCACAATTTCAATATCGGGATAATCAGCACTGATACGCTCGATTTCCCGTTGCATGGCTGTTGCCTGCTTATCCATGGCGCGAATAAATTTGCGATCATCAAAAAACTTATCGTTTGTAGCTTCGGCAACCGCCTCATCCGCTTTTAACACGGCCAAACGCGATTGCTCGGTTAACTGAATATATTCGGCATCGGTTAAATTTTCTTTGATGGAAAGATTATTCATAAACTCCAAAGCATCTTGCGCACTTTGTAATAATTGCAGCGCGCGTGAATTATCGCCGGTTTTCACTTTGGCAGAAGCCGTTTGAACCGCTTGACGGGCGGCCTGAACCGCTTGACGCGCTTTTTCTTCCCGCTCGGTACGCGCTTGCGTGGCTTTTTCTTCCGCCGCAACCTGCTTTTTCTGCTCAATCTGCTCGTTATCCGCCCGAACCACATCAGCAACGGAAGCCGATAAATCCACATAATTTGTTTGATACAGTAACTGTCCGATTTTGCCTTTTAAAGACAACGCGAAAGGCGGATAATCCGGGCGTTCCGTTAAAGAAAGCGGTGTGGAAATATCTAAATCATGTGCCGAAATATTCCAAATAACTTGCATCGGATCCGATAAAAAGCCTTTGCCTTTCAATGCCGAATCCATTGCCTGAAAGCGACCGTTATCAACGGTATAATCTCCGGAAACACTTTCCACAAGCGTTTTTCCCGACGTTAACAAACGCAACAATGCCTTATCAAACGTTGCCTGCGGTATTCTGTTTTGAATGGCTCTATCCACCAACGGGGCTATTTTTTCAATGTTTGTTCCCACCCATGTGAAATTTTGCCAATCGAAATGCCCTTTACCGTTCAAATGCGCCATCATTTCGGCAGGCGATGCCCCTTTGGCGGTTAAATGCCCGTTTGCCGATAAAACACCGTCACCGATAGACATATTTTTAAGCGTTATAATATTATTATTTAACGGCATCCGTTCCATTTTAAAATCAAAAACAACTTCCGGTTCTTTTTGCCAAGAAAGCGTGCCGTTTAACTCTATCGGTGCCGATTTGGTACCGACGGTACCCGTTAAATTTTTAAGTGTTAACGTTTGATTGTTCAGTGTTGTTTCAAGCACGGCATTTTTAACTTCGAAATCGTCATAAAGCAATTGAGCCGTTTTAACAATAATATGTTGATTCAGTTTATCTAATTTTGAAAGCTGTAACGGTTTTTGCGCATTCAATCCGGTCAGGGAAATATTTTTTAAATCATTCCAAATATATTTATTCACATCAAATGACGGCGCGGAAACGGTCATATCCAACAATGCATTTTCACCCGACGTATAATGCCCTTCCAAATTTAACTGATTTTGTCCGATTTGCAAAACAGCATTGGTAAAATTAAAATCTTGCGCCGTGCCGTTAACGGTTGCATTTAACTTCATCAACCCGCTTAATGAGCTGTTCGCGTTTTCATAACCGACAATATTTGACATAAAGCGCGAAAAATTCGGATAAGAAATGTAAACATTCATATCCCGATATTGAGCCGTATCTTTTAATGTATCGACTTTACCACTGAATGAAGTTTCCATATTCGCTGCTTTGGATTGCAACGCCACGTTCCAAATATTATCGGATTCGGCAATATCCAAATTCATTTCAAAGGCTTTTAAATTCTTTAAAAACGCGTTATCGGTTTTTAAATGAACTTTTCCCATAAACAATCCCAATTCATCGGTTTTGAAGTCAATTTTCATATTTGAAATGCCGATTTTTTCCGTGCCGACACCCGAAAATTCGCCCGATCCCGTTAAAGCGGCATTGGCCATTTTCGTTGTTTCAAACGAATCGACTTTTAAAACATTACCGTTCACGGAGGCCTTTAAAACGGCTTCTTCCATCGGCAATGCATGGAAACGCACATTTTTAAGCGTTAAATCAAGCGGTCCGTTAAACTTGGTTAAAAAGGCGGCATTTTTTAAATAATCTTTAATCAACGTAACCGATTTTGTAATGTCTGCCGCTTCTTTGGGCACTTGATAACCGCTGTACGCATCAAAATCAATACTGTCAATATTCAACCGAATCGCCATATTCGGCAATTCCTTTGTTTTTTCATAGGAAACCGAACCGGACAACTTACTTTTATCAACCTCCAACGATTGAATATCCACGGAACACCCGTTTGAATAAAACGCCGCCCGACCGTTAAACTTCACTTTCGTTAACAGGTTATCGGCTATATTTTTCACATCAACATAATGACTTAATAATTCTTTGGCGTTATCCGATGAAGCGGCAATCAACAAATCCAAGCCGATTTTATCATCTTGCGTTAAAGTGCCGCCCGAAAACGTCACCGCCGTATTGCCCGTTAAGAGCGCTTTACCGTTTTCCACCGAAAACCGATTGTTTTTCTTAATCAGATCGGCCGAAAAATTTTGCACTTTTTCTTTTTGCCACAGAAAATCTTTAATGTTAAATTTTAATGTTACGTTCGGCAATTTTTCATCGGTTAACTGCTGTAAATTCACATCGGACAAAATATTTTGCCATTGCGCATAGTCCAATCGATTCACCGCCACCGTTAAAGAATAAAACACCTGATTATCTTTTTCTTCTTTGTTAACGGAACCGGACAACGCCACCGAATCTTCCTGATTTCCAAATCGAATAATAAAGTTTTTCAACGATTCTGTTTGAGAATCCGTTTCATAGCCGAAACTGCCCATGGAAGGCACGTTTAAAGACGGATCCAACGGTTTAAGGTTTAACAATTTCAAAAAATCATTCGGTCGCGTCACATTAAACGAGCCGTCTGCCGTTATTTTGGGAACACTTTTTTTACCGATTAAAATAGTCCCGTTCACGTCATCCAAAGAAAAATTACCGTCCTCACCGCTTAAATTCATTTGAAAACGAACCGGTGCATCGTCTTTCAATCTGTCTAATCGTAATTGCGCCGCCACCGTTTTGCTAAACGCATCAAACGTTCCGTTAAAGGTGTAAGGGCCTTGCAAAGAATCCAACACAATACTGCCGTTCACGTTTTGAAATTTCCATTCCGTTTTATTCACGCGATTATCATATTCCAACGTGCCGTTTTTAATGGTCAACGCGTTAATGCGTGTTTGATTGATATCGCCCGCCATTAACTCGCGTTCCAAATTATCATTAACATCGACAAACAAAAACGGGAAATTCCAGTTTGTTTCCGTATTTGTAAGTCGTTCCATATAAATTTTCGGTTCTTCAATTTCAATGCGATTGATTACCAACGGTTCTTTTAAAAGCGATATTAAATCAAACTGAACGGTAACCGTTTTCGCTTCCAACATACTGCGATACATGGAATCGGCAACGTTAGATAACGTAACGTCATGCATAATAATTTGCGGTGCGGGAAACCAACTGACCTGCGTTTCGCCGGTAATGGCAAAATCACGCCCCGTTAATTCGGAAACCCCTTGAACAACTTGTTGTTGAAAAGCATTGGCATTAAACGAATGAACAATAAAAAAACTTAATCCGCCGACAATCAACAAAGCGAATACAAACAGCATTGAAAGAAATTTTTTCATATCTGATCCTATCTTATTTTTTAATTGATTTTGTTATACCAATTTTTTACAAAAAAAGAAAGCATTTTTTAACGTTTCCGCAAAAAAATATCCGCGTATTAAATGTTTCGTTTCCAGAAAAAGGGAACCAACAAAACAAAGACGGCCACAAATTCCAACCGACCGATAATCATGAGCAGCGTCATCACCAGTTTTGCGCCCTCCGGCAACAAGGCAAATGTTTGATCGGGTCCGATGAGTTTTCCCAACGCCGGCCCCATGTTGGAAAGCGAACTGACAGCCCCCGACAAACTGGTAATTAAATCAAGACCGAATAACGACAGCAATACCGCACCCACGGAAGCGCAAACGGCATATAATCCCATAAACACCAACACGCCGGTTACAATATCTTCCGTAACGGGCTTATTGCCGTAGCGGGGAATGAAAACGCCGTTCGGACGCGCCGCGCTTTTCAGTTTTGCCCGAATGGTTTTAAATAAAATCGTATAACGAAAAATTTTAATGCCGCCCGACGTGGATCCCGTGCAGGCACCCGATAACAAAAGGAAAAAGAAAATCATGGTTGCATATGATCCCCAGCTTTCGTAATTAACCGTCACGAAACCGGTTGTCGAAACAATGGAAACCACGCTGAACGCCGTTGAACGCAACACTTCGGATAAGGCGTGATTATCAAATGCGGCCTGATGCCACCGAACGGCAGCAATAAACAACACCAGGCCGATACATAAAAAGCAGAAATTTTTAATTTGTTCATTATCTCGAATTGCCGAAAAATTACGCGTTATCAATAACCAGCCGATTGCCAGCGGTAATCCGCCGATAAACATAAAGAAAATCAAAATCCAGTCAATAACGGGACTGTTAAAATAGGCAATGGATTCGTTATGCGTGGAAAAACCGCCGGTTGCCACAACGCTCATGGCGTGATTAACGGCATCAAACCAATCCATACCGCCCGCATATAAAGAAATAACGGCCAGCAAGGTTAAAAAGACAAAGAAAATAAAAATACCCAAAATATTTTTGGACATGGTGGGCATATCCCGATCCGACTCGCCGGACATTTCAATATTAAACAACTGCATACCGCCGATTTGCAAAGTCGGCAAAATTAAAATTGCCACCACCAAAATGCCGATACCGCCCATCCAATGCATTAACGAACGCCAAAAAAGCGTGCCGGGCGAAAGACGGGATAAATCGGCAATAACGGTTGCACCCGTTGTCGTTAAGCCGGAGGTTGCCTCAAACAACGCATCGACAAACGACATATTCAGCCCCAAAAAGCAAAACGGCAAGGCGGAAAACAGCACAAATGCCGCCCACACAAGCGTGGTTACAATAAACATTTCTTTGGTTCGAAGCGGCACATGATGCACATCGGTCAGAAGCAGCAAAATCGTGCCGACGGCAACCGTTAACGCACTGGTCAAGGCAAAAACGGCAGCCGATTGATGAAAATCCCAAAACCAATCAACGGCAGCGGGCAACAGCATAACCAAACCGCCGATAACCGTCATAAATCCGATAATTGAAAAAATAAGCCGAAAGCGCATTCTCAATCCTTTT
>CANREI010000041.1 GCA_947629595.1 uncultured Alphaproteobacteria bacterium | reverse complement strand
CGTACGATTTTTGCAACACTTTTTTTGCATTTTTTCAAAAAAAATTTATTTGGAGGTAATTTTAATGCAATATCAACAGGTTATAACAAGGCTGCTTTGCCAATTTTTGAGGGTATTTTTAGCCCTGAATCAGCGTTGCATTAAAGGTACGTTTATTTTATGCTATTCGTAGAGTGAAAGGGAGTCGAAAATGACAATGCAAGCAAGACAAAATCAGTTAAAACAGGCAGAAATACAAGGGAATAAAGCAAAAATCGTGCAAGGGAAAACGGAGAGTCGGAAAATGACAATGCAATCAAAAAAACAAATTCAAAATCAAGCACAAGCAGGATATATGCAAAACAATGAACCAAAAACTGTATGCGGGGAAGCGGGAAAACAAAACAGAATCAAAACACACTCGCAAAGCGGGCGCTCAATGATAGAAATGCTGGGGGTGTTGGCTATTATTGCTATTTTATCAATCGGCGGAATTGTGGGATACAGATTGGCTATGAATTACTATCAAGCGAATCAAATCGCGCACGAATTGAATATGATGCGTACCGATGCACAAATAAAAATTGCACAAGGGACGGAAAATTTAACCCTCGGCAGCCCTTATGATGCGCATAAAATCAATTTTAATAATTATGATACCGCATTCGGATGCAAATATGTTGATGAAAATGATCTTATTTCCGATGAAACCGTTTCCTGTCGAATTGCAAATGCTTATTTTGTTGAATTACCGAAAATTCCGAACGGCGTATGTCAACCGCTTGCGCGTCTCATCAACGGAATGGATAATTTAATTGCTTTTTCTGTAAACGATTCGGAATATGAGGAAGGGGGAAACTGTCAAGAGGGAGAGAATGATTTATATGCCGTATTTTCGGGAGAAACCATATCAGATTTAACACATTGTGAAAGAGATGATGATTGTAAAGAATTAGAAAGCACGCCGGTTTGTGATTTGTCACGGCATGTGTGTGTAGAATGCACGGAAGAAAAAGGATGTGAAGGCGATGAACATTGTGAAAATAATACATGCGTCACGTGTGCAAGCGGTGTTTGGAACGGAACAGATTGTGTGGAATGCACAGAAGATAATGATTGTCTTAAAAAAGGAACGGAGAAGCCGGTTTGCAATGAAAACAAATGCGAACCGTGTCCTGACGGACAACAATGGAAAGAATCGGCACAAGGATGTGCGGCTTATGAATGCCGTACCAACGAAGATTGTACGGACGGAAAATACTGCTATTTTAAAACAGACGGAAAAAATGGGGAGTGTAATTTGGAAAGTGGAAAAACAGAGGGTTGTTACGGGGAATGGAAAGATGAAACGCAAGGCGGCACATGTAAAGATGTGAATAGTGCATTTCGCTCAATTAAAGCTACCATAAAGAGTCAAGAATATGTTGTATCAAATGAAAGCATGACATGGTGGAGTGCGTGTCGGCTCTGTGCGGCAAATGCCGGCAGAGATGATTCGGATTGCGTTTATCCGACAACAGCAACGCCGGATTTTATGTTAGACGCTTCAATTTTAGAGTGTAATCCTGCGGTTAATATAAACAGTAAACAACATGGCTGTTGTTATCTGAACGGAACGGATATCTCCATAGGTTCAAATGCGAGCAAAGAAGATTTATCCGATTCCATCAATGAATTAAGAAAAACAAAAGGGTGCGATCCTAATATAAAAGGATATCAAGGAGGCAACCTCATGTGTCCGTATCATTTTTGGGCAAGTAATTCTTTTTCCAATGAATTTGTGTATGGCATTGATATGGATAGCGGTTATATAGCGCATAACGCTCGAAATGACGGAGATTATGCTTTTGATTTCGGCGGCTATGCGGTTTGTCGTCAATAAGGTATCAGAAAAATGACTTGAAATTTGAAAAAGTACTTCTCTTTTCCCGCCTATCGGCCCATAGCGGAGCGGCACAGTTGCGCCGCCCCACATCCGCCGATAGGGGGAAGATATATTGCATATTTTCAGAAAAAGTATTAACACTAACGCTATCTCAAAATGTGAGACGGTGTTTTGGAACCTGTCACAGTGTGCCAATAAGAGGAAAACAGATGGCATCCTTTGGTATTACTTGCAGAATGCATTGTGTCCGTCATAACGAAGATGATGGTTAACGCGACCAGAATTGAGAGTAAAGAGGTACGTATCACAAGAAGGGTCTTCATCTTCCAACCATGGATATATAGTATTACAAGTTTCATTATTTGTGATCTCTCTGTCACAGCTCCACATCTCTCTAAAATCCTTTATTGTTTCAGATACATTATCAATTCCCCAATGGTCGCTTGTTGCTTTGCAATATCCGGGATTTTTGTTTATCGGATCAGGAGCGTCATTATCTTGATAACATTTCCAATCTATACCGCTATCTCCCCAACTTACCATACTACCACTTCCGCCGACCATTCTTGCCGCTGCTTCGCAAAACCGTTTGGCACTCCACCAATTCATTCTGGTTTTTGATCCATAATAGTCATTCCCATTTACATTGCCTTGAACAATATCATCATCGCTAATTTTGACACACTTAAACAGCGTACACGCACTCTCATTACAACTATCGGAACAACCACTGCTTCGGCAATAGTAATCATCACTACCTTTTAATCTCTTGCAATCATCATTGTTTTCGCATTTATCTGTCGTTGTTTCGGGCAAAGTTGTCGTTTCGGGTTGTGTTACTTCCGAATCGGGAAGCGATTCGGTTGCATCGGCATTTATATCAAAAAATATGGTGACATCTGTTTTGTTTTCGACTTCATCTGCCACCGTTTCTTCATAATCAACATAATATTGTAAATTCGGTGCCGATTCAATCACCATATTGGCAATTCGTTCCGGCAAATTTAAGGCTGATATAAAATATCCCGTTTCATCAGGATTAAAACATTTATGTAACTCTCCTTCGACTTCTTCTTCACATCCGTAATCAAAGCCATAATCAACGGTGCGATATCTCGGCTCGGCATCATCATAGGGCGACCCCAGAGAAAGTGTTACGCCCTCAGGATTTCCCTTTTGTAAAAGCATAGCCAGTTGGGTGCTGTTCAGATTCATTTCGTAAAGAATCTGATTCGACACATGCTTATCCATGCCCCAGTGATACCCTGCGATGCCACCGATTGAGATAACGCCGATAATGGCCAAAACGCCCAGCATTTCAACCATTGAACGGCCTTCTTGCGCCTGATTTTGAACTTGTTTTAAGTGCTTTTTCTTCATTTTATTGCTCATTTTTTAACCCCTTTCAATAAATAAAGCATAAAATAAACGTACCTTTAATGCAACGCGGATTCGGGGGTAAAAATTGCCTTCAAAATGCCAAAATCAAGCACTCAAAAACACTCGAAAAATCAATGAATTTCGGCCAAAATAAAAATTTTTTTAAAATTTTAAAAAAAAGTGTTGCAAAAATCGTACGTTTTTGCAACGCAACATTTTGTTTATATTTCAATCACTTTATAAAAAAACAACGGGCAGAAGCGGAAACTCAAGAAAAACCGTTCTGCCCGCCGTTCTTTGCCTTAAAAAGACGCTCTTTTTAAAGCAAATAAAGAGGTTAGCTTTGTTTGAATGTGTAAGTTAATGAACCACCTTCACAGCTATCGGTAGTACCCAAAATGCTGACTGCTGCTTTGCAAACATTAGTGGAATCACCAAAATCAATTTCTAATTCAACACCCGTATCGGTTATTGCCGATTCCTGTGGTGTGGTAATGGTTGCTCCGCCGGGATTTGTTGTGGAACCTAAGGCATCTGCAAAACTTACCGGCGTATAAGATGTTGCGCCGGTTGCTTGCGCCGTTTGCTTTCCGGCATATAAAATAACGGCGTATTTGGTTGCCGCATCTAATGCTTCGTTTGCCCGATAACGGTTCATAGCCATGGAATATCCGGCAATGCCGCCGATGGATAAAACGCCGATAATAGCCAAAACGCCGAGCATTTCAACCATTGACCGACCGGATTCGTTTGTTTTTTTCATTTTGTTTTCCTTTCATTTAGTTGTTTTTCAAACTCCCTGAGCCTGAAAAAACGTTTATTTTTAAGGCATTATTGCCTCTTTTTCTTGTTGAGAGAAACCTTCTCTCACAAATCAGTATAAAATAAAGGTACCTTTAATTCACCGTTTTTTTCGATAACTTTCCTTAAAAACGAGGGTTTCACAGAAAGCCGAAAAACTTAATAAAAATCAAAAAAGTATGGGAAAAACAAAAAAAATGCAAAAAAGATAAAAAAATTAAAAAAAAGTGTTGCAAAAATCGTACGTTTAATGCAACGTTTTTTTATAATGATAAGTGATTGAGTTTTTTATAAAAACAGATAAAATCAATGTAAAAAGCGCTTGATGATACATCACGCTGATTTGTCATCAAAAAACTGATGTAAAATTGGTGAAACAGGCCTGTTTTTCTTCATTAAGAGCGGCTAACGGGCTTATATTTAATGCGATGCGGTTGATCGGCATCAACACCCAAACGACGCTTTTTATCTTGCTCGTATTCGGCATAGTTGCCTTCAAAAAACACCACTTGACTGTTGCCCTCAAAGGCTAAAATATGCGTTGCCAAGCGATCTAAAAACCAGCGATCGTGCGAGGTAATAACGGCACAGCCCGGAAAATCCATTAACGCTTCTTCCAAGGCGCGTAAGGTATCAACATCCAAATCGTTTGTCGGCTCATCAAGCAACAGAACATTGGCGCCCGATTTTAACATTTTTGCCAGATGAACCCGGTTGCGTTCACCGCCCGACAACATACCCACCTTTTTTTGCTGATCGGGGCCTTTGAAATTAAATTGAGCGGCATAAGCCCGCGAGTTAATTTCCCGTTTGCCGAGCGTTAATATATCTTGTCCGCCCGATATTTCCTGCCAAACGGTTTTGTTGTTATCCAACGCATCGCGGGATTGATCCACATAGCCGAGTTGCACCGTTTCGCCCAAACGAAAACTGCCGCTGTCCGGCTTTTCGGCACCTGTAATAATTTTCAGAAGCGTTGTTTTACCGGCACCGTTCGGCCCGATAATACCCACAATCCCGCCGGCGGGCAAATGAAAGGATAAATTTTCGAACAAAAGCTTATCGCCGAAGGCTTTGGAAAGCGAATCGGCTTCTAAAACCGTTTGCCCCAATCGCGGCCCGGCCGGAATGACAATTTGCGCCACATCGGGCACTTTTTCCGTTGATTTTTTCAACAATTCTTCATAAGCCGTGATGCGCGCTTTCGATTTTGCTTGTCGGGCTTTCGGCGATTGACGTACCCATTCCAGCTCTTCTTTTAATGTTTTTTGCCGATTGCTTTCTGCCGTTTGTTCTTGCGCCAAACGCTTTTCTTTCTGCTCTAACCAGCTTGTATAATTGCCTTCGAAAGGAATCCCTTCGCCGCGATCCATTTCCAAAATCCAGCCGGTCACGTTATCAAGAAAATATCTGTCGTGCGTGACCATAACAACCGTTCCTTCATAATTTTTCAAGAAAATTTGTAACCACGCAACCGATTCGGCATCTAAATGATTGGTCGGCTCATCAAGCAACAACATATCGGGCTTGGATAATAACAGCCGACATAAAGCCACGCGTCGTTTTTCTCCGCCCGACAGTTTCGTCACATCGGCTTCGGCCGGCGGACAGCGTAACGCATCCATGGCAATTTCAACCGTTCGTTCAATTTCCCACCCGTTGCACGCATCAATTTTTTCCTGCAATTCCGCTTGTTCGGCTAAAAGAGCCTCCATATCGGCATCGGGATCGGCAAACTTCATATTCACTTCTTCAAACCGCTTCATCAAATCGCGCACGGGACCCACGCCGTCCATAATATTTTCCATAACGTTTTTATCGGGATCAAGTTGCGGTTCTTGCGGTAAATAACCGACTTTAACTCCCTCTGCGGCAAAGGCTTCGCCCGAAAAATCTTCATCAAGACCGGCCATAATTTTCATAAGCGTTGATTTTCCGGCACCGTTCGGCCCGATAACGCCGATTTTGGCGCCCGGGAAAAAAGAAAGCCAAATATGCTTTAAAACCTCTTTGCCGCCCGGAAAAGTTTTACACAAATCTTTCATCACATAAATATATTGATACGATGCCATTTTCTTTTTCCCTTTGGATGAAAAAGCCCGCCTTTGTTTTCAAAAAGCGGGCAATTGTTTACAATTTTAAATCTTCGCTTTTTGCCATTCGGTCTTTAATTTCTTTCATGGCGTTTTTAATAGGAGCCGCTACGCCGGGACCGCCGACACACCCCCCCGTGCAGGCCATTACTTCAACCAAATTACCGTCTGCCTTTCGATTTTTGGCATACATTTTCAGCTGACGCACCGAGTCTTTATTTAATCCGTTAACGGCAACCGGACAAACTTCGCACGTTTTCAATGACACAACGGCTTCTGCCACACCGCCCGTTAACGCAAAGCCGCGTCCTTGCTTTGAGGCATTGTCATCTTGTTTTTCTTCCGGTAACTCTTTCGGAACAATATTCAACACTTCAAAAAGCGCTTCCGCTTCTTTGTTATTCAAAACAAAATCGGTATATTCATCATGAAACCCTTCCACGCGCTTGGCCATGCAGGGGCCGATGAAAACCGTTACACACTCGGGATCGCGTTTCTTTAACAAGCGCGCCGTATATTGCATGGGCGTTAAGGTGTGCGAAACAAACTCTTGCATTTCGGGAATGTGCTTGCGAACGGCATTATAATAAGCCGGACAACAAGACGTTGTCATAAAAGGCGCACCGTTTTCCATGCGTTCGGCTAACTCCACCGCTTCGTTTCGCGTGGTAATATCGGCCCCGACAGCCACTTCAATGGCATCGGTAAAGCCGGCTTTCAAAAACGCCGATAAAATTTGCGCAATCGAGGCCATTCCGAATTGTCCCATAATGGCGGGTGCCGGCATGGCTATCACTTTTTTGCCTGCTTTAATGGCTTTTAAAACATCAATAATTTCACTGCGTGCCATAATGGCGCCGAACGGACAAGCGGCCGCACATTGCCCGCAGGAAATGCATTTTTCTTCATTGATATTAGCACACCCGCTTTGCGTTTTTTCAACGGCATCAACCGGACAAACCGCCGCACAGGGCATTGTGCGCTTAATAATGGCGCCGTACGGACACGATTTGGCACAAATACCGCACCGTTTGCACTTTTCTTTGTTAATATGCGATTTTCCGTTAATAAACTCAATGGCGCCGAACGGACAATTCGTACAGGGACGCGCCAAACACCCTTGACATTGATCGGTTACCACAAACTCGTTATGCGCACATTTATTGCAGGTTCCGCAGGAAATGCTGAGCGCGGGCATATGCAGCTCTTTTCGCTCCAAAGCTTCTTTGGCATAAGAGGCCGTGTCTTTTTTATCCGTTTCGTTGACCATAAAGCCCATATCGGCAATTAACCGATCTTTAAAGGCGGATACGCATTGCTCTTTCGTGAGCTTGATTTGTTCCGAATCGGGAGTCGGGGTTTGTTGAACGGCCTTTGCAACATTTTCAATAAACTGATCTGATAAAAAAGCTTTGATAACGGTTACAAGCGATTCGTGTTCGTTTTGCGCGGCGTAATTTTGTCGTGCCATATTGTTTTCTCCTTATGATTCTTCTATTTCATCACGATGATTTTGAATAAACTTTTCCAACCAGTGAATATTATACTGTCCGTCAATAAATTCGGCATCGGTAATAATTTTCTGATGCAGCGGAATGGTAGTGGATATGCCTTCAATCACAAACTCCTCCAATGCCCGACGCAAGCGCATTAAAGCGCCGTTGCGTGTTCGCCCGTGTACAATGAGTTTGGCAACCATACTGTCATAACAGGGCGGCACTTTATAACCGGCATACATGCCCGAATCAACCCGAACGTCTAATCCCCCGGGCGTGTGCCAGGCACCGATTTGACCCGGACAGGGAATAAACGTTTTCGGATTTTCGGCATTGATTCGGCATTCGATGGCATGCCCCGAAAATTGTATTTCCGATTGCGTGTAACCGAGCGGTGCGCCGGCGGAAATGCGAATTTGATCCCGCACGATATCAACGCCCGTAATCATTTCCGATATGGGATGTTCCACTTGAACGCGCGTATTCATTTCCAAAAAGTAAAATTGCCCGTTTTCATATAAAAACTCAATGGTGCCCACATTGGTATAGCCGAGTTTTTTCATGGCGTTGGCGGCAATAGTGCCGATTTTTTCGCGCTCAAAGGCGTTTAAGGCGGGTGAGGGCGTTTCTTCCAGCACTTTTTGGTGATTCCGTTGCAAAGAACAGTCACGTTCGCCCAAATAGACCACGTTTCCGTAATTATCGGCCAAAATTTGCACTTCAATATGACGCGGGGTTTGCAAATATTTTTCAATATAAACCACATCGCTTGAAAAAGAGTTGCGTGCCTCATTTTTGGCCAATGTAAACGCATCTGCCATTTCCGAGGCATTATTGGCGACTTTCATTCCTTTTCCGCCGCCGCCGGCTGCTGCTTTAACAATAACGGGATAGCCGATTTTTTCGCCCCACATTAACGCTTCGTCAACGGTTTTAACATCACCGTCGGAACCGGGAACAACGGGTAATCCGGAGTCGATGGCTGCTTTTTTGGCCGTTACTTTGTCGCCCATCAGACGAATCATTTCCGGCTTCGGCCCGATAAATACCATACCGTGTGCTTCAACCATATCGGCAAAGTCGGCGTTTTCCGACAAAAATCCGTATCCCGGATGAATGGCATCGGCGCCCGTTACCATGGCGGCGGAAATAATGGCGGCTTTGTTTAAGTAAGAATCTTTTGCCGGCGCGGGACCGATGCAAACCGCTTCATCGGCCAGTTTGACGTGCATGGCATCGGCATCGACGGTTGAATGAACGGCAACCGTTTTGATTCCCATTTCGCGACAGGCTCTGTGAATGCGTAACGCTATTTCGCCCCGATTGGCAATTAAAACTTTTTCAAACATTTGTTATTCCAATGCAAATAAGGGTTGATTATATTCCACGGGACTTCCCGATTCGACCAAAACGGCACTGATTTTGCCGGATTTTGTTGCTTTAATCGGATTAAAAGTTTTCATGGCTTCAATCAAACAAACGGTATCGCCTTCTTGAACAATATCGCCGACTTTAACGAACGGCGGTTCATTCGGCGCTTTTGATAAATAAACAATGCCGACCATGGGAGAAACCAAATTATTTTCCGCTTTTTGAGGCGTTGCCGGTGCCGGTTCGACGGGGGCCGTCGGTGCAGGCGCGACAATCGGTGCAACAGGCGCAACGGGTCCTTCTTTTTGGGCAACCACGCGAATACGCGTACCGTTTTCTTCGTATTCAACTTCTGACAAATTGTGCGTTTTCATTAAATTTGCCAATTCTTCGATGGCTTGTTTTTTGATGTTTTGCATTCGGCTTTCCTTTCTTTAAAATGCGAATTGTTTTCTTTTTAACTTATTTTTATTCAAAATGCAAGCATTAAAAAATAATTCTTTTCTGATGAAAAATGAATTTTTGCACATATTTTTGTGGATTTTTTTTAAAATGCCTGTTATGATACAAAATATGTTGTGGAAAAAAGGACGAAAATATTACGAAGATTTGTTATCTGCCGAAACGGATGCCCGTCAAATTCGGACGCTCAAAAATAAAGTTGTTGCCGGAAACAGCAAGGGAAAGGCGCTGTTCGGAGATAAAGAAAATCCGTTTTCTTTTTTAAAAGATGCCTCGGATATTTCCGCCGTCCAGAAAATTGTCGATTCTTTTTGCTCGGGTATTCCGATTGAAACGGAAGTGCGATTGCCGCAAACCGTTTATGCCATATCCGTTCGAAAATTGCAAAAGAATTTGTTGATTATTGCCCGTGATAAAACGGCGGAATATGCCGTTCATAAAGGAATGGCCCGTCAAAACGGTTTTTTATCCGATGTGTTAAGCACATTTGCTTATCCGGTGTATTTAACGGACGGACAAGGGCGTTTTATTTATGTTAATCAGGCCTGTTGCGCCTTATTTCAAAAGAAATTCAATGAATTGCTGGGCGATTCTTTACAAAAGTATGTTTATGAAAATTGTCCGGATTTTCAAGGATATTGGCAGGGAACAACGCATTTTAAACTGCCGGGCGGTATCGAATCGCGGTTTGTGTCGCAGCGTCCGTTTTCTTTGGACGATATGACCTATTATGCCGGCCTGATTGAGCCGCTGCATATCAGCGCGCCCTCGGTTGATGATCATATTTTTCAAGAATCGCCGTTGCCGACGGTTGTGATTGATGCCGTTAATCAGCGTATTATGTACACAAATCCCGCTTTTTTGGCCGCGTTTAAATCGCCGGAAATCGATTCGTTCGATCATATGGACGTGCGCAACCTGTTTTCCGAAAA
>CANREI010000040.1 GCA_947629595.1 uncultured Alphaproteobacteria bacterium | reverse complement strand
AAAAAAACGGTTAAAAACGGCGTGACAAAATTCACCACAAAGTTTAAGCAGCCCAACACTTCCATTAAGCGCACAAATGCTTTCTTTTTCATACAAAACTTTATTTTTTGAAGAAAACTCAATTTCGAGGGCACGGAAACTTTCACATCGGCCACTTGTGTTGAGGTATAAACGCCGAAAACGGAAATGAGAAACGAAAGTAATAACACATAAAAATAGGCGTGCAACTCCTGCGCGGGCAAATACCGGCGATAATATTCCAAAAACAGCCACAAAAAAGCAAAACAGCCGATTTTGGCAATCATCATTCCTTTAAAACGACTTGAAAAAAACGCGCCCATCAAGCGACTCGGCACCAGATTTTTCATCCACGCCCGCCACGCACCGCCGGCAATGTTGCCGATGGAATAAACCATTAACAAACAACAAATTAAAGCAGGTACTACCCAAACGGTATGCGGAAAAAAAGCTAAAACGGCAGCTGCCAAAAAAAACGGACGGGAAACGGCCGACGTGACAACCGATAATTTTTTAACCGATATGCCTTTTTCCAACAAAAACGCCGCAAAAATATGCATTAAATTTCCGATAAACGGCACGGCACCCAACAAACCGATGGCAAAATCACCCGCACCCAATAACAAGGCATAAGCGGTAATAACCGTTCCCGTTGCAAACGTATCGGTTGCCGATTGCGCAATACCGCCCCAATAAACCCAATTTAACGATTTTCTTAAAATATTTGCCATTTATCGGTTCCTTGTTTCAACAGGTAACGAGTTTATCAAAGAAACATAAAAAAGGCAATGAAAAAATAACGGACAGGAAACAGGTGTGTTTGATGATTGTTAATGAATGCGTTCCCTGTCCGATATAAAAATATGTGAAAGAACGCATAAAAATTCAAGAGAATAAATCAATATTTTTTTAAAACGGTTTTCATCAATCGAATCGGTCGAAATTCCCCAAAAAAAACACCCGTCGGTTGACGGGTGCTTTTTCAAACAGTCAGGACAATTATGGCTTTAAGCACATACCGCCACTGCCTGCTTTACCTTTAGCCGTACTCCCGCAGCACCAAGTTCCTTTCCATTTGCCGCCGGCTTGACCACAGCACTCTTCTGACGAACCGCCGCCAATCAAATCGGTAGAAGTTCCTTGTGAACAACAAATAAGCTCTCCTGTTTCCGTATTACAACTTGCTTCTCCTCCGTTCGCTTCACAGCAAAAACTTGCATCCGGATTATTCCTGCAATTTGTTGATCCCGGCGTGCTATAGTCACTGCAACAAGCCGAATTTTTCTGTCCGTCTTGGTCGTAAATTCCATTACAACAAGTCTCGCCGATTAAATTACCATCACAGCAAGCTGCAACAACCTGATCGGTTTCTGCATCTTTGGAACCGATACAACAAACACCGTTTTTCACCTCGCCGGAACAACATTGCCGAACAACTTTTCCGGTTTCTGCATCTTTGGATCCGTTACAGCAAAAACCGTTTTTCACTTCTAACCCATCGCCCTTACAACAAGCCGGATCAACCTGATTGCTGTCTATAGCTCTGAATCCGGTGCAGCAAACACCATTATTCCACGTGTTGCCGCTGTTTTCGCAACAAATTTGAATAGTGTCTCCGGTTTCCCAATTTTTGGAATTTTCACAACAAATACTGCCCACCATTTTGCCCGGACAACATTGAGGATCGTTCGCTTCACCGGTTAGCGTGTTTGTAAGACCTTCACAACAAACACCGTTGACCATTTCTCCTTTTTCACAACAGGCGCTATCATTCCGCCCTGTTTCCGCATTTTTGGAACCGATACAACAAGTATTGCCGACCAGATAACCGTCACAACAAGCCGCAACAACGTTTCCGTTCATATCTTTGGAACCGTTGCAACACGTGGAATTTTTCTTCCATTTGTATCCGCTCAACTGACAACAGGTGCCGTCATCCGCACCGCTTCTCGGTTGATAACCGTTACAACAATTCTCTCCGTCTTCCTTTGCGGTAAAAACATTCAACGAACCGGCACAACAAATACTGCCAACCCATTCACCGCCTTGACTTGTACATTTATCAAGCACTTCTTCAACTCTTTGAGCAGGCTTGTTATCTTCCCCTCCCAAATCAGGTGTCACATCCGGATCGGGTTCCTCATAACCGCCGGAACTGCCAACAAATGTGTTATCTTCCCCGGCCGGTTCACCGTAATAAAGCACCAAAGCGCTGTAATTGTTAGCCGCATCATACGAACTCAGTTGAATGTGCTCCTTTTCAATTTCTTCCTGCAAAGCCGATCGCCGACTAAGCCCTTCCTTGGCATTGGCAAATTGATCGCAATCCAAATTTTTTAAGGCCGTGCAATTATCCGCCCGATATCTTTTATCGGAGCCTTTCCTGTCAATCCCCGCACAGGTTTCTCCCCAAAAACCGCTCTTAATGCTTTCGCACAATTCTTTCGATATACCCCGAATACGAACCGTATATCCGTTTGTATCTTCAATACGCACGCGAACAGGGGCATTCACGGCCGTTATAAAATCTTTATCCGTCATTTCATATTTTGTTGAAATCACTTGCTTCGGATCAACAACACAGGGGATTTCATCGCAAGAATAAATGTAGTTTTGCATTAAGTTTGCCGTTCGGGCACCGGCCGTTGCCACACTAAACGCATTCAACGTTTCATTTTCCTTATGAACCTGCATGGCATATTGCATACCGACAATACCGGTTATGGTTAAAACGCCGATAACGGCCAAAACGCCCAGCATTTCAACCATTGTTCGCCCTTTTTGCATGATTCGCTTTTGCGCATGCTGCTTTTGAGTTAGCTTTTTAACGCCATTACGCTTTTGAATTTTTGACATAGACCGCCCCTTTCGTCTTGCATTTATGAACAGGAATTGAATATTCCTTTAATCCGCCTAATTTATATAATAACAAATTTTGTGCAAGACGTCAACCACTTTTTTCAAAAAAATGCGGTATTTTTCGGTTGTTTTACTCAAACTTTTTGTTTAATTTTCAATCCGCCGAAACGCCGTTCCCTTTTTGCATAGGATTCAAGGGCTTTATCCAATTCTTCCTCATTAAAATCAGGCCAGAAAACAGGGGTGAAATATAATTCGGCATAGGCCGCTTCCCACAGCAAAAAATTACTGAGGCGCTCCTCCCCGCCGGTACGAATAATGAAATCGGGCGCGGGTAAATCGGCTGTTGAGAGATGTGCCGAAAAAAACGACTCGTCAATTTCTTGCGGTTTCAGTTGCCCGCGGGCGGCTTTTGCCGCCAGCTGCCGTGCTGCGTTGATAATATCGTTCCGCGCGCCGTAACTTAACGCCAAAACAACGTGAAAGCCTTTAAAATCAGCCGTTTGCCGTTCCAATCGGTTCATTTGTTCGACCAAATCCGCATCAAATTTTTCCCGCTCGCCGATAAATGAAACCCGAATCCCTTTTTTCATCAATTCATTCACGTCATTTTTTAAATAAGTACGAAACAAATTCATCAAAGTTTGCACTTCTTCCGGCGGACGCTTCCAATTTTCCGATGAAAACGCATAAAGCGTTATGATTTCAATGCCTTTTTTTTGCGCATATGCAATGATTTTCTTTAACGTTTCGGCCCCTGCCTTATGCCCCGCCGTTCGCGGCAATCCGCGCTTTTCGGCCCAGCGTCCGTTTCCGTCCATAATTATAGCTGTGTGCTTGGGTAAACGCATACGGAACCTATTTCATCATAAAATCGGTGACGGAAAAAACATCGGATAATCGAATGCCGATCATCACCAGCGCAACCACAATAAAAAATACGGAAAATCCGCTCTTTCGGCATAATTGTTTCATGAAACCCTCAATTCATTTAAAGCATTCAACAAATCGCGCTCCGATTCGGATAAATCCAAATCATTCACATTCGGAACCTGCTCGGGCGCCAGAACGGAACGCTTTGTTTTAACATAATCCATTAAATGCGTTTTTTGATCAATCTTCTCCAACAGGCGCGTTAATTCTTCTTTCATCACACCGGCTTTGTCAATTTGATTCATCAATTCCTGATGCATTTCCCGCTCGGAATTTTGCACGGCCGTTAATTCCTCCTGCACGTTTTGAGAAACCTGATAAAACTGCTCAATCAAATGAGACAGTTGCCGATAATTATCTTTCGTTGTCGATAAATGCGAATCCAAAATAACGGCATAAATAACGGCTGCAACCAACAATATAATGATAATCACATCTAAAATTACGGTAATCGGCATTTTAAACTCCTTGTTTTGATACTATACTCAACAATTCTTAATAAGAAGTTATCAAATGATAAAAACGATTAAAAATATTTTAAAATAAGAATACGCAATCACAAAATTAAATATTTTTGTCTATTTTCAAAAATAATTCTTTTCATTATCTTCCTTTTGTGATAAAATATTATCAGTGTTCAAATAAAGTATACAATAAGGAAAAGAAAAATGACAAAAGTTGCTATCAGGAACAATAACCCCGGCTGTATTCGGGGAAAAGGCGGCAAAGGTTATGCCCGTTACGCCAATTTGGAAGAAGGCTACGGCGCTTTAATTCGATTGTTACAAAAACGCTATCACAATAAAACGGCCGCCCAAATTTTTAAAGTCTATGCCCCGGCCAGTGACGGAAATAATCCCCAAAAATATGCCGCCGGCGTTATTAAACAATTAAGAAATGCCGGATTGAATGTTAACGCTTCAACCAAACTGGATATGAACAATCCCCAAGTTTTACGCGCTTTATGTTTAGCTATCAGCCGTACGGAATGCAGTCATGCTTTGGATCCGGCTTCACTCGACAGAGCTTTGGCAAAAACTTCCGACGGAACAACAACGGCTCTGGCCGCTCAAACGCAAAAACAAACCAAACCTTCTTTTTGGAAAAGATTGTTTTCACGCAAAAAATCGGCCGTTGCTGCCGCTTCTCCTCAAAAAGTCATATCTTCCGTTAAAAACAGAGCCGATTCAAAGCCTTATCCCGCCCTTGTGAAATTATATTATAACAAATTACGTTCCCTGAATGCCATTGATCGAAGAAAAACGCCGTTGCGTTGGCGTCAGGCTCAACAAGGCACTATTTCCGATAAAAATATTCCCACACTTCAAAATCAATTTGAAAATGACAGCATTCGCGCCATGGTCGCCGCGGAAAAAGTTATTTTATCAAATACGCATTTACCCGTTCAACAGCAAATGCAAACCATATTTGCCCAAGCCGCGCAATCGATGCAAGGGCATATTTTGGCTCATGATAAGCGCTGCGAAAATGTGTTAGCCATGATTACCGGCGCTGCCATGATTGAAATTCAACAACGGCAGGGAAAACAGTTAACGCCGAACGAAACGAATAAAATTTACGCCACTGCCCAAGCTTTGGTTACCGATTCCTGCTTAAAGGAAAATCCGTCTCGCTTTTTGGCGCAATGCAATAAAATCCTTAATCCCGCCGGCAATACGTCACACTTGAACAGTCGGTTGGCTCAATCAGGCGCCTCCGTTCAAGAGGATTCGTTAATGTGGCAACGGGTAGTTGCGAATAATGCCAGAGGCTGATTATAAAATTTCAGTCCCTAAAAAAAACCGGAAGACTGTTTGCTTCCGGTTTTTTGATAAGCCTTGTTTTTACTTGATGGCGCCGTGACAATGTTTATATTTTTTACCCGATCCGCAAGGACACGGTGCGTTTCGCGGGATTCGTCCGTCAATACCGTTAAACGAACCGCCGGCAGTTGTTTGCGCCCGCATGGAATCGCTTTGCGGATTCGGCCGAAACGGCGTTTCCTGTTGCGGTGCCACTGCCGATTGCGGCAACGGATGACTTTCCTGCGTTTGAACGGGCGGTCGCTCTTGAATTTGAAACTGCATGTGACAAATAACCTGTGTCACCCGCTCACGCACGCGCGCCAACAAATTTTCAAACAAAATAAAGGCTTCCCGTTTATATTCGTTCAACGGATTCTTTTGCCCGTATGCCCGTAAATTGATGGCGGTTTTCATAAAATCAAGCGTTTGCAAATGTTCTTTCCACGATTGATCAATCACTTGAATTAAAATGCTTTTTTCCAAATGATGCCGCACATCTTCGGGCAGAATTTTCATTTTTTCCGCCACCGACTTATCCGCTTCGCTTTGTAACCGCTCCACCATGGTTTCGGGAATCATTCCCGGTTCTTTAATCCACGCGGCAAACGGCACATCTAACCCCAATAAACGCCGCGTTTGATTTTCTAAATCTGCCGCATTCCAGTTTTCCGGCACGGACCGACTCGGCGCCACCGCATAAACCATATTTTCAATACAGTCATCACGCATTTCTTTTAACGTTTCCGTTACCGATTCGGCCACCATTAACTCTTTGCGCTGTTCATAAATCACTTTGCGCTGATCGTTCATCACATCATCGTATTTCAACAAATTTTTACGCACATCGAAATGATACGATTCCACCTTGCGTTGCGCCACGGCAATGCCTTTGCTTAAAAACGAATGCGCCAATGCTTCCCCTTTTTTCATCCCCATGGTTTTAAGCATTTGTTGAATCCGCTCCGAACCGAAAATGCGCATTAAGTCATCTTCCAGCGAAATATAGAATCGCGACAAGCCCGGATCGCCCTGACGACCCGACCGACCGCGCAACTGATTATCGATTCGCCGACTTTCATGTCGCTCGGAACCCAACACATATAATCCGCCGGCCGCCAAGGCAATTTCCTTCCCTTTGGCAATTTCCGCCTTAATTTCGGCAGATAATTTTTCTTTATCCGCCGTCGGATTCTTTTCCAATTCTTCCGCCAGTCGCATTTCAAAGTTACCGCCTAACTGAATATCCGTTCCGCGCCCTGCCATATTCGTGGCAATGGTAACGGCACCCGGCACACCGGCTTGCGCCACAATTTTGGCTTCCTGCTCATGATGACGGGCATTTAACACGTTAAATTGAATATCGGAACGTTTGCGCAACAAATCGGCTAAAATTTCCGATTTTTCAATTGATGTCGTGCCGACCAAAATGGGCTGTTTTCTGGCATGCGCGGCTTTAATTTCTTCAATAATGGCATCATATTTTTCTTCCGCCGTACGATAAACCACATCATTTTCATCTTTTCGGGCAGACGGCTTATTGGTGGGAATTTCAATCACTTCCAAATGATAAATACTGTCAAACTCACCGGCTTCCGTCATAGCCGTTCCCGTCATACCCGCCAATTTCGGATACATGCGGAAATAATTTTGGAACGTAATGGAGGCCAATGTTTGATTTTCGGCCTGAATGGGCACCCCTTCCTTGGCCTCAATAGCCTGATGCAACCCGTCGGAATAGCGCCGTCCCTCCATCATACGCCCCGTAAATTCATCAATAATAATCACCTGATTGTTCTTGACGATATAATCTTTATCGCGCGTGAATAAAACATGTGCTTTCAACGCCTGATCCACATGATGAACAAAAGCAATGTTTTGCGTATCATACAAGGAGCCTTGAATGAGCCCCGCTTCCTGCAACAAGCCCTCGACAAACTCCGTGCCCGCTTCCGTTAACGTGGCAGTGCGATGTTTCTCATCTTTTTCATAATGCTCGGGCCGAACGGAACGCATCAGCTTATCCACTGCGATATATCGCTCGGACGAATCTTCCGCCGGGCCGGAAATAATCAACGGTGTGCGCGCTTCATCAATTAAAATCGAATCGACTTCATCAACAATGGCATAATAAAACGGCCGTTGCACCATATCTTTTAATTCAAAGCGCATATTATCCCGCAAATAATCAAAACCCAGCTCATTGTTGGTGGCATAAGTAATATCGGCATTATAAGCCGCTCGCCGTTCTTCAACGGTTAAGTCATGCACAATACAGCCGACGCTTAACCCCAAAAAGCGATAAATTTGCCCCATCCATTCACTGTCGCGCTTGGCCAAATAATCGTTCACCGTTACCACGTGAACACCTTTACCCGTTAAAGCATTTAAATAAACCGGCAACGTGGCAACCAATGTTTTACCCTCGCCGGTACGCATTTCGGCAATTTGCCCGTTATTTAAAATAATACCGCCCAGCAATTGCACGTCAAAGGGTCGCAATCCCAACGTTCTTTTTGCCCCTTCCCGAACACTGGCAAAAGCTTCGGGCAATAAACTTTCTAACGATTCGCCGTTTTGAATGCGCGTTTTATATTCTTGTGTTTTATCCCGCAACTGATCATCGGTTAATTTCTCATAAGAGGCTTCCAGCTCGTTAATTTTAGCAATTGTTTTTTTAAATTTCCGCAAATATCTGTCATTTGCCGATCCAAACAGTGATTTTAATATCATTTCTATCCTTTCACATTTCAATTGATTTATATGAAATAATCTATTTTTAGCCGAAAGTCAACCCTTGAACAACATATTTTACATATTATTCAATGCAGCCGCTTTTTAATCGAATTTTATCGATTTTTTAAATACGATACCAACGCTTCTATATCTTGAACCACCGGCGAATCGGGATAAGTCGTTAAAAACGGCACCTGTTGCCGGACACATTCTTTAATATGCGACTCCTGATGAATAATGCCCCCTAATTCCAATTCCGCATTTAAAAAGTTTTGACAGGCTTTCAAAAGAGTTTGATATGTTTGTTCCCCCTCTTTTTGCGTGTTGGCCATATTGACCACAACCCGAAACCGCGGCGGCGTTGCCTGCCCGGATAAATATTTCACCAACGTATAAGCATCAGCCAAAGAGGTCGGATCTTCCGTACAAACAATTAACACCGTTCCCGCGGCACTGCCCAAAAGCGTAATGGTTTTTTCTATACCCGTTCCCAAATCCAAAAACACGCGATCATAATGTTGCGCCAAAATACGCAAATCATCGCGTAATAATTGTAATTGCCCGTCACTCAATGACGTTGTTGCAACCAAACCCGAATGTCCCGTCAGAACAGCACATCCGATGGCAGGAACGTGGGAAATTGCTTGATTCATCGGTATTTTCCCCGTTAACACCTGCCCTATATCACAAGAAGTGTTCAAGCCCAGCTGAATATCAATATTAGGCAAACCTAAATCACCGTCAACCAACAATACTTTTTCACCGCTTGTCGCAAAAGCATGCGCCAGTGTTACGGATAAAAATGTTTTGCCGACTCCGCCTTTTCCCGAAGCGACGGCAATAATATTTTGTCCGTCCAAGCGGTCATAAATATCGGAAATATTTTGTTGTGTCATTTAGTCATCCTCTCGTTTATAAAGCATTCCCCGAATAATGTTATTCAACGTTCCGCTGCCGGCCTCCAACAGATAATCCGTGATTTTATTGCTTTTACTCCATCCGCCCCATTGATAAGAGCCGAAAAGTGCCGTTTGCAATAATCCGCCGACAGATTGTGCCATATCTAATTTTGTTCCCAGCAAAACCGTACATCCGGCTTTGGCAAATAAAGCCCCTTGTGTTTCGGCTTCTTTGCAATCCAGCCCGGCTTGTTGCGTATAAATCATTTCCGCATCGGAAAGCTGTGTTTTAATTTCACGAATTTTCTCTAAATCCGTGGAATTATAGGGATTATAAGCCGGCGTATCAATTAAAATCACATCATGCGACAAGCGCAAAACCGTTACGGTTTCATTGAGTTTTGACAGATCGTTTAAACAGGTGCAGGAAATATTCATCCAACCGGCAAACCGTTCCAATTCGGCCGCACCGCAAACTTTTTGCCGATCAAGCGTCACACAAGCCGCTTTTAAGCGATTGGCTTTTGCTTGAAATGCCGCCTTGGCAACCGCCGTTGTTTTACCGCTGCCCGCAGGTCCTAAAAACACCGAAACATTATTTTTTTTCAGCGGCGCGATTGATTTATAAACATACATTTCTTCCAAGGCTGCCACCAACCATTTTTCTTCGGTTAACTTGGCACTTTTACGGGATAGCGCATTTAACAGGCGTTCATAATAGGAATCAAACACATGATGCGGTGCCAATAAATTTTGAAAATAAGCCAATCGACGGTTGCGTATTTCCTGATCCGGCCCTTCTTGATTCGAATTGTTTTCTTCAATCGCAACCACCAATCGAACGGTATGATTCGGCAACCGGCCGGAAGAAATAATCACGGCATTTTCACCGAACGTTTGTTTAACGGCGTTCATGGCTTCGGGAATACTGTCGGCAGAAAAGGTTTTCAGCTTCATAAAATTTTTCCTTTACACTTTCGCGTATCAATTAACAGTTGCGCCTGCTGAATCATTCGCGCCTGCGCTTCTTCTATTTTTTGAATACTCTCAATCGGCGTTTGCGTGGTTTTTTGCAAAATAACCACCCATTTTTTCGGATCAATCACGCGAACAAACGCCTCTTTCACCGTATCCGATACATGACTTAAAGCCACAATCAAAGTTTCTTCATCTGTTTGTTTTAAAAGACATTTTAAATCATCTTCGCTCCAAAATGCGAAATCATCAAATGTGATCAGGCGTTTTGACAACGTATAGGCAGCTTGCGGCGCCGTTTTAGAAATATATTCCAATATTTTTTGCCGCCGAACCGTTTCCGTTAAACTTAAAACAGCTGCCGCTTTCATTTCACCGGCAGAAAC
>CANREI010000039.1 GCA_947629595.1 uncultured Alphaproteobacteria bacterium | reverse complement strand
GTTCTTCTTTCGGGCGACTCCGAAGAGAAAACATCTTCTTTTCAAGCGGAAAAATTCACTCATTTGGCAAATGCTCGAAAAAATTTGGATAAAACGTTTGAAAAACATTATCAAATGCCGCCGAAAAAACCGGAAAACGAAAGCGGCATCCGTTCCGGATTGGATTGTTCGGGGCAAGGAATGTGTCAGCCGAATATTGAGCCTTCCGATAATGATATTCAGCAATCTGTTTTGGTAAAAGCCAACCAAAACGCGCGCAAACAAAAAATTAAACAACGCCTCAACAAAAACAACGGCCGTAAAATTTAATCATAAAGGCTCTCGGCATAATCTTTGGCCTGTTCCGCGGCTTCTTCTTTTGAGGGTTTTTCTTGCGGAACCGATGTTTTCTCTTTCACATAATAAACATGCGGATAAAAAGCACCCTCCGGCGATTGCGGCGGCGAAACACGCCCGCACCCGACACAAAAATACATTAAACACACCGAACAAAGAACACTGATTGTTTTCATGGCCTCTCCTTACATAATTTCCGGAATTTCCAAACCGATGATTCGCGCCATATCGAAAGCAATGCGATAAGCCGTTGCCGTTAACAAAAACCGCGTAAACCGAATCGACGGTTCTTTGGCGCCGCGAATCGGGCAATCATGATAAAACACGTTAAAATCTTGAATCAATTTATACAAATAATCACAAATCACATGCGGTGCTTCATTTTGATAGGCTGTTTGAAAAAACTCGGGCATTTGATAAAGCCGCATGAACAACGCGCGTTCCGCCGGCTCGGTTAAAACCATTTGACAGCCTTTAAAAACGGCAGCTTTCGGCATTTTTGACAAAACCGATTTCATCCGCACCAAACCATAAAGAATATAAGGCGCCGTTTTTCCCTCCAACGCCGTCATTTTCTCAATATCAAACACATAATTGCGCATACGTTCATTCATCAAATCGGTATATTTAACCGCGCTGACGGCAATTTTTCGGGCAATGACCTCTTTTTTTTGCGCACTTAATTTAGCGGCATTTTTGCTTTGCTCCACTTTCTTCATGGAAGCCTGCACGGCCTCATTCAGCAAGCGTTCCAATGTCATCACGCCGCCGTCTCTTGTTTTAAAAGGCTTGTTATCCGGCCCTGTAATGGTTCCGAAGCCCAAATGCAATAATTCTGTTTTCGGAACCAATTTCAGCTTCCGCGCGGCCGAAAACACCTGCTCAAAATGCAATGCCTGACGCGCATCGACCACATACAAAATGCGACTCGGTTGATAATCTTCCATACGCGCCTCAATGGTGGCCAAATCGGTTGCACCGTACATCACGGCGCCGTCGGATTTAACCATAATCAACGGCGGCAGTTTGTTTTTTGTGGTCACGCTTGTGCCGAGTTTAATCACCTCCGCCCCGTTATCCGACTTTAAAATTCCTTGCTTTTTCAACCGTTTAATCATTTTCTGCAAGCGATTGTTCACACTGCTTTCGCCCAACCATAAATCAAAATGCACATCCAGTTTTTGATAATTTTTCTTAATTTCCCGCACGGATAATTTCAGGATTTGACGCCACAATGCCCGATATCCCCTGTGTCCGTTTTGCAACAAACGGGTATTTTCTTTGGCACGCGCCAAATATGCTTCGTCATTTTTCGATTTTTGACTGGCAATCGGATACATTTCTTCCAAATCTTTTTCCGTAAACGGCACAACGGCTTTGTCAGCATGATAATTTTTCGAAAAGAAGGGTAAATCGGGATAACGCTCTTGAATTTCGGCAATTAAAAGCCCGATCGGCAATCCCCAATCGCCCAAATGAATATCACCGACAATAAAATCATCGGCATATTGATGAATGCGCTTAATTGCCTCACCGATAACCGCCGGACGCAAATGCCCCACATGCAAAGCTTTGGCAACATTCGGCCCGCCGTAATCAATAACAATGCGTTGCGCTTTTGTTGAGCGTTGATAACCGTTTTTACCCTTTTTAAACAAACAAAACGATTGAATTAAAGCCGCATCGCTCAAGCGCATGTTAATAAAACCGGGCCCGTCAACCGATACGCTAGAAAAAAACGAATCCGTTTTTAAAACATCGGCAATTCGCGCGGCAATTTCACGCGGATTTTTCTTTTCTTTTTTGGCCAGCTGCAATGCGCCGTTTGATTGATAATCGCTGATATCCGGCCGATCGGAAAGCCCTGTTAAAGCGGGCGCTTTATCATATCCGCAAGTTTTAAAGGCGTTATGAACTTTTTTCTCGACAATCGCAAGTAAACTCATTTTCTTCTCCTTATCAAAAAATTTATTTGATTATAGCCTTAAAAAATCACTGATTGCAAGATTTTTTTGTTGACAGATGCAAAAAAGAATGAGATACTTTTTTTGAAGGATGCGGGTGTTTTTCGTTAACAGCCGGTCAGGTTCGGAAGAAAGCAGCCGATTATCGTTAAAACAGGTCGTGTCCTTCGCCTTTAAAAAGCCTGTATTTTTCGGGCTTTTTTTTATTTCAGCATCAACAAAACCGACGTTAAATGATAAAAACCTTTATTAAGACACCCTAAAACAAGGCGTTGATAAAATGTAAAATATTCTTTTTTGAGCGCCTTTATTTCAAATAAATGCCGCATCAGTTTTTGTGCATTGTTAAAAAGCTGTTGTCGTTTAGAGGCCCATTTTTCCGATCGTTTCGAACGACGCAGCGGCTTTAACACCACCATTCGGAAAGCATCTTTTGCCAAATCTTTACAAAATGCCGCTTTTAAATTATCGGGCAATCTTTTTTCTTTCAAAAACCAGTTGTCGGATAATTCAATCCGGCGCGCACCGGCTTTTTGATACGTTTCCCAATTCACGGTGCCGGTAACGCTTCCGACGTTTTTACGGTAATAATAAAGACCTAACTCAACAATCACTTTGGAACGAATTAAATAATGCACTTGCGTGCTGTAAAAATAATCTTCTTCAAATTGATACATTTTTTCATCAAACCGCAAAGATTTTATTTTTTGCCACAAATACAATTTATTATATTTGTTAATCCAACTTCTGCCGAACGGACGCGCCGTATTTGACGATAAAAATAAATCCGTATTCTCCGTATAACGCGTTTGATAATCCCCTTTTTGAAAGCGTTGTGCATCAATTGAGGGCAATTCGTTTCTCATACCCGAAATTTGACATTCGGCAACATCGGCTTTGGTTTGAAGTAAATTTTCTCTTAAAATTTCCAACATTTGCGGATGAATGACATCATCAGAATCAAGAAAAGCAATATATTTTGCCGAATCGGGAACCTGATCGAGCAAACAATTTAACGCACCGCCGACACCTTTGTTTTCCTGATGAAACACTTTCAGACGTTTTTCTTTTTGTGCCAATGATTTCAATATTTTTAACGTGTTATCTTTTGACCCGTCATCACAAGCCAAACATATCCAGTTATCATCTGTTTGTCTTTGAAGCGAGGCAAAAGATTCTTCAACAAACTTTTCAACATTATAAGCGGGTAATAAAACATAAATTGTTTCCGTATTCATTTAAATTCCTTATGTTAAACCATTAACAAGGTGAGTATATAGGAAAATAAAATTTTTTCAAGAAAAATTTATATTTATTCTATACATAAAAATAAAAAAGAATAGAAAAAATACATTATTTCGTCTGTAAAGACATTTTAAAAAAATCATATAAAAATATTTTATGATATACTTATTTTATAAAACAAATTCAACAGGTTGATAAAACATATTCAACTCTTTCTTTAAAGGATAATCCGCGCGGAAAATCTCTTTCCACACGCTTTAACACGCTTCTCAATCCGCACTGATTGGCTATTTGAATGGCCAGTCCCGGACGGGCATTTAATTCTAACACCATCGGCCCTTTATTCTTATCCAACACAATATCGGCTCCCAAATATCCCAGTCCCGTCATTTCATATCCTTGTGCGGCAATCAGCAAATGCTCTTTCCAAAAGGGAACGGACAGTTGCATTAAATCAGCTTTCGTATCCGGATGAAACCGAACGGGCTTGTTGTGTTGAACGGCAGAGATGGCCCTGCCCGTTTTAATATCAATGCCCACACCCACGGCGCCCTGATGCAAATTCGCCCGACCGGCCGATTCTTTTGTGGCCAAACGCATCATTGCCAAAACGGGGTACCCTTCATAAATAATAAGGCGCACATCGGGAATACCCTGATAACTGTAATTTTTAAAAACATCACTGAAATGAACCATTTCTTCAAACAAAGCGGTATCATATCGCCCGCCCAAACTGTATAATCCGCTTAAAATATTGGAAATATGCTGATAAACTTCGCGATATCTCAACACCCGCCCGGAAGGCAATCGAAAATGATTTTGCGTATAAGATTGAATAACCAACACCCCTTTTCCGCCGCTGCCGTGCGCCGGTTTAATCACAAAACTTTTATCATTTTTGACAAGATTCAAAAAATTTTTCACTTCATATTGTGCACTGACGGAAGCAATTAAATGCGGCGTTGTTAAACCGATATCGTTTGCCAATTGTTTGGTTTTCACCTTATCATCAACCAACGGATATAAGCGCCGGCGATTATGTCGGGCAATCACTTCGTAATTGCGGCGATTCATACTCAAAACGCCGGCTTCTCTTAACTTTTCGGGGCTGACAAATCCTAAAAAACTCATTTTTTATCCTTATGCCTGACAAGCGGGGCAAAACGCTTTAATTCCGTTAATCGATAACCGGTATAAGTTCCCAACAACATAACAACAAATAAAATAACCAAATTCAATTCATTAAAGGCAAACATAATGTGTTGAACGGTGGGATTAACAATCACGAAATAAGTGATAACGGCAACCGAAACACTTGAAAAAACTTCATTTAAAGCACTTTTTAACCCCTCTTCCTCCCAAATAATCGAGGCGCGTTCAATAATCCATGCCAGAATGATAATCGGGAAAAATAAAACGGCGGAAGCCACTTTAAAATCAAATCGATATCCGATAATCGTGCACATTTGAATAATGAAAATCACAAAAATCACAACGGCAGAAATTCTCGGCACCAATAACAAATTTAATCGCGACAATAAGGCACGAACAGCCAATCCGATGCCCGTTACAATCACAAAAGCCGTTAAACCCGGCAAAAAACCCGTTTCAATCAGAGCCATTGAAATAAGCATGGGCGTAAAAGTACCCATTGTTTTCAATCCGACAACGTTTCGCAACAAAACAACAATTAAAATGGCTAACGGGAAAATCATTAACCATTTTAATGCATTTTGTTCGGCGATGGGCAAACTGTATATCGAATAAGCAAACAACTGCTTTTGTTCTGCCGATTGTGCGCGATATTTTGCCATACCGAATGAAGAGTTCAATGATTTTAAAACAGAATATTTTGTTTGCGAATCAACCCCGCCCACAACATCAACCAACGAATCATCACCGCGCCGCAACACAATAAACGATTCGGGAATGCCGTATTCGCCCGTGCGAACATGATAAGTTAACCACCGATTGCTTTCGGCCTGATAAGCTTCCAACAACACATCGGTTTTACTGGCCTTCTTGCCCTCCGCTAACACAATACCGCGAATAAGCCGTGCGGGAATTCCCTCCAACGCCAATAAATCAACAATAATTTGAGCCGTTTCCAATGTACTTTTTCGCTCGGGACTGAAAGCCAATACGGCTTCATTCGGTTCCGAATCATTCAACAAACGAATTAAATTTTGAACAATATCGCCTTTTTCTTCTTTGGCTTTCAACAAAACTTCTTTTGCCAAAATCACATCATCATCGGAAAAAGAGGGAAGAGCCGGCTTTTCGGGTTTATTAACGGCTTTTGTTTTGCCTTTGCTTTTCATGGTATCGTAAACCAAAATACGATAATAAATATTTTGTTGCTTCTTTTTATCTTTGCCCTTTATCACAAACTTATTTTTTTCTTTTTTAATTTCATAGCCTTTGGCAATCACCGTTTCATCTAAAATTTTGTAATTTCCCGTTCCGTCGGGTCGGGCAAACGAAACTTCCACGGGTTTACCGGTCGGTTGAAACGTTAAATGCGATTCGATTGTCCAAACGGGTATTTTTTGATTGGGATGTAAATTAAATCCCCACTCCTGTGTTTTGTAATAAATGCTCCACGCTGAAAAAAGAACGGAAAAGAGAAGGCCTAAACTTAAAAAAAAGCGAACAGACAAAAATCGGCGTTTCATTTAAGTCTCCTTAAAATTTAATAAAGTGTTCTCGATAAACTCGGATCAACAATCGCCCGCCCTTTAATAACGTTTCGTCCGATTAAAACCGGATAATCGAAACGCCCTCGGTCGGATAAAGAAAACGGTATATTGAGTTTTTCTTTGCCGATACGAAGCATCATCATCACAACATATCTGCCTTCGTTTTCCAATTGCCGTTTAATGGTAATTTGCTTATAGAGTCGTTTTTCGAAATGATGTTTTTCGCCCGTTTTGGAATTAACAATATCAAACGAAACCCATTTTTTCCCTTCTCGCTCAAATGCCTGAATATTTTGCGCATAAACGGAGGAACCGGCAGCTCCCGTATCAATTCGCGCCAATAAAGCGCCTTTCATCGGCGGAAAGCGAACAGGCTCCACTTCCCCGATAATGCCCAATGAGTAACTTTCTTTGACTTTTTGAGCCAGCGTTTGTTCTTTCTTTACGGGCGGACAAACAAGCGGTTCCGTTTTTTCGACTTTTGGAACCGAATCCGGCTCGACAACAACCGATTGCTGCGCACAACCGATTAAAAACACACAAAAAACAACGGCAACCAAATTTTTTAAACGCATATTTCCCCTTTACGGATTATTTTTTTTATTCTAATCTAATTTTTACAAATAGCAAGAAAAAAAGCGTTAACACGAACAAAAAAGATTTGAAATTTATTTCATTCAAACCCTATATAATAAAAAAAGGTGAAACTACATGCAAAAAATGTCTTTAAAACATCTCTACGGTAATTTCAAAAATGCTTTATCTGGTTTTAATGCCGTTTATCAAACGCAATGCGCGTTTCGAACGGAAATTTGTTTTTGCGTTCCGTTATTGCTTATCGCGCTTTTAATGCCTGTTTCTCTGATTGAAAAAGTTTTATTGATTTATCCCGTTTTCTTTGTCTGGGCATGCGAATTGGCAAATACCGCTCTTGAAACAACCGTTGACAGAATTTCAAAAGAGTGGCATCCGTTGTCAAAGCGGGCAAAAGATATCGGCAGCGCTTTGGTTTTAACGGCTTTCATTCAATTGATTTTATCGTGGGCTTTGATTTTGTTACATATTTTCGTATAAGCATTTTAATAAAATGTTATTTCAATAACTTTGCCACTTTTTTCATCAAGGTTGAAAACGGATATTTTTTAAACGCTTTCAACGCAACGAAATTTCCCGTTTTTAAAGGACAATCCGGTGTTTTGAGTGTTAACCGAACAACTTTAAGCGTTAAATGAAAATGCGTAAATGTATGCGATACAACTTGCGGTAATATACGCCAATCATCGGCCGGAAACAACGGATAATGCGTGTCATTATCTTGCCACGGAAATTCATATAAACCGTTTAAAAGCCCCTTTTTCGTTCGTTTTTCAATATAATAATTCCCTTCTTCGTTTTGAATGATATAGACATATCCGTTTTTTATTTTCTTTTCGGGCTTATGAAGAAGCGGAATTTTCTCCGTCAGATTTTTAAAAGATGCCACACAAATTTTTTGCCACGGACAAACGGCACAATTCGGATGTTGCGGCGTACACACAAGCGCACCCAAATCCATAATGGCGGAAGCATAATCGGCTCCCTGCTCCGGCGGCGTTAATTTTTGCGCATATTCATAAATTTCTTCCTTGGTAACGGCATGAGTTAAGCCGTATAAGCGCGCAATGACCCGAATTACGTTTCCGTCAACAACCGTTTCGGGCTGATTAAAGGCAAATGCACATATACTGGACGCACTGTACGGGCCGATACCCGGCAATTTTAACAATAAATTTCTGTCCGGCGGTAATTTTCCGTTATAATCTCGCATAAGTACCTGCGCACATTCGTGTATTTTGCGCGCCCGCGTATAATAACCCAATCCCTGCCAATAAAGCAACACTTCTTGTAAATCGGCCGCCGCCAACGATTGAATATCCGGAAAACGTTTCATCCACCGCAAAAAATAGCTTTCAACGGTTTTAACCGTTGTTTGTTGCAGCATAATCTCGGAAATCCAAACAGCATAAGGATTTGAATGCGCACCGCCGATCACGCGCCACGGCATTTGCCGTCCGTTTTGATAAAACCAATGTAAAAGAAGCGCGGCCGGCTTTTCCGATGTTTCATTCGGCAATGATATATTCTTTCGAGACGCTCTTTTTTCAGTACGAACCAAAACCGACATATCAGTTGATAATGTTTTTTTCAGCCGACTCATTTGGCAGATTTAACCGATGACTTTTCCCGTTTGCCGGTTTCGCTTTTATCAGCGGATTTGGCAGATTTCAGCGGTTTTTCTGCCGGTTTGCTTTCCTGTTTCGGTTCATTTATTACCTCGTCGGCTCCCGGAATGGCGCTTTTGGTGTAAATTTGCAATTTACGTCCCGTTTTATCCACATTTAAGAAAACTTCCTGTCCTTGCCGAATTTTATCTTGCATAATCAGGAAAGACAGCGGATTTTCCACCTGATTTTGAATTAACCGCTTTAACGCACGCACACCGAATTTAGATGTAAACACTTCATCGACAAACCAATCTTTTGCCGTATCGGCCACAATAATGGTATAGCCGGCAATTTGCGCCCGTTTGAGCAATTTATTCAAGTGAATATCCACAATTTTGCGTAAATCTTCTTCATTTAACTGGTGGAAGGAAACAATATCATCTAACCGGTTTAAAAATTCGGGTCTGAAATATTCGCTTAACTTCTCAACACGTTGATAGCTCGGTAAATTCGCTCCGACGTTTGATGTTAAAATAATGATGGTATTTCTGAAATCAACCGTCACCCCTTTACTGTCGGTTAAACGGCCTTCGTCAAGCAACTGCAACATCAGGTTTAAAATATCCAAATGCGCTTTTTCGATTTCATCGAATAACACCACTTGGAACGGCTTTAACCGAACGGATTCCGTTAACAAGCCGCCGGCTTCAAACCCGGGCATACCGGGCGCCGGTCCGATCATACGGGCAACGGAAGAACGTTCCATATATTCCGACATATCCAACCGCATTAAGGCCGTTTCATCATTAAACATAAAATCTGCCAGCGATTTGGCCAACTCTGTTTTACCGACACCGGTCGTACCGATGAATAAAAACGAACCGATCGGACGATTGGGATCTTGCAAACCGGATCGCGCCCGCCTTAAAGCATTTGCCACAACGCCGACGGCCGCATCTTGCCCGATCACGCGTTGCTTTAAATAAGTTTCGGCATTAGCCAATCGTTTTTTATCTTCCGCATCGACCTTTTCAACGGGAATTCCCGTCCAATCGGCAATGGTTTTAAAGCAATAGGCCGGCGTGACAACCAGTTCTTGCGCCTGCGGTGCGCCTTTTTCGTGATCCATCACCAACTGACTGGCGGCATCATCCAACAAATCCAACGCTTTGGACGGGAAAGAGCGCTGTTTAATATACCGATGCGTTAATTGACAAGCGGCACGCACGGTTTCGTCGGGAATGGAAACTTCGTAATGTCGCTCGAATTTTCGCCGTTGCCCGCGCACAATGGCAATACTTTCATCCAGAGTCGGTTCTTCCAAAATCAAAGATTGAATCCGCGACATAACGGTATTGTCTTTTTCCACATAGGAGACATAGGCAATACGATTGGCTTCAATGATACAACCGATTTCATCGGCCGATAAGCATAATTTCAAAAATTTGGCAACATCTTTATTTTCCGGATTTGTATCAACATTCACCAATAAGCTGATATCTTTTAAATAAAGAATTTTTTGTTTTTGGCTGTCAACGATAACTTGAATTAACTGTTTGATTAACTCGCTGTATTCCAAATCATTTTTGGTATCGAGCATCACCTGCGGCACGTTAATACCGAAAACTTCTTTTTCCTGTAAATAGGCCGGCGCATCTTCGGTCGACATAAATTGAATAAGCCCTTCAATCAAAGCCGTTTTACCGACACCGTTTGCACCGACGACAATCGGATTGCTTTTCGTACTGCGCATTAAAATATGAATCAACCTGTCCAATTCTTCATGCCGTCCGACCAAATTAACCAACCGCCCTTCCCGAGCCATTTGTGTATAGTTAATTAAATATTTGCTTGTGTTAATACCGTCAATCATTGTTACACCCTCTTTTATCAGTCCTCATTATCTTCCGGCTCCTCACCCGTTAAAGTGAACGCAGTCGGCTTTTTAATTGTTTTAAAGTCACTTTGTGCCGCCTCATAATCATTATCCTGAATAATTTTATCTTCCATGATCACATAAGCGTTATAAGCCGAGCCTTGCATAAAAGCTCTTAAATAGCGGGTATTTTCATCACCCCATAATTTTTTATCACTTTCATCGGGTAACCCGTATGTATTAAAAATCAAATCCCAAAAATCATCGCGCCGTTGAAATTTTTTGGCCAAGTT
>CANREI010000038.1 GCA_947629595.1 uncultured Alphaproteobacteria bacterium | reverse complement strand
GGCGGACAAGCCACACAATTCTTTCCGTTCCATTTCGGCGTCGGCTCTGCACATTCGCCACACCAGTGGTTATTACTTTCATCTTGAATGCAATGCCCTGTTTGACAAACGCCTTTGCTGCAATCATCGGTACATTTACCCGCTTGCTCGTCACACACCTGATTAGAATCTTCACAGTCGGCGCTTGTCAGGCACTCAACACAAACACCGCTGATGCAAAATCCCGGTTTACAGTCTGCACACGAGGGTTCACTGCTTCCGCCGTCGGTTTTATTATCCAGCGCATTAAATTCAAACGACATGGAAACCGTGTCAACACTTGCATTATCTAATTGACAACCGTTCTTACTTGTGGGGTTTGTCATTGTAATTGAAAACGAAGACAAAACATTTTTCATTTCCCATAAATGCGTGCATGTGCGCGGTGCAACACCCTTTAATTGCACTTGATAAGGATGTTGCCCGCTTGACATTGCATCTACGCTCACGCCGTATAAAGGCAAATACCCTTTCAACAAACGGCCTATTTCATTTGCGTATGAAGCGCTTGTGTTAACGGATGCCGACTTTTTGGCCGCCAGCAACGCATCGCGAATCTGTCCGGCCCGATAAGAAGCCGTTGCATATTCATACCCGCTTAAACTGCCGACGGATAACACGCCGATAATGGCCAAAACGCCCAGCATTTCAACCATACTGCGGCCTTCTTGCGCTTGATTTTGAATTTGTTTGAACTTTTTTTTCTTCATTTTATTCCTCCCGAATAAATATCTGCTTTTTATTTTAAAGAATTCAGCAAATAAAAGCAATCTTTTTTTTATAAAAATCATCTTTTTTTTCAAAAATACCGTAAAAACAGATAAAAGTTGATTATTTTTGCATTTTGTGATAAAATAGTATGAGAGGAGAGAAAAATGGGCATTCGTTTCACATTACAAGATCCGAGCGTTACAAAAGCCATGCGCAAAGAATTCGACAGACGAAATATGAACCAAAAATTCGTGAAATGGCTCTATCGCAAGGGATTTTTAGCACCGTACGCCGATAAAATCAGTTTGGAAAGGTGTCGGCGCGGGCGCATTCCTACCGGATTCGATGTGCATCACATTGTACCGTTAAGCGGCGGCGGAACAAATCACGTTTCGAATTTTTGCTTAATCGAGCGCTCGTTACACAAGTTTATCAACAAAAAATGCTTTGAACCGGCCGTGCGACATCTTAAAATCGGGGAAAGCGTTGAAATTGAACTGCCCGATTTTCCAAAAGTGGCGCTGCGTCGCGATTTTAACGGATTTATTGATAAAAAACTGCAACATGACAGAGATCGGCAAAAATTTTATCGCTATTTACGCCGATACGAAAAATAATTTCTGTTTGCGCCGATATGTTGATTTGTTTGTGCCGGACCGATATTGCTGTTTGTGCCGGTATGTTGATTTGTTTGCGCCGGGCCGATATTGCTGTTTGTGCCGATATGTTGATTTGTTTGTGCCGGGCCGATATTGCTGTTTGTTTGTGCCGATATGGTGTTATCTGTGCCGCCGATTCGATATACTGCCGTTTGCGTCGATAAAAAATTGAAATTATACTTAAATTTAAAGAAAAAAATTGAATTATAATTACAATTTTAAGGAAATAAGTTAAATTTTAAATACAGTTTTTTAAGAATATATGAATTTTAAATATAATTTATCCGCATTTTTAAATAAAATTTAAATTTTAAATTCAATTTTGTAAAAGATATTTTTATTTTAAATATAAAATCCGCATAAATTTGGCACAAAAAAAATCCCCGTTCTCACAGGGATTTTTTTATGGCGCACCCGCCATCGATTGCACACCCCTTGGGTGTGTCTTCACTCCGTTCAGACCGCCTCCGGCGTCCGCTCCGTTTTACTCCGCGACCGAACTTGTAAGTTCTTATCCCCGCCGACTTTGCACAAAAAAAATCCCCGTTCTCACAGGGATTTTTTATGGCGCACCCGGCAGGATTCGAACTTACAACCTTTTGATCCGTAGTCAAATGCTCTATCCAATTGAGCTACGGGTGCATTCAACGTTTTCCCTTATACACCCCTTTTTTTTATTTTGCAAGTCTTTTTTTCTCTTTTTCCGCTTTTTTTTGAAAAAATCTGCTTTTCTTCCCCCTAACCCCTTGTTTTGCCGATATTTCATTCTATAAAAAAATCATTATTGACAGCCCTGAAAAAAAATGATATAATAAATTAAATTTTTTTAAATAAGGAGGATATTATGAGTGTGAATAACCCGTCAAAAACTGATGCAGCTGCTATAGAAGCCGCTAAAGAAGCCGCCAAACAACAATCATTCGTCAAAACTGTCGGAAATACGGTTGATACGGCAAAAGAAGCGGCGGCAAAAAATCCCGATCAAAAAAGTCCGCTGTCAAAGCAAGATCAGGAAAATATCGAACTGATTAAGAAAAACCCGAAAGCAGTCGCACAAATCAATGCCATGTTGCAAGATCCCGCCATTCAAGAGGCTTTTTGCTATTCGGATAATTTCAGATCAACGTTGTTGGCAAATGCCAAAGACGGTTTCCCGGGCAAATCCGTTCAAGATTTGGCAAAAACAGCCACAAACGAGGAAACACAAAAAGATATTAAAGAAACCAAAGAAGCTTTGAATAACATGAACGCCGCAAACGCCAAATATGACAATGAAAAACAAAGAAAATACTTTGAAGAAAAGAAAAAAATTCAAAAAATAGACGATGATGCCAAACAAGCCATCGAACGTATCAAAAACGTTTTCTCCGGGCTTTTCAACGGCGATCGCGCCTGTATGACCGATGCTATGGTAACCTTGGTCGGTATGGGCAGCAGTAAATTAGGTAAATTCGGCGGCGCTTTTCAACTGATCAGCGGCTTTTTGGGAAAAGATCGCTTTGCCAGCTATTTAGCGGGTGATTTCAGTAACAAACTCGGCCAAGACGACAATTCGGCAGAAAACACACAACTTGCTCAAAACACGGCGTCAGCCGGTAATGCAGCCATGAACGCTCTGGCTATGGGTAACGGAGGCAGAGTCGCATAGTTTTTGCGCCGATTTTTTAACGGTATTTTGAAAAAATCAGTCTTGCAAGGGCTGATTTTTTTATGTTTCGCCCGCATTTCATTTTTTTCTATTTTTTTCATTGACTTTTATCGCTTCATTTGATATACTGTAAGAAAATAAGGGATTTTTCTAACACGGAAGGAGTTTCAATATGAGCGGTTTAGACAGTTTTATCAGCGGATTAAAAGATACGCAAAGTGCTATTAACCGAACGCAAACGGTGGCCAACAGCGTGAGTCGCGTTGCCTCAACCGGTACAAGAGTTTTGAATACGGGAAGTAATCTTGCGGGAAAAATCACCGGTGCGCAAACAACATCGGGCAATGCTGCGACCTCTCAGGCGCAAGCCGCTGCCGACGGTGAAATTAACGGCGGATTGATTGCCCCCGAAGGAACGTGCGTTATTCTTCCGCCGCAGGTAACGGGAAACGGTCAAGCGCGTTATCTCGGTAAAGATGCTTATCAAACCCTTGTCGATATGATTAACGGCAAAGAAACACTGGCAAATGCCCTTGTGTTAGATGATAATATGAAACTTTCCTCCAAAGTTTATGATGTAACTTCCTCCGGCGTGTTTTTAAAAGGAACCAAAACACCTGTTAATGTTAAATATGAAAACAACAAACCCGTCGGCGTTTATTTAAGTGAACGCGAATATGAATCCTGCGTTAAAGGCATTACGTCAACCGATCAAAACACGCAAAAATTTACAACATCTTCCGAATTGGGTAAAGCCGAAGATGTCGATAACCGCGCCTGGTATATACGTTGGTTAAACGAAATTATTATCGGCACAACCGTTGTTCTGGGCGGCGGATTGGTGTTTTGGTTAGTCAATCGACAGAAACATAAAACCAAAAAAGCCAACAATCAAGTCAATGATTTAACGCAACAAACGAGTGTTTTAACCGAAAAAGTTGCCGATTTGCAAAAGCAAAACACGTTGGCGGATAATGCAACAAAAGTGAATACCGATTCGCAGGAGGTTTCTTCCGCATTTATGCAAATCAATAACAAAGGCAACAGTTTAGGTTAAAAATATGTCAATGCACCTGAACGATCTTTCAAAAAACATATCAACGGCATCTGTCACAAAAACCGTCCGTCAGTTGGTGCGAAAAGTTCGGTTATTGCAAAAAACGCTTTCGAATCCGAAATCGGTTTCGCATGTTGCTTTGGAACAACAACGCCAAGCCATGGCGGAATTGAAAAACTTGGCAACGAAAGACGCCGTCGGCGTTATGGGATATGTTACCGCCTGTTGCATAACGGAAACGAATCTCAATCAATTGTTTGATTATCGGCATACTCAACTCCCGAATGCCGAAGTCTTACAAACATTTTTCGAACCGCAAAACTTTTTTCCGTTACTGCATGAATATAACGTGCTGAAAAAAGTTGATTTGCCTGTTTTTACGGCCGATTTTCCCGATTTGTCCGAAAAACCGTTTTCTTTGGCGCTCTATGATGCTTTAAATCAGGAAAACAACGGCAATATGTCTTTTTCCGATCAGCTGGGTACGCTTTTTAAAGAGCGCTATGTTCAATTAAATCCCACGAATCCGATTGATAAACGGGCACAACATCGTTTACGAAACGTGATTGAGGAATTGGCTCAAAAAAATTATCCGTCTTTGCAATTATTATCGGCGTATATGGCCGGGCAAACGCATAACGAATCGTTCAAACAAGAACGGCTGAACGCCGTTTTGCGCAACAAATACAGCACGCAAAAGCAAACAACATATGCCGTTGAGGCTTTACATTTAAGCCGTCTGAAATTATCTCATCAAATGCAACCGTCTCATTTTTCAAAGCAATTACAACAAAATCGCTGATTTTTTAAATCGGTTAAAAAGCCTTACATTTTCCCTGTTCTGTTCCGTTTGAACAAAGATTTAAAGTCATAAAATCATATTCGCAACTGATTTTTTTCAAATAAAAAGTGTTTTTTTGTTGCGTTTTTTGAAAATATCAGTCATATTGAATAAAAAGGAGATCAAATGAAAAAATCATCGGAAAACGGACGAAGTATGGTTGAAATGTTGGGTGTTCTCGCGGTTGTGGGAGTATTAAGCATTGGCGGTATTATCGGGTATAAACGGGCAATGGAAAAGAATCAGGTGAATGTTATAATGTTTTCTGCCGAACAATATGCCGGTTTAATTTATACCGGCAAAGGCGCGCGCTATGATCAATACGGCAATCCGAATTTACCTTCGGCCGATGAATTGAATTTAAATCCGATGCATATCGGCATTCATGTCACGGAAAATTATTTAAAAGATATCGGTACCGAGTTACGGTTAAGCTTTTTTAATATCAATCATTGCCGTATGGCAGCCGAAATGGTGAATGAAAATTGCATCACCGTCGTTGATGTTTGTCGACATAAAACACATACCGGCTTATCAGAGGAAGATTTGGCAAAGGTTGTCGGTTGTTTTGATCATGTTTTCAAAGCAAGATAAGGAGGACATATGAAAAAAAACGAATCAGGCCGTTCCATGGTTGAAATGCTGGGTGTTTTAGCCATTATCGGTGTTTTATCCATTGGCGGTATGACCGGTTATTCATTGGCCATGCACCGTTATCAGGCAGAACGCATTTTTAACGCAGCCTCAACCTTAACGGCCGGCACAACGGGCGGAGGAATAGGCTCAACACGCAGCGAAACCGTTAACGGGGCCACTTTAACATTAAAAAACGGCTTTGTGTGCGTTGAATGGAATGATGCATCAGAAGATGTGAAAGACATTTTCAATAAACGCGTTGCAAAGTATGAAAAATCAACAGAGAATGGTAAAAATTGCATCAATTTCAGAAAAGAAAGAGCAAAACCCGAATTTAAGTAGTGCAAAATTTTCTGTTTTTGTAATTATCCGTTAACATAAGAAAACGAAAAAACAATCAAAACATAACAAATAAATACCCCCCCCTGTTCAACTCATAAAAAAACAAACGTTTTTTTCAGCGTTTAGAGGGGGTACAAAAGTTTGTTACTCATATTTCTTTTGCAGGTGTGAAGCATTGCAAAAGAGGAAGATCTCTCTGATTTGAGAGGGGGAAACAGCCATATTTTTTCCAATCATCTCTCCTCAAAAAAACGTACGTTTTTTGCAACACTTTTTTTTGATTTTTTCAAAAAAAATTTATTTTGGCCGGAATTCATTGATTTTTCGGCTGTTTTTGACTGCTTGATTTTGGCTTTTTGAGGGCAATTTTTACCCCGGAATCCGCGTTGCATTAAAGGTACGTTTTTTTGTATACTATTGAAATAGAATTAGCGGGAGGAAGACTCATGAAAAAACAACAGAAAAAAGAGTTCAAACAAGTTCAAAATCAAGCGCAAGAAGGCCGTTCAATGGTTGAAATGATCGGCGTTTTGGCCATAATCGGGGTGTTATCCGTCGGCAGTTTAAGCGGGTATGAATATGCAACGGCTTCTTATCGGGCCGGACAGATTCGCGATGCGTTGCTGACAGCCAAAAAATCGGCCTCCGTTAACACAAGTGCTTCGTACACGAATGAAGTGAAACGCTTGTTGAAAAGCTATTTGCCTTCATACAACGTAAACATAGAAGAAACGTCAAGCGGACAATATCATTATCAAGTACAATTAACCGGTATTGCACCGCGCACCTGCACGCATTTATGGGAAATGAAAAACGTGTTAGATTCGTTTTCAATTACAATGACAAACCCCACAAGTAAGAACGGTTGTCAATTAGATAATACAAGTGTTGACACGGTTTCCATGTCGTTTGCATTTAATGCACTTGATAACAAAACCGACGGCGGAAGCAGTGACCCCTCGTGTACAGACTGTAAACCGGGATTTTGCATCAGCGGTGTTTGTGTTGAGTGTCTGACAAGCGCCGACTGTGAAGATTCTAATCAGGTGTGTGATGAGCAAGCGGGTAAATGTACCGATGATTGCAGCAAAGGCGTTTGTCAAACAGGGCATTGTATTCAAGATGAAAGTAATAATCACCGGTGCGGCGAATGTGAAGATCCGACGCCGAAATGGAACGGAAAGAATTGTGTGGCGTGTCCGCCGTCGGCACCGAAATGGAATGGTGTTGATTGTGAGGCGCTTGAGGTTGAAACAACCACGCCCGAAACAACGACGACAGAGGCCACAACTACCACTGTAACCACAACGACTGTAACGACAACAACAGAAGAGCCAAAATTGTGTGGAGATTCGCATTGTGCAGCAGATGAATTTTGTTTGAGCACAAGTTGCAATAGATGTAGCGGGAACACAATCACAGAGAATTGTAGCACATATAAGTGCGAAAAGATAGATTCATATAAAGCGGATAATAATGATAAGGAAGATCCCAATAATCCGTATATATTATCTAAAAGCAATAATTTAAACTGGTGGAGTGCGGAGCGGTTCTGTAATGCGTTAGGGAAGCATATGGTGAAAATTTCGGAGTTAGAATGTAAACATAGAATTCAATATAGCGGAGGAAATGGGATATGGTGTTATTGCCATGATAAAAACTCAACACAGACATGTACAGGAGGCAGTAATACTGAATTAAGTGAGGTAGTGAAGGAATTAAGGAGAGCAAAGTCAGGCGGAAACGGCTCAAGCGGGAGTGGCTTCTTATGGTTGTATGATGCATACGCAAATACAACTTCTAGTAGAAATTCCTGCCACGCGTACGGCGTTGGCCTCGATCTCGGTCGCGTCGGCAGTAACAATCGCAACGCCACCAACTACGCCTTATGTGAGTGAGGCCAGCTTTTGAGAGGACGAAGCCATCGCCCCCTCCGATGCCCCGCCTTTAAGACTCCCATTCAGCGGGGCACCTCTCCTCTCTTTTCGGCACACCGCGCCGGTGCATATTCCACGCGCCGACACTTCCCGCCGAAAATTAAGAAAGAAAGCGAATACAATCGCCGCTCAAAAAAAATAAATATTGCCCGAAAAGAAGAAAAAAGAATCATCACCTGCGAATAAAAAACAAAATTGAAAAAATATCGATATATCCGATCAACACAATCAATTTTATCCATAAAAAAACAGACACTGACAAAGTATCTGTTTTTGGTGCGGTTAAGAAGACTCGAACTTCCACGGATATTCTCCACAGCGACCTCAACGCTGAGCGTCTACCAATTCCGCCATAACCGCATAAAGCAAGTGTAATTTATCAGATTCCTGACAAAATTGCAAGCATTTTTTGCATATTCACAACTTTTTTTCATCTCGCATTTTTTTATCTTGTCATTATTTTTAAAATGGATATAATTGTTTTTTAAAAGGAGGAAATATGACCATTCAATTACAAAATCTGCCGTATGCGGAAAATGCACTGGCCCCCGTTATCAGCGAAAAAACCGTTCAATTTCATTATCATAAACATCATGCCGGATATGTGCAAAAAACAAATGAGCTCATTTATAACACCGATTTGGAAAATAAATCGTTGGAAGAAATTATTTTAACGGCGGCAAGCGATGCGACTTATCAAACATTGTTTAACAATGCCGCACAAGCGTGGAATCATCAATTTTATTGGCAAAGTTTAAAGCCGAATGCCGCCGCTTCACCCGTTCCCGAACAATTAAAAATTGCCGTTGAGCGCGATTTCGGCTCGGTTGAAGAATTAAAAAAGCAACTTCAAGCCAAAGGATTGGCTCAATTCGGCAGCGGTTGGGTCTGGCTGGTGGCGGAAAACGGAAAACTCTCGGTTGTTTCAACATCAAACGCACAAACGCCTCTCACCAACGGCGCTCAAAAACCGTTACTTACCATTGATGTTTGGGAACATGCCTATTATTTGGATTCGCAAAACAATCGAGCCGCTTATTTGCAAAACGTGATTAACACGCTTTTAAATTGGGAGTTTGCCGCTCAAAACTTAACGGGAGAATAATTCAATGAAAATTTTAGTTGTCGGCGGTGCCGGATATATCGGCGCACATGTCGTTAAAGCCTTATTAGAGGCCGATATTTCCGTTCGCGTGTTCGATGATTTATCCACGGGACAGAAAATTAACCTTTTTGATCAGGCAGAGTTTATTGAAAACACTATTTTAAACGAAAAAGCCTTAGAGGAAGCCTTAACCGATGTTAACGGCGTTATTCATTTGGCTGCCAAAAAGGCCGTCGGCGAATCGATGACAAATCCCGAAAAATATGCCGTTAATAACATTATCGGCACTTTAAATTTGTTAAATGCCATGACGAAAAAAAATGTTAAAAATATTGTTTTTTCATCATCGGCCGCGGTTTACGGAACGCCGCTTTATCCGAAAGTTGATGAAGCGCATCCGGTCAATCCCATCAATTTTTACGGCTTTACAAAATTGGAAATTGAACGCTTTTTGGAATGGTATGATCGATTGAAAGACATTAAATTCGTTGCTTTGCGCTATTTTAATGCCGTCGGATACGATGCAACCGGCGCCGTTCAGGGTTTGGAAAAAAATCCGCAAAACTTATTGCCCGTTATTATGGAAACCCTTGTCGGTATTCGGAAAAAAATGCTTATTTACGGCACCGATTATGCCACACCGGACGGCACCTGCATTCGCGATTATATTCACGTTTCCGATTTGGCAAGTGCGCATGTTTCGGCCTTAAATTATTTGATGAAAGAACATAAAAGTCAAATTTTAAACTTGGGAACCGAAACCGGACACAGTGTTTTGGAAATGGTTGAGCGAACCGAACAGCTGATTAAGCCGTTCCCGCACGAAAATGCACCCCGGCGAGCGGGTGATCCGGCGCAGTTAACCGCCGTTTCGCACAAAGCGCACGAATTACTCGGATGGACGCCGACACACAGTCATTTGGATAACATTATTTTATCCACATGGGCGCTGTATCAAAAACAGGTTGCCTCAAATCAATAAACGAATCGCCCTGCTCTTTTAACACACGAATTATATTCATTTTTTTATCGCTGCCGTTCCGATTTTAAATATTCTTTGAAGCGGCGACGGTAATAATACGGATCAAAATAAGTTTTCACCTGCTTTTTTAAATGATCCATCATCATTTGATGAATCTGCGCCGATAAATCAAAATGAATTAAGGCCTTGTTCGGATTGTTTTTGGATTGTCGGATATAAACCGTTAACGAATCCAATCGCGGCATTAAATCTTCCGCCTTTAAAAAGCCTAAATAGCGCCCTTCCATTAAATGTGCATAAGTATTAAATTGATCATTTTCGCTGTTATTGAATTGCCGCCGAAAATCAAGTTTGTCAATTTGGGAAATAAAATATGCATAAGCCCTTTTCATCGGCATTTTTTCAGCCAAAGGCAAGCGTTGAAATTTTTCAAATAAATCGGCAAACAAAAAATCATTGGCTCTGGCTTGGTAAACCCATAAATCAAATATTTTGCCGATTAACTCGGCCGTCTTTCCCAATTGAGAGTCTGTCAGTTTCATTTTTTTTATGTGATTAAAACATAAAAGCGCGGCAATTCGGGAAGATCTGTTCAGTTGCGCCCGCACGGCTTTCGGCATTTGTCGAACATAAAACGAATAAGGTTTTAACAGCCATTTCATATAATCGGCCTGCGCATTCAAAGAGGCATAATATAACGCCCGTATTTTACGCTCTCTTTCAATTTCTAACGGCGTATATTGATTGGAATCGAAGGACAGATTTTGAAACACTTTTAAATAATGAGAAAAAGCCTTTTGAAACAAGGGCGTATAAATATAATGCCGTTGATTTTCGGC
>CANREI010000037.1 GCA_947629595.1 uncultured Alphaproteobacteria bacterium | reverse complement strand
TAAATCAGTCATAATTTCAGCACAAAAAAATATCCGCTTTTTTCAAACGGATATTTTTGTTGCGAATCGATTCTGTTGCGACTTAATAATTTTCGGCTTTTAATTGAAAATAAGAGCGGGCATGTTCGCAAACGGGGCACATTTCCGGTGCTTTTTTCCCGATAACGATATGGCCGCAGTTGGAACATTGCCAAATCATATCGCCCTCGCGCGAGAAAACAAGGCCGTTTTCAACGTTGGATAACAGTTTGCGATATCTTTCTTCATGTTCTTTTTCGATTTTACCCACCATTTCAAATAAAACGGCAATTTTTTCAAAACCTTCTTCGCGAGCGGTTTTGGCAAAGCCGGCATACATATCCGTCCATTCGTAATTTTCACCGTTGGCGGCATCCAACAAGTTTTCTCGGGTTGAGGGAATTTTTCCGCCGTGCAACAGCTTAAACCAAATTTCCGCATGCTCTTTTTCATTGCCTGCCGTTTCTTCAAAGATTTTTGAAATTTGAACGTATCCGTCTTTTTTGGCTTTTGAGGCATAATACGTATATTTGTTACGGGCTTGCGATTCGCCGGCAAAAGCCGTTTGCAAATTCGCTTCCGTTTTTGTTCCTTTTAATTCCGGTGTTGACATTTTTTTATTCCTTTTTTAAATTTGATATCAGTTTAAGGAAATTACTTTCCCGACGGTATTTAAAATACTACACCTTCAAAAATTGTCAATAACTTTTTATGTAAAAAAAATCCTCTGCGCTTAAAACAGAGGATTTTTCTTCTGTAAATTTTTTTACCGATAGTAATTGCTTGTTTGCAGTCGCGACCGAATACGGGTTGAACCGTCGATACGGTTTAACAAAACATAATCACCCGGACGCAAATTCAACTCATTCGTTTGCACAACGGAAACAAGCTGTCCGTTGCTTTTTTCCACAATAAATTCATAGGCGGAATCTTTGGTAATGGCTTGTTCGGCCGCACTACCGACCATTCCGCCGACAACCGCACCGGCAATACCGCCGATAATGTTCACGGCCGTATTACCGCCGATCATGGAACCGGCCGCCCCGCCGATGCCCGCACCGGCTAATGTGCCGACGGCATTATCGCCTTTAATTTGAACGGGATTCATTTCCAAAATGCGTCCTTTTTCAATCACGCCCTGCGAGCCTAATTGATAACTTTGATAGGTGGTGTTGGTGTTTCCCACTCCGCACGCCGTTAACAAAAAGGCGCTTAAAATAACCGTTAAAAATTTTTTCATTGCTTTTCCTTTCAAAAAAAGTTATTCTGGCAACTTAAATAATAACGCCAAAAAAAATGAAAGTCAAATAATGATTAAATTATGGAATAAATTTGTTAAAAATATTTATGATTGGTGTATGCGCCTTGTATCGGGAAAATATGCTTTGCCGGCGTTGTGTGCCGTTTCTTTTATTGAAAGTTCGTTTTTTCCGATTCCGCCCGATATTTTATTGATTCCGCTTGTTTTGGCGCAAAGAAAAGCGGCCTTTAAAATTGCTTTTTGGACAACCGTATCCAGTGTTATCGGCGGTTTATTCGGTTATTTCATCGGCTATTTTTTATACGATACGGTCGGTATTGCCATTTTAAACTTTTTTCATTATACCCAAAAGTTCGAATCGTTTCGGCAGTTATATAACGAGTGGGGCGCGTGGATTGTGTTCGGCGCCGGCGTTACACCGTTTCCCTATAAAATCATTACCATTGCCAGCGGCGTTACGCATTTAAACTTAACGGTGTTTATTATTGCCTCCGTCATTGCGCGCGGTTTCCGATTTTATTTGATTGCCGGCTTGCTTTGGAAATTCGGTGTTCCCATGAAAAATTACATTGAAAAAAATCTGGGTTGGCTTTCCGTTTTGTTTTTTCTTTTGCTCATCGGCGGGTTTGCACTTATTAAATGGCTTTAATTACGGTATTTCCGTATAATCCACATCAATGACTTTATCGTCTTTTTTCCGATAGGCATTTTTATGAAACGGCGTTACGCGTTCGCGGTTAATACCGGCAAATAATTTTCCGTGCCGAAAAAAATTAAATAATCCGAAAGCAATAATAATCAAAAAAACCGGCAAGGCAACATAACCGATGAGCAAAGAGAGTAAAATTAAAAATCCCATTGAAAAAATAACACCGATAACACTTTGAAATAAAGTCATCTTTTAAGCCTCCGTCATTGATTTTAACCGATATAACATATCTAATGCCTCGCGCGGGGAAAGCGAATCAAGATCTGTGGTTTTTAATTCATTTTCAACCGGCGATGCCTTTCGGATAGATGTAGGATGTGAAAGTTGCGAAAACAAGGGTAAGTCATCAAATAAAGGTTCCTGATTTTGTCGTTTTTCCTCCAAAGAGTTTAAAATTTCTTCGGATCGCAACAAAACCGGTGTCGGAACGCCGGCCAATTTTGCCACATGAATACCATACGATCGATCGGTTGCGCCCGTATCGACTTCGTGCATAAACACAATTTCTCCCTGCCATTCGCGCACCCGTAATGTGTGCAGCGAAACACGGGATAACCGATTGACCAGGGCCGTTAATTCGTGATAATGCGTTGCAAACAACGTGCGGCAATTGATTTGCTCATGCAAATATTCCACAACCGCCCAGGCAATGGAAAGGCCGTCATATGTTGCCGTGCCGCGCCCGACTTCATCAAAAATCACGAACGAACGATCGGTTGCGTTTTGTAAAATATAAGCTACTTCCGTCATTTCCACCATAAAAGTTGATTGCCCTTTGGCTAAATCATCGCTGGCGCCGACGCGGGAAAATAATTTATCGACAATGCCGATTTTGGCATAATCCGCCGGAACAAAACATCCCGTTTGCGCCATAATGACAATCAGCGCGTTTTGCCGCATAAAAGTGCTTTTTCCGGCCATATTCGGACCGGTTAAAATCCAAAGACGGTCTTTATCTTCGTCCATAAAGCAATTGTTGGGAATAAATTTTTGATTACTTTCCTTTAACGCCGCTTCAACCACCGGATGACGCGCGTTTTTAACATCAAATGTTGTGTCATTCGTTAAAATCGGACGAATCCAACCGTTTTGTACGGCGCCGACGGCAAAAGCGGCGGCAATGTCAATGCGTCCGATAGCGGCACAAGTTGTGCAAACCGATTCGTTATACGTTAAGATTTTTTGACGCAATTGTTCGAACAAATCAAGCTCCATAGCCAACGCGAGCTCATCGGAATGCAATACTTTTTGCTCCAAATCGGACAATTCGGCCGTTGTAAAGCGCACCACATTTGTGAGTGTTTGTTTGTGAATAAAGCCCAGTTCTTTGTTAATTAACAACGGTTCGGCAAAACGGGTCGGCACTTCAATACTGTAACCGGATAAATTATTAAACGTGATTTTTAAGCCGTTTATTTTTGTATCCTGACTGTATTTTAATTGTAATTGCAGTGCCATACGCCGGGCATTTTCGCGGGCGTGATGTTGTTCGTCAAGCGGTGCGAAGTAGCCTTGTTTGATAAAGCCGCCGTCGCGCGCCAGAAGCGGGGTATTTTCAAAATCAACGGCGGCACAAATTTGTGCGACCAAATCGGAATGATCGCCGAGCAAGCGTAAATCTTCTTGAAGCGATTCGGGAACAATGCCCGTTATTTGATTGCGAATGAAAGGAATGTTTTTTAAACCCAAGGCAATATCTTTCATATCCCGCGGGCCGCCGCGACCGACAACCAGCCGAGATAACGACCGCTCAATATCGGGAAACAGCTTTAAAGCGTTTCGAACGGATTCGCACACGGACGGATTTTGAATAAAATAATCAACTTTATCCAATCGGGCATTAACGGCTTTTGCATCCAATAACGGTGTGCCGATCCAAGCGGCCAATGTTCGGCCGCCCGATCCCGTTAATGTTTTATCAAGGCATTTCAATAAAGAAATGTTTTTGCCGGAACCGTTTTGTGCCGTCATCAGCTCTAAATTACGCCGTGTGGCCGCGTCAATGGCCATATAGGCATCCGTTTGAATTTTTTGCGGTTTTGAAACGGCCGGACATTCCCCTTTTTGCGTGTTGAGTAAATAAGAGAGAATCACGCCCGCGGCAACCGTTTCGCTTTTGGTTAAATAATTAAAAGATTGATAATCCGTGTTAAAAAATGAACATAATTCCCGTTGATTTTCGGTGAAATCAAACCGTGCTGTCGGCAGTTGTTCAATCGGACACGATTCGTTTTTCAATAAATCGGGGTGAATAATCGAAAAATTATCGGCAATTAAAATTTCAACCGGATTAACACGTTCAATTACGCTTTGGACAATTTCTTTCGGGGCGGTTTGCGTTAAAAATTCGCCGGTGGAAATATCGGCCCAGGCAAACCCGAATTCGGTGCCGGCGGCCACAACAGCCATTAAAAAATTGTTTTGTTTTTTATCCAGCATGGCTTCTTCCGTTAAAGTGCCGGAAGTGACAATGCGAATCACGTCGCGTTTTACAATGGCCGTGCTGCCGCGTTTTTTGGCTTCTTGGGGCGATTCGATTTGTTCGCAAATAGCCACTTTATAGCCGCATTTGATTAAGCGTACCAAATAATTTTCGTAAGCATGAAACGGTACGCCGCACATGGGTACTTCTTTATCGTTATAATAGCCCCGAAAGGTTAAAACCAAATTTAAACATTGAGAAGCGATTCGGGCATCTTCGAAAAACAATTCGTAAAAGTCACCCAGTCTGAAAAAAAGCAGACAATCGGGATATTGTTCTTTAATCCGAAAATATTGTTCGAGCATCGGTGTTTTTTTTGCAGTCATTTTTCTGTTCCTTTTTTTATTTTTTTAGAGTATAATCGATTTATGAAAAAAAATAAAGCACAAAAAACATTCTTTCGCTTCTTTCGCTTTTTGGCGCGAACGGTTGTCTTAAATATTCCCATTATTTTCGTGTTGGGAATTATGTTGGCGCTGCATCGGATTGACTGGTCGGTGGCGGGCGGTATTTTTATCGGCGTGTTTATTATTACCGCCGTTATTATGTTTTGCGTGTTTCACGAATTGGAAAAGTTTATTGCCTATTTGCGCACCTTGGCGCAGGGACAGGAAATTGAAGCGCCGCGCTTTCATAAAGGCATTTTCGGTTCGTTTCGATTGGCCGATGCGTTTTTATCCGTTAAAAATTTATGGTCGAATCAAACGTTATCCGATGCGGCCATTTTGGAAAATCTGCCCGATTCGCTTTTAATGACCAATGCCGATTTAAAAATTGTTTTTGCCAACAAAACGGCTCTTAATTTTTTCTCAAATACCGTGTTGCATCAAGATGCCTATGATTTTTTTAACGATTCCGCTTTTCGGCAGGCCATGGAAAGAGTGGTTCGAGAGCAATCCGATCGGGAATGGCTGGAATGGTCGTATCAGGATGAACAGCCGCATACGTTTCAATTGCGTATCGAGCGGTTGCCCGCGCCGGCCAAAAACGATGCCGTGATTATGTTTATGTTGCATGATATTACGCAACTCAAATTATTTAAAGAGCAACAGGCGGATTTTTTTGCCAATGCCAGTCATGAGCTGAAAACGCCTTTAACCATTATTTCCGGCAGTATCGAAACATTACAGGGTCCCGCGCGCGATGATGAAGCGGCGCGCGATAAGTTTTTAAATCTCATTGCGGAGCAAACACAACGTATGACGCATCTGGTTAAAGATTTACTGGCGTTGTCCAAAGAAAGAATGACACCCAAAAATTTACAAACCGATGTGATTTTATTGCCTGATTTGTTAAAAAGCGTGATAGACAGTCTGTCCGTGAAGGCGCAAAACAATCATCAAACAATTGATTTAAAACTCACGCATGATATTCCGCGCTTAAAAGGCAATAAAACCTTGTTGGTGCAGGTGTTTCAAAATTTAATTGATAATGCCGTCAAATACGGCAGTACGCATTCCAAAATAACGGTCGGTGTGCAGCTTTGCAACGGCTTTCCCAAAAAATCGGATAAATATTTTTCCGATATGCGACAAGTTGTTTTGGTGAGCGTTCATAACATCGGCAATCCGATTTTACCCAAGAATATTAACCGATTGTTCGAGCGTTTTTATCGTATTGATTCGTTGCGTTCCAAATATGTGGAAGGGACGGGTCTGGGATTGGGCATTGCCCAACAGATTGTGCATGATCATGACGGGCTTATTGATGTGGAAAGCTCCATGGAAAAGGGAACAACATTTAAGGTTTATTTGCCCGTTGATTTATAAAAAAATGAGGATTGAATGACGAAATTACAGCAGTTTTTGAGCGCTTTTTTGGTAATCGGTCTTTTTTTGTTGACATATAATGCGTTAACGCGTCCGCCCGAAACGGCCGATACCGTTTTAAACGATTTTATGCTTTCTGCCCGTCGGGTTTTGATTGAAATGAGTCGATTTCATCAGGCAGCAGCGCAAAAGCAAACGCAAAAAACGTTGCACATTGTGCGCAAAGGCATTACTTCGTTTCCCGATCGGTTGGATTTGCGGTTGGGTGAAATTCATTTTTGCCAAATGATCGGTGATGTGAATTGTATGACGCAAGGCATGGCTGCAACGTTAGCGCAGGCGCAACTGAATAATCATCACTGGCAGTGGGGCGCAAATGAGCATCGCGGGAAGCGATTTATGTTGTCGCGTTTTCAAGCTTTTCAAAAAAACTTATGGCAGGCGCAAGAAGATGCGGCGTTTCAAAAAAATGCCGAGCTGATTTTATCTTATTATCCCGATAATGTGATGAATTTAGATAATTTGGGGGTCTGTTATTTAGAGAAAAAAGAATATCAGAAAGCCAAAAACTTTTTGGAGCGCGCGCATTTGTTAAGTCCGACGGATAAAGAGGTATCGGCGCATTTAAAACAACTCAAAGACAAACAATCGAAAAAAGTTCAAAAAAAGAATCAATAAAAAACGCTTGACTTTTCTGTTTGTTTTTGTGATATAACAGTTATCGAAAGGGGTTTGAAAATGAATTTTGCCATTGCAACAACAGTTTCTCTTATGGGGTGCTGTGTCACATTACCGTTGTTTTTTCGCTACGGTTATGCGTTAAACGTGAGTTTTTTCGTTAAAGGGCTTTTGTTTCTTGTCAGTCTTCTTGTGGCGGCGTTACCTGTTTTTGCCATGCCGGAAATGGCGGGTAATTTCGGTAAATATACGCGTGTTGTGCAATATGTGCTTTATTTTATTTATGTGACAGCGGTGATTTTGCTTGTTTTAACGCTTTTTCGCGATGTGCTTTGGACAATAGGCGCTTTGTTTGTGAAAGTAATTCCGTCGCCGTTTCATTTACAGTGGTTAAATGTGTTAAATATCATAACAATCGGTGTGGCGCTTTTATGTGCCGGAAGCGCTTTATATCAGGGAATGAAAGTGCCGCGCGTGAAAGAGCAGGTTATTGAATCTTATAAAATCAAGCAAGATAAAACCGTTGTTGTGTTAAGTGACATTCATTTATCGCGCAGTCTTTTCCCCGATAAAATCAAGGGGCTTGTGGAAAGGGTGAATGCGTTAAATCCCGATATTATTGTGCTGCCGGGTGATACCGTTGATGATGATAAAGTTTATACGCAACCGCTTTTGCAGATTTTAAGTCGGTTAAAAGCCAAAGAAGGCGTTTATTACACGAGCGGTAATCATGAATTTTATGTGGGTTATCGGCAAAGTATGAAACAATTGGAATCGGCGGGATTTATTGATTTGGATAATGCCAAAGTTCAGTTTGATTCCGTTTGTTTGTCCGGTGTTCCCGATATTCCGTCGGCAGCGCGGTACGGTGTTTCCGTTGATTGGTCGGCGGTTTGTCAAAATGCCGATCAATATCGCATTTTGTTATCGCATAAACCGATTTTGCCGAATGAAACCAACAGTGCCGATTTAATTATATCGGGGCATACGCACGGCGGGCAGATTTTTCCGTTTCATATTTTCAGTTGGTATTATAATTCAAAATTATTGGCGGGATTATATGAGCCGAAAATCGGCAAGAATGTATATGTTTCCCGCGGTTCGGGGCAATGGGGGCCGCAAATGCGCTTTTTGGCGCCCTCGGAAATTACGGTTTTAAAATTGCGGCGGAAATTGGTGGAATAATAAGAGTACCGACTTAAAACATATCATTGAAATATAAATCTTCTTCCGAATCGTCGGATTTTGTGGTATGCTCTGTGAAAGAGCGTTTTGCGGGTTCTTTAAAATCCGTTTGTTCGGAAGGATTTTTTTTGTTGATATACACAATCAGCACCCAAAGAAGAAAAATATAAAACAGCGCCATTTTTACCTCCTTTGCTTTTCAAGCTTATCACTTTTTCTCCCGATTGGCAAGTGTTTTAACTGAATTATTCTTCTTCATCGGTTAAACTATTGACATAAAGCATATCCGCCGCCCTCCGGATTATGCGTGTGTCGCCTCCACCAGAATACTTTGCCTGTAATAAATTGAGGCGCATATGCCATACAGCCGTTGCTGGGACCATCTTCAAGCCAAGCATACCTAATCTTGCTCTTAAAATCGGTGACAAGTTTTGACATGGTTGAGCTGGAACAATCGTGCATCTGTCCGTCACTGACGTCAATTACGCAGTTGATACTTTGTCGTGATGCCTGTTTTCTATGCAAAGCAAGGCAGAATCGCTCTGCGCTCCACCAGTCCATTTGAGAGCCGGATAGAACATAACCGCTGGTTCCCCCCTTTATTACTTCGTCTTCGGCTTTTTTGCATACGCTTTTGTAACCATCTTGTCCGGCACCAAAGCCTTTATTGGAATTAAATTCATTTCCGCTTTTGCAAGAATAGCCGAATTCCAAGTAGCAGTAATATCCGGTTCTGCCGTTTGTGTTGCAATCATCATTGTTTTGGCATTCGCCGACTGTACACATATTTTTATTTATATTCCATTTTGTGCCGCTTGGACATGGTGCACAACTTGTTCCGTTCCAGTAAGGTTTTCCTTCCCCAAAAGTATCATAACAGCTTTTGCAAATATTGCCATTGTTACTGTCGCAATAGGGCGTATTATCACGACAATGCGTATTTGCCGTACATTCTACACAAGTACCGGAGGTTGCTTTTCCCGTTGAGGTATCACAATGTTTGCCTTGTGCCGTACAGTCATTTTCCGTGCAAGCACGACATTCATGTGTTGTTGTGTCACAAATCGGTGTTGTGCCTAAGCAATCTGTCGCTGTGCAATTTTTCTTACATTTCTTGGTTGTTGTATCACAATGATACCCGTTTTTACAGGCCATTGCACCCTCTGCCGTACAATCTTCTTCGCAGATGCCCGATTTATTGTTGCAAACTTGCAAATCGTTGCATTCTGCACTGCTTTGACAATTCGGCATACATTTTTGCGTGTCAGTCGTATCACAATGTGTGCCGCTTTCACAGCCTGATTCATGGCCCGTACACGAATCGTAACAAATACCGTTTTCACAAGCTCTGCTCTCCGTGCAATCGGCACTTGTGCTGCAATTTTCACAGATACCGTCTTGGCAATTATTGCTTTCGCATTGCGGATTCTCTGTACAATTACCGCAAGTGTTATCACTTAAACACCCCTTTCCGCCCGAACAATCGGCACCTGTTCTACATTCCACGCAACTGCCGTTTAGACAGTGTTTTTCCTCACAATCCGTTTCATCGGCGCAGGGCAGACATTGATTGTCTATACATGCTAAATCATTGTCGCAATCTTTCGTGTTTTTACATTCTTTACAAACGCCGTCCACACAAACACCGCCGTTACATTCCCAGTTTGTGCAATCAGTTGTGCATATTCCCTCTTGTTGATCACAAACTTCAAATTCTCCGCAATCATTGCTTTCCCTGCATTCTATGCAAATATGATTTCGACAATAGCCGCCGTCACAATCGCTCTCATCTTCACACCAACCCTCCGGCAGATTTCCTGTCATGTTTTCTGCCGTAAAAGAAAGGCTTAAACGATTTTCATCTTGATTGCAAAAATTTGTATCCGTGTTATAATCATTGTTGTTAATAGTAAATTCTGTTATTCCGTCCATACCGCTTAATAAGGTCGCCAGCGGCTTGCAGACCCCTTGCGGAATCTTAAACACTGTAATATAATACCCCTCTTTCCAGTCTTCTTCCGGATTTTCCGGGTCAGTGAATGAATCGGTAAAATCAAAATCGGTGGGATAATTGTTAAAACGAATTGTACCGCTGTCATAAGGGTCACCAAGGGTTAATTTTTCCGCTCCTTGGGCAATTTTTATTTGCGCATCAGTTCGCATCATATTCATTTCATGGGCAATTTGATTCGCTTGATAATAATTCATCGCCAATCTGTATCCCACAATCCCGCCGATTGACAGAACAGCAATAATCGCCAACACCCCGAGCATTTCAACCATACTCCGCCCGCTTTGAGATTGATTTTTAAATTGTTTTAAGTGCTTTTTTTCGAATTGTTTTGTCATTTTCCGACTCCCTTTCAGTATACGAATAGCATAAAATAAACGTACCTTTAATGCAACGCGGTTTTGAGGGCAAAATTTACCCTTAAAATGCCAAAATCAAGCACTCAAAAACAATCGAAAAATCAATTATTTCGACTTAAATTAAAAATTTTTTTAAAATTTTAAAAAAAAGTGTTGCAAAAATCGTACGTTTTTTTTGTGCAACACTCTTACAAATAAACCATCATTTTCCCCCTATCGGCCCATAGCGATGCGCTACTTTCAGCAGCGCATCCCATCCGCCGATAGGGAAAAAGAGAGTGCCACATTACTTAACTTTTGCCGATAGGGGAAAGTGGATAGCAGAAAAAATAAAAATCCCCCCTCATTTTTTATTTTTTCGCGATTCGTTTTGTAAAATGACACGATTCAATGCCGTTTTTTTATCCGTTATCATAAAAAAGAGAAAAA
>CANREI010000036.1 GCA_947629595.1 uncultured Alphaproteobacteria bacterium | reverse complement strand
GAATCCGTAGTCGCCTACCATTTAAGAAAACTGCTCATTTCGGGCAGTTTTTTTTTGGAAGAATTTTTAATATGAAATAAGCTGTCGAATCATTTCATTTTCCCCCTCCACTGTGCCTTCTATACCTTATGTGAATAATTTAAGTTTTTGAAAAATTAAGAATTTTCTTAATGAAAATTGAATTTTATTTACTTGTTTAATTTTTTTTAACAAAAATATTGACAAGAAAAAATTTTGAGTGTATAATTTAATATATGTTTAAAAGATAACAACAAACAACTTAAAAAAACATAAGGGGCGGCCGGTGAAACAGGTTTTTATTGCAAATTCCACGTATACGTTATTGTTATATCTCTTGCGTTTTCCGCAACAGATTGATGAAACGTTGTTTGTGTTAGGCCCCTCTTGCGCTTTTACCGATTTAAAGCATAAAATCTGTTTTGAATTGCCTGCCGACCAAAAGGCTTTGAAAATTGAACAAAATCGGTTACTTCATCAGGTCAATTCGCTTTTAAACGAACAAATCTTACCCGCTTACGGCGATGCCTCTTTAACCGTTGTCGCGCCGCTTATTCATGATTCTTGTTTTTATCCCGTTTCCGACGGCTTGCGCGATGAAGTGGATTTTCCGAATTATGTGAAGCGTTTTCCCAAGCTTTACGGCATTCCCTATAAAGGCGAAAAAGATTTTCAACATCCCAAAATTGAATATATGGATTTAAAAGCCCTGTTTCAAAATTTATCTGATGAAAACAAGCGTCGTTTAATGCAAATTTATAAAGTAGAACAGCGTGTTATTCAAAATTTAAAAAATCGCAAGAACTTTTTAATCACGCAGCCGTTGAGCGAAGATCATGTTTGTACGGAAGCGGAAAAACAGGAACTTTATCGGCGTATTTTATCGAATTACGAAAAGGGGAGTGTTGTTTTAAAACCGCATCCGCGCGAAAAAACAAACTGGCAGACCGTTTTTCCCGACACAATCATTGCACCGCAACATATTCCCATGCAACTGTTACAGCTTTTAATGCCGAAACTTGAAAAAGTGATCACTTTGTTTTCAACGGCGGCTTTTACGGCAGGAAATGACAAAATAATTGATTTTTATTCCAAAGATTTTGCCAAATTAAAATATTTTACGCCCGCTGCTCGGGTGGAAAACAACTGTGTGTTTCAGCCGATTACCGCGTTTGATGTGGAAAAGGCTTACAGAAGCGAAAAACAGTTTAACTGGCGCTCAATTCCCGATAAAGACGGTTTGTTTTATCCTGCCGTTAAACAAATGACCACGCAACGCATTCGGCAAGGTTTCGGCGGTAAAAATATTCTTCCGAACACGCATACACGTTAAGAGAAAGCTTTTCTTTTGAGAGGGTTTTCTTATTTTGTCAATCTGTTTTTAAAATTTTAATGATAAGCAAGAATTCTACCTTGACAAAAAACAATTTTTATGATATCTTTTTACCGATTTAAAACGGAGGAAAAATGCCCGAAACTTCAATACTCGAAGAAATGAAAACACCTGTTTTATTATCGCAAAGCGCTTATTATGTTTTTGGTGATTTATTAGGCATTGCGCCCGAACGCGTTGAACAATTGTATCGGTGGGCAAGTGAGAATAAGTTAAATGATATGCAACTGGTGTTTACATTGGATCGGGAAAAGAAGGTTCCGTGTTCCGCGTTTTTATCGGAATATGAATTATCGCTGATTGCGCCTGAATTTTCATTGGATTCGTCTCAAAAAGGGTTTGAAAATTATAAAGCTTTTTTGTCGGTTTATCATCAGGAACGTTTCAGCGGCAAATCCGTTATTGAAGCTTATGAAAACGCTCAAGAGAAACAGCAAAATTTGGCAATTTGTCATCAAAAACGGTTGAAAAAGAATATCGGTATTACAACAGCGTTGGTTTTGGCACTTTCGGGCATTGGCGCATGGGGAAGTAATCGGCATTTACCTCAATCAGCGGCCGTTCCCGAAATGAAACAAAACACTTCACCGAAAATGATTGTGCCGGCAAAAGCGCCCGTAAAAGAAGCACAAAATCAACATACACGATAAAATAATCGGCATTTTTGCATTTTATTCGCTGAATTTTTTTGAAAAATCGCCGCTTATTCTTTAACTTTTAAAAACCGTAAATCGGGATAATCTTCCCGGGCTTTGTTTAAATGCCAAGCATTGCGCGCCAAGAAAACCGTATCGCCGTCGTGATCCGTTGCCAAAGTCACGGCATTTGCCGATTCAAACTTTTGCAGCTGCTCTTTATTGCCTTGCACCCAGCGTGCCGTATAATAAGAAGTCGGCTCAAAAATAACGGGAATATCAAACTCCGTGCGAATACGATCGGCTAAAATTTCAAACTGCAACGCCCCCACAACGCCCACAATCCACTCGAACCCGTGAACGGGCTTAAAAATGCTCGCCCCGCCTTCTTCGGCTATTTGATCAAGTGCTTTGGCCAAATGCTTGGCTTTTAACGGATCTTGCGCACGCACTTTTTTCAATAATTCCGGCGCAAAGGAGGGAATTCCTTTAAACGTTAACGTTTCGCCTTCCGAAAACACATCGCCGATTCTTAATCCGCCGTGATTGGGCAGGCCGATAATATCACCGGCAAAGGCTTCTTCCGCCAAAGCTCTGTCTTGTGCCAAAAACATAACGGGATTATGCAAAATCACTTGTTTTTGCGTGCGTAAGTGCGTTAATTTCATACCACGCTTGAAATGCCCCGAACATAAACGCATAAAAGCAATGCGATCGCGATGCTTCGGATCCATATTCGCTTGAATTTTAAACACAAATCCCGATACTTTTTCTTCCGTCGGCAAAACCGTTCGTTCGGGTGTTTTTTGTTCTTTGGGTGCGGGCGCAAAAGCAATGAGCGCCTCTAATAATTCCCGAACGCCGAAATTATTAACGGCCGATCCGAAAAAAACGGGCGTTAACGAGCCTTCCAAATAGGCTTGCTTATCAAATGCCGGACATAATCCGCGCGCCATTTCAACGCCTTCGCGCAACGCCGACACCTGATCGGCCGGCAAAAGGGCATCCAGTTTTTCATCATCAATTCCTTCAATATGGGCGCCTTCTTTCGGCAAAGCTCCTTTTTCGCCTTTTTCAAACAGATTTAAACTGTCTGTCAATAAATTAAAACAGCCTTTAAAGTCGCGACCCATACCGATCGGCCATACGGCCGGCGTGACATCGAGCGCCAAAGTCTGCTCAATTTCTTCCAACAGCGCAAACGGTTCCTGCCCGTCGCGATCCAGTTTGTTAATAAAGGTAATAATGGGAATATCTCGCAAACGACAAACTTCAAACAGCTTTTTTGTTTGCGCCTCAATGCCTTTGGCGCAGTCAATCACCATGACAGCCGAATCGACGGCCGTTAACACGCGATAGGTATCTTCCGAAAAGTCTTCATGCCCGGGCGTATCCAACAAATTAAACGCACAACCGCCGTAATCAAAACTCATGACCGATGAGGCAACGGAAATACCGCGTTCTTGTTCAACTTTCATCCAGTCGGAATGTGCCCGTCTGTTTTCGCCGCGCGCTTTTACCGCTCCCGCCTGATTGATAGCGCCGCCGAACAGCAATAATTTTTCGGTTAAAGTGGTTTTACCGGCGTCGGGGTGGGAAATAATGGCAAACGTGCGCCGTTTTGAAACAATATCGTTTAAATTTTCACTCATCAGTCCTCGTTTTCAAAAAAGATGCTTCATTTTAACAAACTTTTTTATTTTTTCAAGTAAAAAAGAAAGTAAAACGCAAAAAGCGCCGGGAATCTTATAAAAAACAACATTTTGTTTTTTGGACTTGCATTTTAAATTATAATTTGATATAATAATAAAAAGAGGCAAAAATGCAAAATACCGATTCGAATAAAAAATCATTTTTAGACAAGACTTTTGATGCTGTTGGTGATGCGGTCGGATTTGCTTCTGATATCGCAACGCTCCCGATTGAGGCGTTGTCTAATCCCGATGCGTTGATGAAAGAAAATTGTACTATTGTTAGTGCGAAAGATTATTATCATAACAAAAATTTAAGCGATAATCAGATTGTTTTGGTGCAAAAAAATAAATTTCTCGGCATTACCTATAAAAGCTTAAAAGTGGCAGAGGGAAGCGTATCGAATAAGGGTCGTGAAGGTGTATGGTTTGATTATGAATATTCCGGCGGTAAAACCTACAGAACAGAACGAACCGAATATAAAAACGGAAAGAAACATGGCTCTTATCACGAAGAAAAAGTAATGGATAATGATGTTTACGTCACAACGGGCACTTATAAAAACGGGCAAAAAAACGGAACATTCGAAAGCTCTAAAAACGATACCGTTTATGAACGCGCTGTTTATAAAAATGATGAACCAGTTAAAATTTATCAATATGATGATAACGGTAAACTTGTTGATGTTTATACCAATTCTTTTGCCTATAATAATATATCACAGGAAGCATCGACTTCATCATCGAATAATGCAAATTCTCTGAAAACTCTTTCGGAAAACGGCATAAAGGTGCCTGATTCGGCGCCTCATTCAATGCAACCTTTGATAAACGGAAGAGATTCTTCCGGACTGGCATAAAAAAGCAGTTTCAAATAAGATTCTTCAAAATTTTTTCTTGCAAATGTGTTTGAAGCTGATATAATACATTTATAATCAATGTTACAAACGAAAGTGAGGATTTAAAATGAAAAAGTTGCTTCTGTGCGGTTTAATTGTTTTAGGCGGCTGTGCTTTAAAAACCGTTGACGAACCCGTTACCGAATCCGCTCCTTCTGCGGAAATTCAAGCGCCCGTTCAAAAATCCGTTCAGAAAACAAGATCGGTGCAAAAAGTTTCAAAATCATCAAAAACCGTTCAAGCATCGAAAAAGAAAACACCGGTGAAAAAAACGGCAACAAAGAAAGCCGCACAAACAGCCAAAAAGAAAACACCGGTGAAAAAAGCGGTAACCGTAACACCTGCAAAAGAACCGTTAAAATGTGCCGATATTATCGGTGTACGGTTATATCAAATATTTAAAACGTTTGCCATGGGAAAAACATGTTCCATGCAAGAGAAAAACTTTTTATGCGCTTCGGGGCAAACGGTTTATGTTGAAACGGAAAAAGGCAAATCTTATCAATATGATGATATGATTTTACCCAAATCGGGCGAATGTTTTGCTTATGACGGTACGTTTCATTATCATTCCAGAGGCGGAAAGTCTCAATCGGCGCCGCGAGTGAAATTGATTACCAAACCGAAACAATAATTTCCCGCGTATTTTGTTCTTTGGAAAGCGATTGTATCCGACTTTTCATTTATTTCCGACCGATGTTTGTTTTTCGGAGGGGATATTCGGCTTCTTTCTTATTTTTAGGCAGATGATAAATTGATGATTGGGCGGCTTTTCTTATTTTCGGCGGGAAGTGTCGGCGCGTGGAATATGCGCCGGCGCGGTGGGCCGAAAATAAGGCGATTCGGTAGGATATCACTCTATTATATCTATATGAGGCACTCTCTTTTTCCCTATCGGCGGGTGGAATGCGCCGCCAAAAGGGGCGCATCGCTATGGGCCGATAGGGGAAAAAATAAACAATGAAACTTTTTCTGCTTGACATTGTTTTTGAGTGCCTTTATACTCAAAGATAAGGCAAGTGATGTGTGCCCCGAGGCATGACAACCTCTTTAAGCGAATCCTTGAAAAAGGATAAAAAAAATTAGCTCTTTTGGCTTTTGCCACAAGAGAATCAGGTCAAGTGGCCGGAAGGTAGTAAAATAAACCTTTTGGTCAATATACTGCGCTATTTCGCTTAAATAGTTGTCAACTTCCGGTCGCCTCTCATCAAGGCGATTTTTTTTGAATATGCATCAAAAAAACGTACGATTTTTGCAACACTTTTTTTTGATTTTTTCAAAAAAAATTTATTTTGGTTGGAATTCATTGATTTTTCGAGTGTTTTTTAGAGATGAATTTTTGTCTTTTGAAGGTAATTTTTGCCCCCGAAACCGCGTTGCAAAAAAGGTACGTTTAATTTATACAATTGAAATATAGAACACAGGAGGAAGACTTATGAAAAAACAAAAAAATAAGCAATTAAAACAAGTTCAAAATCAAGCCCAAGAAGGCCGTTCAATGGTGGAAATGCTCGGCGTTTTGGCTATTATCGGCGTTATATCATTGGGCGGCATTGCCGGTTATCGCTGGGGAATGGATAAACATGTGGCGAATCAAATTCTTTATGAAATGAACCTCAACAGTACGCAATTGGCTATGCTTTTACAGCGCGGAAATGCCGACGGGGTAACGCTTTCATTGGGCTCGCCTTATGATGAGGGAAAGTTTCGCACGGTGGAATATGAATTCGATTACGGCTGCGGAGAAAGCGAAGCCGATGAAGTGGCAGACTATCAATGTCAGCCGGCGGAAACGGGATATTTTATGAAGGCAACAGGCCTTCCGAAGCGGGTATGTAATATGTTGAGTGATGGCGCTGCCGGTTTGGCTTATGCTTCCGAGCTTGAAATTAACGACGGGGCAGATGAATGTGATGACACAAACAACACCGTCACAGTGTTTTTTGATACGGATACCACGGTTGACGCTGAAACCCCGCAGTCGGGGGAATCGGTAACCCACACACCCACAACGGAAGTGACGGAGGCGGTTACATCGCCCATAACAGAGACAACAGTTACCTCGCCCACGACAACACAGACCACAACTACCACATTAACCACCACTGAAACAACAGCTGCTAATCCTTGTGGCGAACATGGGCAGTTGATATATTATTCCGGCGGTGATCCTAGGTCTGTCTGTCTATGTGCGGAAGGTTATACAGGAGATTGGTGTGAAGAAGAAATTACTAATCCTTGTAGCGGACATGGGGTATTGCTGTATTATTCCGGCGGTGATCCTAATGAAATAGGATCTTTCTGCTATTGTGAAGAAGGTTATGCAGGCGAACGGTGTGAAAAACAAGAAGAAAACAAAGAATGCACAAGTAATGAGGATTGTGGAGCAAACCAGTATTGCTGTTTTAGCGGTTCCAGCAGTTGTACTGAACAAAAAGGTAAAGGAAAATGCAAAAGTAGTATGCCTGACGCAAAGATAGAGGTAAATGGAAAGACATTTTTTGCGAAATTTGAGGAGATGAATTGGTGGAGTGCCCAGAATTTCTGTGAAAGGAATAATAAAAGCATGGCGAGCATATCTGATTTGCAGTGTTCTTCTGAATCTAAGGATCAAATCAAGAGCGGATATGGTTATTGTTATAAAGCAGGGACAAGTGGTGAACTATCAGATACGATAAAGGGGTTGTATAAAAAAATTGGAAGCGATGGCTCTGGCTATTGGTTATCTGATTTGAAGGATTCCTGCAACGCGTACACCGTTAGCCTCAATAACGGTGCCGTCAACGTCAGCTCTCGCCGCTACAACGCCTACGCCTTATGTGAGTGAGGCCGGCTTTTGAGAGGACGAAGCCATCGCTTCACCCTATGCCCCGCCTTTAAGACTCCCATTCAGCGGGGCACCTCTCCTCTCTTTCGGGCAGAAAATGTGCAATGCCGCACTCATTTTTCCTCTATCGGCCCATAGCGGAGCGGCTTAAATTTTGCCGCTCCACACCCGCCGATAGAGGGAAAAATTTTGTTGGTAACATTTTAAAGAAAAGCATTGTTTCCCTGCCATTTTCTCAATTTTCAACACACCGCTCCGGCTCACACTTCGCGAGCCGGCACTTCTCGCCGAAAATAAGAGAGAACAAACCAACGAATACCGAATAAAACGAGCACTTTTCCCCTGATTACCTGTCCTCAAAAAAACGTACGATTTTTGCAACACTTTTTTTTAAAATTTTTAAAAAATTTTTATTTTGGCCGAAATTCATTGATTTTTCGACTGCTTTTGAAAGGTGAATTTTAGCGTTTTAATGGTAAAAATTACCCCCGCATCCGCGTTGTATTAAAGGTACGTTTATGCATACTATTTGTTGAGAGAAAGAATCTCTCAAATAATGGAAAAAAAGGCAATAATGCCTTAAAAATAACGTTTTTTAGGTTCGGGGAACTTAAAAATAACCTAAATGAAAGGACAAAAAATGAAAAAAACAAACGAATCCGGTCGGTCAATGGTTGAAATGCTCGGCGTTTTAGCCATTATCGGCGTTTTATCAATCGGCGGTATTGCCGGCTACTCTATGGCCATGAACCGCTATCGGGCAAACGAAGCGTTAGATATGGCCAATAAATTTGCCGTGGTTATTTATTCCGGCTATCATACGGCCAGTGCCATGGGCAATACTTGGTCAGCCCCTACATTAGCCGGTTCCGGTTTAATTGATTCCGGCGACACCACAACCCCCGGTGGTGCAACCATTACTTTCAGCGATACAACAGACAGTTCAGACTTAAAGGCGGGAATAGTAAAATTAGAAATTAAATTACCGACAGAGGGTGTTTGTAAAGCAGCACAAAGTATTTTAGGCATTGGTGAGTCAACAAGCAGCAGTGGTTCAAGCGGGTGCACATCCAGTGCGAGCTGTTCCGACAATGGTGGATCAATTACTTATTGTTTCAAACAAAGCTAACCTCTTATTTGCTTTAAAAAGCGCATTTTTTAAGGCAAAAAACGGCGGGCAGGGCGGTTTTTCTTGAATTTTAAGTCTCTGCCCGTTGTTTTTTTATATTTCCGGCCCGATTTTTTGTCGGTTTATCAGAATATAATCTTTTATCTTTCCTGTTGCCGAATTAAAGCCTTCACTTTGGCTTGAATATATTTATTTTCATCTGTCGGCACTTCATAAACGGGATTTAACCGCTTCATCATGGCATTTTTTGTTAATATTGATTTTTTGAGCACATCGGCATATTTTTGTGCATCGCGCTTTTGGGGCGGCGTTTGATTCCATGCCGCTTCAATTTCTTCAAAATACCTGTTCCATAAATCATTAACGGCCGCATTTGATTGCACTTTCATTGACGGAAAATGCATTTGATCAGCCCACGATATCCACCGTAAAAGTGCATCGGCATAGGTTCGCGCCAAACGACAATCACACGTTCCGCCGGTTGCAACGGCTTGCAATTGACTATCGGTCGTGTTATAATCACGCGAATATTGCGGATTGTGTTCTTCACTGCACCCTTTAACGCCGGTTATGCGTTTTTCCGACCAATTAGCCAGCCGATCCGTATCGCGAATGACATAGCCGTAAAACAAAACACGTTCTTTTTCTTTATCGGAGAGTTTTTGAAACCGCAAATCTTGCTTTAAACTCTCCTCAAAATTTAAAACACCGTGATATTGAACGGGCAATATAATTTCCTCTCTGGTATAACCCATTCTTTCCAAAATGGCACTGCTTTCAAAAGCATGATTATATCCTTTGCCGTAAACGGCCGCCAAATCAACAAGCTTTCCCGATAACAAATCAACTTCTCCGAGCCGACCGATATCATGCAAGCGCGCAATAATTAACAAATCCTGCGTGATTTTATCTTTATCAAAGCCCAGTTTTAAAAGCGGTTCCAGTGATTGGGGATTATTGGCAAAAGTGCGCGTTTCCATAAAAACTTCTGCCGGATGTTTTTTGGCCTTTTTATCAATCCAAGTCAAAAGTTTTCTTTTTTCGGCAATCGCGTTTACATTTTTAAGCTGATCTAATTTTATTTTTAAAGCATTGCCGACAGACATACTCAAAAAAGCCGCCTCTGCGGAAGTGTTAATTTCAAGCCGCTGCGCATTTGATAAAACGTAAATCGGCAACCAACACAGTTGCATTGGCCCGTCTTTTTGCGCAATATCAACCGCTTTATAAGTCACTTTAATTTCCGGCTTCATCATAACCTCCTTTTGAAAGATAACGTTAAATTATAACATAAACGTGCCTTTAATGCAACGTTTTTTTCAACACCTTTCAAGCACTTACAGAAAAGCATCAGACAAGGCAAAAAAATCTTTAAAAATCAAAAAATTACATCTTTAAAAAATTTTTTAAAGTTTTTTTAAAAAAAGTGTTGCAAAAATCGTACGTTTAATTGAGGACAGGTAACCAGAAAAATGTGCTTGTTTTATTCGGTATTCGTTGGTTTGTTCTCTCTTCTTTTCGGCGGGAAGTGCCGGCTCGTGGAACGTGAGCCGGCGCGGTGGGCCGAAAATAAGGCGATTCGGCAGGATATCACTCTGTTATATCTATATGAGGCACTCTCCCTTTTTCCTCTCTATCGGCGGGTGTGACAGACGGCTTTATGTCGTCTGTCGCTATGGGCCGATAGGGGAAAAAATTTAATGATGCTGCTTTTTCTGCTTGACATTAGTTTGAAAAGCTTTTATTCTGAAAGCAAGGCAAGTGATGTGTGCCCCGAGGTGTAAGAACCTCCCCAAATGTGTCCTTGAAAAAGGATAGATTGCGCCTTGTTTTTTTATAAACAAGGCAAGTAATCGAGTGACCGGAAGGCAGTAAAATAGCCTTTTGGTCAATATACTGCACTATTTCATTTGGGTAGTTCTTAACTTCCGGTCGCCTCTCATCAAGGCGATTTTTTTTGAATATGCATCAAAAAAACGTACGTTTTTTGCAACACTTTTTTTTGATTTTTTCAAAAAAAATTTATTTGGAGATAAATTTAATGCAATATCAACGGGTTATAAAAAGCCTGTTTTGGCAATTTTTGGGGGTAATTTTGCCCCCGAAACCGCGTTGCATTAAAGGTACGTTTATTTTATGCTTTATTTATTGAAAGGGGTTAAAAAATGAGCAATAAAACAAGGAAAAAAGAGTTCAAACAAGTTCAAAATCAGGCACAAGACGGGCGATCAATGGTTGAAATGCTGGGGGTGTTGGCGATTATTGCCGTTGTGTCAATCGGTGGGATTGTGGGGTATAGATTGGCCATGAATCATTATCAGGCGTCACAAATTGCGCATGAAATGAATATCATGAGCACCGATGCGCAAATAAAAATTGCACAAGGCACGGAAAAATTAACCCTCGGCAGCCCTTACGATGAGAATAAAATCAATTTTAACGG
>CANREI010000035.1 GCA_947629595.1 uncultured Alphaproteobacteria bacterium | reverse complement strand
GAGCAATATGCCTGCGATTTGGTTGATTATTTTATCGGCGCAAAATCGGTGATTAAATATGTGTACGGCCCGCATAAAAATGATTGGTATTTAGGCTGTCGGGATCAGAAGGCAAAGGAAAAATTAAACGTGCTGATTGATTTAATGATTTATAACAAAAGAAAAAAAGAAATTTTAACCCGTTTAAATCATTGCTTTGAAGGGGCGTTTATTTACGGAAAAAACGGTCACCCGAGAGCGTGTTTCATTCCGCATAATAAAACGGAAAATCTTTCAAAACCGCAGCAACAATTGGCCACTTATTTCGGGTGGAAAAAAGATGAAAAAAACATTTTTTGGAGTGGAAACGTCGGTCTTGCCGCGCGCCTGATAACCGATATGAAACAACAGAAAAAACAAACGCTTTTACAAATGAAACAATCGCTTTATCAGGAAAAAAATCGTTAAAACTTAACGTTGCTTGACTTTTTCCAGCGCACGCGACAAACTTTTTTTCTTCCATAGACTTGTTGTTGCCGGCAAACGTTTCATATCGATAATCCGTTCCTTTAACAACTTTTTCAAAGCGGGCAAAATATCTTCGGCTTTCTTGCAATTCGCCCAAACAATTCCTTTGGCACCTTTATACCCTGCTCTGTCTTGCTTTAACTTATTCAAACAATTTTCTTGAAAATAAAATTTCCACGGAAGACTGATCCAATTAAACGTTGTGAACGGGGACTCATTCATCAACTTGTTTAAGGCCGGGCGCGCCATTTCTTCATCATTATGCCCGCCGTCGGTAATGTAAAAGAAATGAACTGCCCCTTCTTTTTCAAAGTTACCGTGTCGATTGACAATTTTTTGAAGCGCGCTGACGGTTACATCATAAATTTCATCACCGACACTGCACACATCTTCCTGTTTAAAAAGAGCGCCCAAATTACCGGCAATTTCTTTATCGTTCATACCGGGTTCCGCCAAAAACCACGCCGGATTTGTCATAGCCCCCACATACACGTTGAAATAGGCGTTTTTCCGAACGGCCTCATTCAACAAACAACCGATTTCCACCGCCAATTTTGAATAACCGCTTGATTCGACACTGCCGGAAACATCAATAAACACACAAATATCAATCGGCGCTTTTTTGAGTTTCGGCGCAACCGGATTATTGTAATGTTTATAATCATCAATGCCGATTTGCCGGCCGGCCGCTTGTTTAATCAACAAATTTTGAACCGATTGAATACTCAAAGAATCGTTCAATGCGCCTTCGGGCATTAACTCACGCTGTTTTTCGTGTTTATCATCTAAATATATGTTCTTTAATTGGGCAAATAAATCTTTCAATCCCTTTAATTCCGACGGATATTTTTTAATAATTTCATTATAGGCATTTTCATCTTTTTGAAACACCGGTTTTTGAAAATCATCGGAAAAAGAAGGCGTCCAATCCGTCATATTTTCTTTCTGCTGTTGTTTTTCTTCGGCTTTTTTTCGTTCATTTGCCTCATCAATAATACTTTGCACATCTTTGCCGTCATCCGAATCGGCAACTTGTTTTTGCCGTGCGCGTTGATTATTTTGTCCGTTTTGCTCGGCAGCCTCGGCTTTTTGTTTTGAATTTTCCGATTGTTTGGAATCTTCCGATTGTTTTGAATTTGCTTTTTGCGGCAATTTTAAACTTGATTCGCCGGCGCCCTCATTATCCCGATGATTTTGATCGGTATTTTGACTTTCCTGAAACTCCTTTGAAATTTCCTTATCTTCTTGCTTTTGAGCCAATTTTTGATACATTTTTTCACAGGTCTCTTTAAAAAATCGATTGTAAATATCATCGATTATGTCATTACGCGCCCGCGATGCCGCCTCAATTTTTTGAATCACATAGGAACGGGAAGAATGAATATCCAACGGTATTTGATAACTTTGAAGCCGCGCGGATAAAGCCGTCATTTCATTTAAAACTTCTTGCCCCGAAATAATCCGCCCGTTTTGATCATACCCCTGCAGCCAATCAACATGAATACCCAGTTTTTCCCACTCTGCCCGTTTGTTTTCAAACAATCCGTTATTTGAATAGAAAGCCTCGCGCAACACGTTTTTCATATTTGAAAATTCGGATGAAGGCGTTCTTTCGTTTTGCGCCATTTCTTCAAACCCTTGATTGATTTTTTGCGCCAATTTTTTAGAGCTCGCATCATTTTCAAACAAATGCCCCGCAATTAACAAACTTTGCGCTTCTATGGCACAAATATCATATCGCAAATCCTGATGATACAAACCTTTATCCGTTAACAAACACCCGAAACCGCTGGCAAAACTGTTTTCGGCTTCATCATACACATAAAAATGAAGCTGAACCAAAACCGATAATTTAAAAAGTTCTTTTTCTTCTTCGGGCGTTAAGTGAGGCTTTTTTTCCAATGCCTCAATGCGTTCCAATGTTTGCGTGCGCCACGGCGTAACCATTTTGGTGCCGCACGAATGCGCCAACTCATGAAACACGGCCGCACGGGCATGTTCCAACCCCATCAGCAAGGCAAACAACATATCCATATTCACCAATTTTTGATCGGGTGAAAAATAATAGCCGACACCCGGATAATTCGTGCCGCCCCACCGAATTTTCATCGTATCATACACAAACCCGCGCGAGGCCAACATCACCGTCACATTTTGAAGCTCTTGCCGCATCACATCGGTTTCTTTGATTTGTTCCCAAATACGGGTATTGATTAAGCCGTTTTCCGATTGATTTTCCGCCGGCCACGTTTTCATGATTTGCGCATCGGAAGCTATTCTGATTAACGCCAACGCCCAAACATATTGCAGTAACGGAGAATTGAGTTCGATTTTTTCTTTAACCGCCCCTTGCAAATAAGCCTGATTGGCCAAAGCCAACTGTTTTTTCAAAACCGAATCGTTTGCCCCCTTCAAAGCCGCCGCCGTCTTTTGAATTTCCGTTAACATCAGCTGATAAAACTGATCATCAACTTTTTGATTCAAAAAGGCAAAACTTGTTGCTTGCCGCAAACGCGTCATTTTTTCTTTCATAATCGTTTGAAGGAAACAATCGGTCATCAAAAAATCTCTGTTTTAAAAATCACCGTAAAAAACACGGCAAAAACGGGGCGTTCGCTTTAAAATATCCGTTAAAACCGGTTTGTTGATTAAATAAGCAGAAACCAACAATTCGGATCGGGTTTGTAACGCTTCTTCAAAATCAGCAATGTTGTGAGCCTGATAAACGGCGTTTGTTTCGGCCAGCTCATTTAACACCCAATTTTCCGAAACGGTATAAACTTCGCAAAGCCCTATTTTTTCATACGGTTGTTCTTTGATTTTGTTAAACAACGCCGCGTTCATCAACGTGCTTTTTTTCAACTTCTGCCTCCTTCCCGACTTTTAGGCGAAATTGTTTTTTTCGCCGTTGAGATTTGGTGCATTTCTCCTGATGAAACATTGACCCTTAACGGCAAAGCGCCTGCCACCTTATCAAGCATAATAATTTGTTCGATATCATAACCCTTCTTCGCCATTTTTTTCATCTCATCATTTGCGTTTTCAAGAAGCAATTTATTCATTAACATTTCTTCCACGCCGAAGATATCATCTTCCAAAAACTGCTCGACGGTTCTTGCCAAATTTTTCTGACAAGAGGGACTGTTTCTGTCGATATACATGCGATTCGGAGAAGAAAACACTTTTAAAACCGCCGGATTAACCGTGTTTCCCGCCACAAGAAGTTTGTTTTTTTCCTGATTATATATCAATAACAAATGAACGGGTTGTTGCGTTGTTAAATCCGTTGTTTTGGCAAACATGGCCCGAATCGGTCCCGTCTGAACAGATTTCTCTTCTTGCCACATTCCAAAAAGTTTTTCCGCATCTTCCTCAATTTCCCTAAAAGAATCTTCCTCAACAGAATCCGATTTCTTCTTCGGCGCAGACTTATTCGACTTTGCAAAAGAGGCCTCATACAAAGAAAATAACCGTTCTATATTTTGATTTTTTAATTGATGAATGCTTAAAGATAACAATAAGTTTTCCGTTGAAATGAGCGCCCCTTGCTCATTTTCCCGTACAGTCTCCCAGGGCATCTTCAAATCTGCAATCGGCTGAATCAGGTTTGCTTTAACGGAATCCGGATCTTCATTAAAAACCAATAAATTCGATTGTTCCGCTTTTTTTTGCTCCGTCAGAACATTTAATGCGGCCGCTAACGTGCTGATCGGCAAAACGGAATCATTTGTTTCCTCTTCCAACTCGGGATATTTGTTTTTCAAAACGGCAACAAGCGCATCTCTTAAACTGCGATGAGCCATATTTGCGCCGAGGATTGTTTGAGAAATATCCGCATTATATAAATCGGCAATCGTTTCACCGTTTGTTCGGGCTTCCAAAGTATTTTTACGGAAAATTAAATTCATATACCCCAATTCCAAAGCGGCATGATACATTCCGTCAACTTCCGTTTCATCAATTTTGCGCACGCCTTTATCAACGGGACAAAATGTCATATATAACCAATCGGCAATCACTTTTTCCAAATTATTTCCGCGCGTTTTATATCGCAACAGTTCCTCCTGCTGCGCATCGGACGGAGGAGTTTGATCTGTCTGCGCTTTAAAACGCGGAAAAGTCGACATATTTGAAACAGGCGCCTTCATATGCTCCGCTTCAATGAAAAAATAGGGAACGGTTCTGAAATCAATCATCCGCTTGGATAAATAAGCCTCATATTCCGGATCGATATTCGGTTTATTCTTCATTTTGAGATAAGTACCCCGCTGATGCGCCAATTCTTTCACTTCATACAGAAAACGCCCTAATCTTTCCGATAATTTAATTATTTTATCGGCATGAGCAATATTTATTTTCTGCCACAAAGGAATTTCTTTTATTTCCTGCGCCGTTAAACCGATTTCACGCACTTTTTGCAAGAAATCAACAAAATTCTCTTGTTTGGCTTCATCTTCTTTCACATTAAAAGCATCGCGCAAAATAACACCCGGCACACCGCCCGTTAAATAGCTGCAAATCATATCGGCATAATCCGCAGGCGTTAAATCGGGAATGGTTTTCAAAGCAAACCCTTCCGGCACACGCGATAAAAACGGATCGTTAAACAATTGCGATCCCATACCTTCAATGGCTTGGTTTCCCGTAAAATTCAAATAAAATGTTTCGGGAATTTTATCTTTATCAATTATAATTTCCCGATTATCGGCACCCGTTATTTTAAATTGTGTGACACCCGGGGAATTTAAGAAATTCAATAAGCCGTATAAATTATCCAACGTGCCGAATTTGGCTCGATTTAATTCATCTAAAATCACGGGACGGCCGTAATCGGGTGACGCGGGATCAAACACGCGAAACAACTCGCCGTCTTTCATAACAATGCCGATGTTTGATTTATCCGACGTAACGGAAATATTTTCTTTTTGGCAAATATCATTCAACGTTTTTTGAAAAACCTGCATATGATATTCATGCTCATGCATGGTTTTTCCGTTAAACCGCACGGCGGACCAATCAACGCTGACACGCCCGTTTTCATCTTCCTTCACGGCCGCACCCGCCACGCTTTTTAACAACGCCAGACTTTCATCGGATAAACCGTCTGCCCGCTTCATGTTGCGATACTTAATTTTCACATCGATGGCCGCTTTTTCGCGGTTGGCGGAAGAAGAATCAAACTCGGGATTTTCAAATAACGTTTTGGCATCTTTTTCAGAGCAATCAACCAACAATGCCCCTTTTTGATGCGTGATTCGCCCCCAATTGACAAAACAAAAAGTTTTACCCGTTCCCGGTGCACCCAAAAAGCCGGATGCCCACGTTTTTTGACGGTTATTATCGGCTTTGTTTCGCTTATCAATCTCATCGTTTGCAGCCGCTAACATACTCCGAACCGGCAATTGACGAATATATAATCCGTAAACATAATCATTTAACGAAACACCGGCCGGCGGCTCCACATTTGTTGCAATGCGAATCGGCAAAGAAGCATCGGCTCGAACGCCCAACTCCGGTTGAGACTTTCTTTTATCTGTTCCCTGAGGAACAACATCAATTAACGGATATTCCGGCGTTCCCAAAACAAATTCACTCATAACTCGCTCCGAATTTATTACAAAATACAGCGGTATTATATCAGAAAAACATTTTTATGTCAACTTATTTAATTTTTTATCCGTTCCAGATGTTTTTTTCGAATAATCTGCCTGATTTTCACTTTTAACGCATAGTCTAAATTTTTTATTTTTTGAATGTGAATGTCATACATTTTTCGGGAACAATCATAATTCAACCCCATATAAAGAAGCGGCAATAAGTGCATATCATTTAAAATTTTCAGCACATTTTCATCTTGCGCGGCTTTCATAATTTCATCTGCGTTTTGCTCTTTCACTTTATGGAACAAATAATAGGCATAAATTTGCCGATTACGCTTTTGAAGAAAACGCATTTTTTCCAAAATTTCCGGCTGACGATCCTCCGGGCTTTCTTTGACTGTTTTTTCAAACCAATCCTTCAGCTCTTTTTCAATTTGCGGTAATTGTTTTAAATCGAACCGCGCGCCGTTATCCAGTAAAGCACGCGCCATTTTAAAAGAAGCTTCGTTTGCGTTTGAAAAAAGCGCATAAAACGGCAATTCATGCCATTTATCGGGACTGTTCACCGCAGCCCCGTGCGATAACAGCAAGCGAATGATTTTTTCTTTCTCTTGAATGATTTTTTCTTTATTCTTCCAATTCTCATCAACAAAAAGAGCTTCTTCTAACGGGGAACAAAACCGCGAATGATAATTCACATCGGCTTTATATTGCAGTAACAGGCGAACTGCCTCAAACTGTCCCACACGCGCGGCACACAATAAAGCCTTATTGTTGCTTTCCTGTGATTGATGTAATTTTGTTTCCAAAAAAGGAATCATTTTAACGGCATCGAAATGAATCGCCGCCTCCAACAAAGAATCTTCCGCGTTTTCCTTAAAACCATACTTAATAAACAATGAAAGCATTTCTTGTGATTGATACCCGATTGCCGTCAGCACATGTTCACAACCGGCAACAGAGCGAAAATTCACATCGGCACGCTTTTTCAAAAGATATTCCAGCATCTCGCAATCTTTATTTCTCGCCGCCGTAAACAAAAGGGAATCGGCATCTTTATAATTCACTTTGGCGCCGTATTCGCACAACAATTGAACCGCTTGCAAATTCTTTTTCTGCACGGCAAAATGAATGGGATACTTTTCAGCTCTTAATGATCTCAGAAATCGATTAAATTCAACATCTTCGTCATGCCAAATCATAAAATTCGGATCAACACCTTCTTTTAAAAATTCTTCCAACTTTTCGGCGCGACAATCACCGCGCACTTCATCTTGAAACGCCTTTATAATCGGATATTCTTTATAATATCTTTCTTTAAAATTATTTTCAACTTTTGCATCGATTTTTTTACGTTGTTCCGCTTCATCAAGGATATTTATTCCGATCATTGTTGCCCGAACCCAATCTCTTTCAATATTATAACCGATTTGAGAAATTGATTTTCGATAAGTGCGCCATGTGGGAATTTTCGCCGTTCCCAAATATTTTTTTTCAAACAAATTCTCGAACCACATGTGCTGCCGATCCTTACACCAAAAAGCGTTATTCAAAACAAAGTGATTTTAATAAAAGTTGAAAGAAAAGTCAAGTTATTTTATAAATCCAGCTTTCCGAAAACGGCAATTTCAGAGCCTGTTAAACGCGCCCACAACCGATCGCCGAAAGAATAATGCCACCACTCCGACGGATAATTGACAAAGCCTGCTTTTGTTAATGCCTCGCGCAAAATCAGCCGATTTTTTCTTTGTTCGGGCCAAACGGGATAATCAAAATCGGCCGACTCATCAAATCCGCGTACAACACCACCCATATCATATTCAACGCCCGTTTTGTCACAGAGCGTCACATCAACGGCGGCGCCGCTTTGATGCCCGCTGCCCTGCCGATAGGGATTGGCGCAAAACACATCGCACAAAGCAATAAATTCTTCCGATTGCTCATTCATTTCCGGATGAAGGGCTTTTTGTTCTTGAACCACTTTATTCCACAACAATTTTTGCGCCTCAATCGACCGATAGGCTTCATAAATTTTAAAATAATAATTTTCGGGCAAAAACCGACGCGCATTTAATAACATTTGATACGTATAAGAACGAATGCGCCGATCCGTGGTAAATGTTTCATCGAAAAAAATAAAATCAGACGCGTTAATTTGCGTTAAACGCGGCGGATTTTCCACTTCCGTAATAAACGCGGGTTCCGGTAAATTTGCATCACTGAACATATTTTTATTTCCTATCTATCCGCGCTGATTTTGATGAGAAAGCTTTAAAACGGGCATTTCCGACCGACACACCGTTCGCATTTTTTCAAACTCTTTTTTAAGCAAGCAATATTGAACGCGCGGCTGATTTTCATAGCTGCTTTTTTCAATAAATCCGACCGATTTGGCATTTAATTTTTCTGCTACTTTTTGAGAGTAAACATTATCGGGATGAATGGTAAAATCAAGGCGTGCAAAGTGTTTAAAATAAATGGGAAGCACATATTTGACCACTTCCGGAATAATACCCCTGCCCCCCTCACTCGGTGTAATGAAATAGCCCAAATCACCGTAAATAAATTGATTGTTTTCATTCAAATGCGGCATCATATCAATGGCAATGCCGCCGATTAACCGTTTATCGGGCGTACAAACAGCCATACGATAAGTAATGCGCGGATTTTGTTGCATCTCTTTGGCATTTTTTTCCAGAAACGCTTTTCCTTTTTGAATAAGTTTGTTTTGATAATCGGGCGTGTGATACGGCACTGCCAAAGCATAATAGGCATGATAATTTTTATCTTGCAAATCTTGTTTGTTCATGGCATCGGCAATTTTAATTAACGTCAATAAATCAGTTGCCTGAAAATTTCTTAATATAAAATTTTTTTGAGTTGTTTCAAACATTTTTTTAACACCTAACCCTCTTCCCGCAGAGGAGAATTCTTTTTCTCTTCATAAAATTCAGATATCTGTTCATATTGCTTATTCCAAAATCCGTCTTGCGGCTGCTCATTGATATAAAGAAGCAATTTTTCAAGCGGAATTAAATCTTTTTTCCGTCCGGGAAACTTCCAGAAGATACCGCCGAAATAAAGTTGCCAATATGTTCTGGCTCTTTCTTCCGGAGCACCGACCCGTTTAACGGATTCATATATTTTAATCGGCAATAAAGCCGTTGAATCGTAATAAAGCGGTTTATTGGCAACAATAGATTTACCATGTGCCCGTTTATAATATAAAAAGTCGGGAATAATTGTTCCGCGCGCACCGGCTTCCAATGTTGTTAAAAAGAAACAATCATCTTCAAACACCAGTTTCGGCACAAACTGAATCTTATGTTCTTGCAAAAACTTTTTTGAATATATTTGTTTGCCGCTGGTCACTGAATAACCGGCAATAACGTTCAACGGTAATGTACTGCCGATAAAAACGGAATCCCTGTATTTTTCCAATTCTTTCGGTAATTTCCAATAGTCGTAAACGGGTATAAATTGTTCGTTTTCATCAACTTCCTGAACATAAAAAGAAATTAAATCGGGATAATTTGTTTTTTTGATTTGATTTGCCAACCAGCTTAAAGCTTTTGAAGAAATATAATCATCGGCATCGACAAACCAAAAATAATCGCCTTTTGCAATTTTCATCGCATTGTTTCGCGCAACGGAAAGGCCCTGATTTTCCTGATCAATCACCTTGATCCGTTTATCTTTTAAAGCATATCTTTTAATCACATCCAGCGAATGATCCGTTGAGCCGTCGTTGACCAATATCAACTCAAAATACGGATAATCGGAAGCCAATACGCTTTCAATGGTATGAGCAACATATTTATCATAATTATAAACGGATGTAATAATTGAAAAACCGGGCTTCTGATGAGCCGTCCAAATACATAAAGCGCTATACGTTATCGCGATACTGATAACATAAACAAGCAGCGTTAAAACCTTTTTCATACATCCTCCCTGTTCAGAATGTATGTACTATAACAAAAACAAATGCATTCGGCAACTGTTTTTTTGCTTATTTTAAATTTTCTTTAAAAAACGCCTCAATTTTATCAAACGGAATCTTTTCCATATTATCATATAAATCAACGTGATTGGCATTCGGCACAATCAGCAATTCTTTATTATCGCCCGTTAATTTTTTGAAAGCATCTTCACTGAAATAGCGACTGTGCGCTTTTTCGCCGTGAATCATTAACACCGGTGAACGAATTTCGGAACTGTATGCCAAAACAGGCATATTGATAAACGATAACGACGATGTCATATTCCAACCGCCGGTGGAATTGATCGAACGGGGATGATAGCCGCGCTTTGTTTTATAATAGCCGAAATAATCTTGCACAAACTGCGGCTCTTTGCCCGTTAATTGATCGGGTAACCCGGGCGCCGCCACATAAGAGTGATTTTGAAAATCTTTTGTTCGTTGCGCATTTAATTGTTCTTTTAACCGATAACGCGCATCGGCATCCATGGCATCAAAATAACCGTTGGCATTCACGCGCGACATATCATACATGGTTGCCGTTACGGTTGCCTTAATACGGGTATCCATAGCCGCCGCATTCAAGCCCATTCCCCCGAAACCGCAAATACCGATTAAGCCGATTTTATCGGCATTCACAAACGGTTGAACGGATAAATAATCCACTGCGGCGCTGAAATCTTCGGTGTTAATATCCGGCGATGCCACATGACGCACTTCTCCGCCGCTTTCACCCGTAAACGAAGGATCAAAAGCCAACGTGACAAACCCGCGCTCCGCCAACGTTTGCGCATATAAACCGGAAGCCTGCTCTTTCACGGCACCGAACGGGCCCGCAATCACGATAGCCGGTAATTTTTCCTGTGTTTTGTTTTTCGGCATATATAAATCACCGACCAGTGTAATACCGTATCGATTTTGAAACGAAACTTTTTGTGTGTCAACCGAATTGCTTTTTTCAAACGTTTTATCCCACACAATTTCATTTGAAT
>CANREI010000034.1 GCA_947629595.1 uncultured Alphaproteobacteria bacterium | reverse complement strand
TTAAAAAAATGAAATTGATCATCTAACTGCATAATTTTAAAAGCGGCCCGTCCGCGAAAGCCCATTTGATGCGCTTTGGAAACATACGGATCGTTTAATTGTCGCTGCAACCATTTCGTGCTGGATGCTTTTCGACCTTTAACTTTTTTCAAATGCGTTTTTAAAGGGCGCTCGTTAAATTGCATACTTTTTTATCCTTTTTTTATCAAGAATGAGTATAACTTGTTTGATGCGAATTGTCAAAGTGAATTTTTTTTTAATCTTGAACCAACAAATAACCGTCGGGCGTGTTGGTAATAAAGTGATCGGCATATTTTTCGCCGATTTTTTGCCGTAACGCATAAATGTGTGTTTCAACCGTATGTGTTTCACTGTCGGCACGATAATTCCACACGCCCGTCAACAAATCAACTTTGGAAACACCGTTCGGCAGGGATTTGATTAAGTAAATAATTAAATCCGTTTCTTTTTCCGTCAGCCGAATTTCCCGTTGCGTTTCTTTGAACGTTAAAGAGCGTTTTGCCCCTTCAAACAAAAACGTTTTATTTTCAAAATCGGGCGCATTTTCCCGCTTGCGCAGCAGTTTTTGCACTTGTTCGCATAAATTGTTGAGTGAACAGGGCAGTGATAATTCAACATCGGCTTCTTCATGATGCGTTCCCAACAAAATAATACTGCTTTGAACGGGATTGGCCAAAAATTCATCGGTCTTTTTTTGCGAATCGCAAATAATTAAAACCGGTGCCGGTATACTTTTCGGTTGATACACAATCGGCTGAAAATCTTTTAACGCCGTTAAAAGCGTATCCAGAAACAGTGCGTTTTTTGTATAAATTTGAATCATAGTCTTGCCTTTTTATTTTATTTGCGTTAAGATGACATACATATTGAAATCTATTGTATCAGAAAGTTGAAGGAAATGGCAATATTATTTTTATATCGTATTTGCACAATTTTATTAAGCCCCCTTATTTTTATATGGCTGCTTATTCGTCTTTACAAGGGAAAGGAAGAGAAATCCCGCTTCAATGAACGACTGGGATTTCCGCGGAAAAAGCGTGAAAAAGGAAAATTGATTTGGTTTCACGGCGCCAGCGTGGGCGAATGTTTATCCATGATGCCGCTCATTAAAAAAATATTGGAAGAAAATCAAAATTTGCAGGTCATGGTCACTTCCGGTACCGTCACATCTGCCGCTTTAATGGCGACTCGTTTGCCGAAACGGGCTTTTCATCAATTTTTGCCGGTTGATTTTCCGTGGGCCGTTAAAAAGTTTGTTTCTTATTGGCATCCCGATTTGGCTCTTTGGTTCGAATCGGAATTTTGGCCGAATATGTTGTGTGAAATCCATCGGCAAAAAATTCCTTTGGTGCTGCTGAACGGGCGAATTTCCGATAAATCTTTCGCGCGGTGGCAAAAAGTGCCTTATGTGATTCACGCCGTGCAATCATTGTTTTCTCTCTCGCTGGGACAATCGCAGGAAGATGCCCGGAGGGTGCGCGTGTTGGGGGCAAATGATGCCGTCAGCGTGGGAAATTTAAAATTTGCCGCCGTTTCATCACCGTTTGATATGAAAGAATTAAAAGCGCTTAAAAAGCTCATCGGCGATCGGCCGTGTTGGTGTATGGCAAGCACACATCCCAATGAAGAAGAAATGGGAGCATTTGTTCATACGGAAATTAAAAAGGAATATAAAAATCTGCTTACCGTTTTTGCGCCGCGTCATCCGGAAAGAGGCGATGAAATTGAAAAAATGCTCAAAAAGAAAGGCCTGCGGGTTGCTCGTCGATCACGCGGGGAAACAATCACGCCGCAAACCGATGCTTATTTGGCCGATACCATCGGTGAAATGGGTTTAATCTATCAATTGGCGTTTTATGTGTTTGTGGGCGGTTCGCTTATTCCGTTCGGCGGGCAAAATATGTTGGAACCCATGCGCTTGCGTCGCGCCGTGTTCATCGGACCGCACGCCTTTAATTTTCGGGAAATCGTGGCCCGCGCCAAAAAAGAAAAAGCTTTAATTGAAGTGAAAGATAAAGAAGATTTAACAAAACAGCTTCTTTCAAGTATGATGAAACCGGCCGCTGCCGAAAAAATGTCTTTAAGAGGGGAAGCTTTGGCTACTTCGGAAATGAGTGTTTTGGATCGTGTTTATCGGTTACTGAACGAAAGGTTTCAACTCAAATGAAAACACCGGAATTTTGGGATTTACCGAATCATTTCTTATCGAAACTGTTAAAACCGTTCGGATGGTTTTATGCCTACGGAACGGCTTCCCGTTTTCGGCGGGCAAAGCCCTATCAGGCCCCTGTTCCCGTTATTTGCGTCGGCAATCTGTCTGTCGGCGGAACGGGAAAAACACCCGTTTGTATTGCCATTGCTTCTTTATTATATAAAAACAAAAAAAACTTTTTCTTTTTAAATCACGGTTATAAATCACACTTGAAAAACGTGATGGTTGATTTGGAAAATCATTCTTCCTATGATGTGGGTGATGAAGCGGTTTTGTTGGCTAATTACGGACCGACGGTCGTTGATAATCGCCGTGCCAGAGGTGCCCAATTGGCTGTTCGAAAAGGGGCGGAATGCATTATTATGGATGACGGTTTTCAAAATCCGTCTTTAATTAAAACATTGTCTTTTGTGGTTGTTGACGGGAAAAAAGGCTTCGGAAACGAAGAAATTTTACCGGCCGGATCACTCAGAGAGCCGGTTTTAAAAGGGTTGGCTCGCGCCGATGCCGTTGTGATTGTGGGTGAAGATGATTGGGGCGTTCGGTTTTATTTACAACGAAACAAAGTCGATTTACCGATTTTCGGCGGTTCTTTTGTCATCAAGAAAAAATCGGCTGCCGCATTAAAAGGCAAAAAAGTAATGGCATTTGCCGGTATCGGACAACCGCAAAAGTTTTTTAATGCCTTGTCGGGTTTGGGCATTAAAGTCGAGAAAACGGAAAGCTATCCCGATCATTATTATTATACGCGTTTTGACATTGAACGCTTAATTAAAACGGCAAACGGCTTACCGCTGGTGACCACTACAAAAGATGCCGTTAAAATTCCGCGCGATTTGTTAAAATATGTTGAAATTATTGACGGCCAGTTTGTGTTTGATAACCCGCAAGCGGTATCTGATTTAATTATGGGAATTTTTTAAATGAGTTTGGCTCTTCGAAAATCACAACGCTCCTTTATTCAACAATATCTGACCGATCCGATTGTCGGCCTGATTGTTTTGATATTCATGACCTTATTTAAGATTTTACCGGTGCGTTTTGCTTCAACGCTCGGCGGTATTTTGGGTTCCGGACTTTATTATGTAATGAAAAAACGCAACGAAATCGGTCGAAAAAATTTAAGTTTTGCTTTTCCGCAAAAAACACCGGCCGAACGCGAAAAAATTTTAAAAGCCATGTGGTGTCATTGGGGGCGGGTTTACGGCGAATTACCGCATGCCGCCACGCTTTATAAACAAGCCCGCAAAAAAGGATTATCTTATTTACGGGAACAGGCCCGTTTAAAACAGGGCTGTTTTGTCTGTTCGGGACATTTCGGCAATTTTGAAATATCGGCGGCTACTTATTTGTTTGATACCTATTGTTTGAATCCGGTTTATCGATCGGCCAACAATCCGTGGTTGGATAAAATATTGTTTCAACGCCGCAAAGGTGTTTTAATTCCCAAAGGAGCGCAAGGCGCCAAAAAAATGCTTGACGTGTTAAAGCAAGGCGGCGCCGTGGTAATGTTATGCGATCAAAAACTGCGGGAAGGCATTTCCGTGCCGTTTTTTAACAAGCCGGCACAAACCGCACCCGCCGTTGCAACCATCGCGTTGAAGATGAATCTGCCGATTTATATGGCTCGATGCGTGCGCGGGGCTGACGGTGTGTTCGATATTGAAGTTTATCCGCTCACTCTTGATAAACAAAAAGAGAAGCAAGCTTTTATTGAAGATACCATGCAAAAAATCAACCGAGAGCTTGAAAAATGGATTTACGAAAAACCCGAGCAATGGCTTTGGATTCATCGGCGGTTTGAAAAATCGGAATATCAATAAAAATCAGGAAAATTTTTACATGTGATCCGTCGGTAACGGTTCACCGCCCAAAATATGGGCATGCAAATGCGGAACCTCCTGCCCGCTGTTTTTGCCCGAATTAAAAACAAGCCGATAACCGTCTTCCATCACACCCAATTTTTCGGCCGTGCGAACAATGGCGCGCATATAGCCTTCAATTTCGGAAGCCGTCGAATGCTCCACAAAGTCTTCAAAATCAACCGCCATGGCTTTTGAAATGACTAATGCGTGAATCTTGGCTTTGGGGGCAATATCATAAAAAGCAAGCGCATATTCGTCTTCATAGATTTTGTTTGTCGGGATTTCACCGCGTAAAATTTTGGCAAAAACATTATCCGAATTATATTCCATAGCAAATATCCTTTCTTTTTGGTTGCAATTTTTGTTTCTTCTGATAAAATAACATCAGATGAAAAAAGGTTCAATGAAAAAAAGGATTTTGAATGAAAAAAATTTTAAAATCGGGGTTAACGGCGCTTTTAGCGGCTTTCTTGCCGTTATGCGCGTCGGCAGATGATGTCTATATTATTTCGGGTGTGCCGATATCGGGCGAATCCGATTCGGCTGCCCAAGCGCGGGAACAGGCTTTAAGTCACGGCAAAAAAGCGGCATTTAAAGAATTGTTGGATACGGTTGTCGCCGTACAGGATCGAGAAAAAATAACCGTTGATGATGAAAAGCTGATTGATTCTTTCGTGCAGGATATTTCCGTTGCGAATGAACGCGCCGGTTCAACAAAATATTACGGCGCATTGACCGTGCGCTTTAAAGCACCCGAGATTCGTCGTCTGTTGGAAGCGGCACAAGTGAGTTTTTTGGCACGGCTTCCGCAACCGGTTATCGTGATTCCCGTTTATCAAACCGAACAGGGCGTTTTTCTTTTTTCGGAAAACAATCCGCTTTGGAAAGCCGTTCAAAACGATTTGCCGGCAACGCGTCTTTTTACCTTTCAACCCGTTCGCGGCGATTCCGATGATGAAATGCTGGCTCAATCCGGCATTATCAACCAAAATCCGCATTCGTTAAGCGAGTTGACTCAAAAATATTATGTGTCACAAATTTTAATTTTAAAAGTAATCAAGCAAAATACCTCTTATACCGTTCAAACAACCGTTTGGCCGAACGGGTCGGCGCCCGAAGCGGAAGTTTCTTTTAAAATAACCGATGACAGAGAATCGGCACAGCGTATTTGTGTCGATTTGTTAAAAGATACCGTCCGTGCCATGACGAAAAAATGGTTGTATTTAACACAAAACTCGGCTCAACCGTTAACCGTTTATCAAGTGTTCGCTCCCATTGAAAAAGTTTCGGATTTATCCCGAATCAAACAAAAGCTGGCGCGTTTGAATTTTGCCGATAAAGTCGATATTAAAGGCTTTTCAAACAAGCAACTGGCCGTTGATTTCCATTATCGCGGATCGGCGGAAGAATTGGGGGAAAAATTGCGGTTGAATCAGTTAATTTTAACCGTTAATACCGATTCGGCAGGGCAACCCGTTTATTTGTTAACGGAAACCGATGCTCAAACCGAAACGCCGAATGAGGCAAAACCCGAACCGATTGAGGACTTATGACGCAAAAATTAACACTGACAAAAATGCAAAAAACGGGACTGATTATTGCCTTGATTTTATCGGGTGTTTTCGGATTTCTCTATGCGGTCTCCGAGATATTATTACCGTTTATTTTGGCTTTTGTGTTGGCCTATTTATTGCATCCGGCCGTGTTAACGTTAGAGAAAAAAGGCGCACCGCGTTGGTTGGCCACCACCGGCGTTATAACTTTGTTCGGCTTGTTTATTTTGAGTGTCGTGTTGATTGTTTTCCCTATTTTGCAGGCTCAAATTTTAATGTTGCTTTCCAAAGCGCCCGCCATTGTTTCTGCCGTGTGGGAACATATTAAACAGTTGATTTTATATACCAAAGAAAACATTACCCAAGAGCAATTATCGGAAATTTCAAGCGCCGTTTCTCAATCGGCATTGCGTATGTTAAATTCGGTTGTTAATAATGCCATGAAAGTTGTTTCGGGCGGTGTTGTTTTCTTTAACGTTGTCTCAATGTTTATGATTACACCCATTATTTTGTTTTATGTTTTGCGTGATTGGAAGGATGTAGAAGATCAAATGGAATCATTTATTCCGAAAAAGAAGAAAAAAGAAGTTTTAAGTTTATGGCGGGAAATTAACACCACGTTATCGGGCTTTATTCGCGGACAATCAACCGTTTGTTTATTATTGGGTCTTTATTATGCTTGCGGATTGTCCCTCATCGGATTGGAATACGGTTTATTGGTCGGTTTTTTAGCGGGTATTTTATCTTTTATTCCGTACTTCGGTTTTTTAACCGGCGTTGTTTTAAGCGTGATTTTGGGCATATCCGCGCATGCGCCGCTTTCTTTGTGGATTGCCATGGGTATTGTTTTTGTTATCGGGCAAATTTTGGAAGGATATGTACTCACGCCGAAATTGGTCGGCGGTAAAGTCGGATTGCACCCTGTTTGGGTGATTTTTGCCTTGTTTGCCGGCGGTGCTTTATTCGGGTTTGTCGGTATTTTGGCGGCCGTGCCGGTTGCGGCGGTCATCGGCATTATGATTCGGCGTCTTTTGAAATGGTATCACGCAACAACGCTGTATGGCGGCGAAAGGAAAAAATGAGTCATCAACTGACGTTTTCATTAAGTTATCGGCCGGCGTTCGGTCGCCGTGATTTTTTGGTCGGCGCTTGCAATGAAGAGGCGGTTGCGTGGATTGACCGATATCCGCACTGGCCGGGTTCGGCATTATTGATTTGCGGGGCAGCCGGTTGCGGAAAATCGCATCTGGCTTCCATTTTTTCTCAAACGCAGCTGTCGGCGAAAACGCTTTCTTTGCAACGGGCATTATCGGAAACGGCCCCCAAAGTTGTGGTGGAAGATGTTGATTTGCTCGGAAACGAAGAAGCATTATTTTGTCTTTATAATCAAATAACCGAACGGAAAGGGGCGCTTTTAATGACGGCACGCACGCTTCCGTTTTTTAAGTTAAAAGATTTGCGTTCGCGAATGAATGCCGTTCCGAAAGTGTTCATTTCCATGCCCGATGAAGAATTATCGGGTGCCGTTTTTATGAAAATTTTATATGAAAAACAGCTGGATGTGGATCCCGATTTAGCGGAATATGTCGTGACACATTTACCCCGTTCGTTTGAAGCAATCACGCAGTTTGCCGAGATGCTGGATATCTTGTCTTTACGCCAAAAACAAAAAATAACGGCACCGTTTATCCGTCGGGTTTTGGGAGAATGGGAAGAAAACCAAAAAGAAAAAAAAGAACAATTGAGTTTTTTTGAATAATCGCTTAAATGCCGCTTGACAACACCGGGCTTTTAGTGGTATGAACAAAATGTTTTTGATCATCAAAAGGAGTGAAACAAATGATAAAAGAAAGAACTTTTTCGATAATTAAACCCGATGCAACCGCTCGCAATTTAACCGGCGTCATCAATGCCGAAATTGAAGCGGCGGGATTAAGAATTGTTGCGCAAAAGCGCGTGAAAATGACCCGAGAACAAGCCGAAAGATTTTACGGCGAACATAAAGGAAAACCGTTTTTTGAAGAATTGGTTTCGTTTATGTCTTCCGCACCGATTGTTGTTCAGGTGTTGGAGGGCGATGACGCCATTAACGGTTATCGGGAAATTATGGGAGCAACCGATCCGGCACAGGCGGAAAACGGAACGATTCGTGCCGAGTTTGGCGAAAGCAAAGGACGTAATTCCGTTCACGGCTCCGATTCGCCCGAATCGGCCGCGCGGGAAATTGCCCAATGGTTCAGTGTGAACGAGATTGTCGGGTAGTTTTTTTTCAAAAACAGGCTGCTCTGTGAAAAAACCGTGTAAAAAACACGGTTTTTTTATGCAAAAAAGTCGATTTGTTTATAAATTCTTAATGAAGATGTGATATGTTTAAGAAAATTTAAAGGATTAAACAGAAGAATGATGACAAAACGACCCCATATTCCGGTATTGCTCAAAGAAGTCTTAAAGAACTTAAAATGCAGCGAATCCGGTGTTTATATTGACGGCACATTCGGTGCCGGCGGATATACACGGGCCGTTTTGGAAGCCAATCGTGAAAATAAAGTGATTGCTTTTGACAGAGATCCGTTTGTGTTACCCGCGGTTGAAGCCTTTAAACGGGAATTCGGCACGCGTTTTTCTTTCGTACAGGATTGTTTCAGTCAAATGCCGTTGCATGTGACGGAACGCGCGAACGGTTTGGTGTTGGATTTGGGCGTTTCTTCCATGCAAATCGATCAATCTTCCCGCGGATTTTCTTTTCGCGCAGACGGCCCGCTTGATATGCGTATGGGACAGAAAGGAATCAGCGCGCGAGAAGTTGTGAATATGTATGATGAAAATCAGTTGGCCGATATTTTTTATCAATACGGCGAAGAACGCGCTTCGCGGCGCATTGCACGCGCCATTGTCAAAGAACGGCTGCATCGACCGATTTTATCAACGTTACAATTGGCCGAAATTATTCATCAGGTTATGCCGAAGCCGAAAGACGGTTCCGACAGCGCCATGCGCACGTTTCAGGCGTTGCGTATTTTTGTAAATAACGAGTTGAAAGAACTGGAAGCGGCGTTGGAAGCCTCTAAAATTTTACTGGCGCCCGCAGGTCGATTGGTTGTGGTTTCATTCCATTCGTTGGAAGACAGAATTGTTAAAAATTTTTTGATTCAAAATTCGGCATTGCGTCCGAATGAAAATCGTCATACGGCTTTTAAGCCGATCTTGCAAAAAAATGTGTTTGAGGTGGTTACCAAACGCCCCATAACGCCGACACCGGAAGAACTTCAAAGCAATTCGCGTTCGCACAGTGCCAAATTACGGTGCGGTATTCGGTTGGGGGATGCATGAAAAAAACACTGATTAACACCTTGTGTTTATTTATTGCCGTTTTATCGGGAATCTGCCTGTTTATTTTAAAATATCAGGTGAAAGAAGAAGAACGTCAGCTGCAAAAAATTCATCGGGAAATTTTGCAAAACAAACGGGAAATTCACATGCTTGAAGCCGAATGGGCACATTTAAACGATCCGCAACGCTTGTTGGAATTGGTTAAAAGTCAAACAAATTGGGAAACCGTTTCTGCCGATCAAATCAGTACGTTATCGGATATTCCGCTTCGTCCCGAATTATTGCCGGCCGCGCCAGAAGTGATTGAAACAGCCGAAGAGGCGCCTCAAACGGAACCCGAAAAACAAACGGTCAAAGAAGTTGTTTCCATCACGCCTGCTCAAACAAATTCGGTAAAAGCGCCGGAAGAAACCTCAAAATCGCTTTCCGCCCCCAAAACCGATGAAAACAGAAACACTGCAACTGCCGCATACCCCAAAGGCGCCGTTATCGGTGGTGTTTGGAAACCGGCCGCCAAGCAAACAACGGAAAAACCGGCTTTTGCTTCCAAGACTTCAAGTTCTTCAAAACCCAAGCCGACACAACAGGCGCGTGAGAGCGATTCGTTAAAGAAAGGCGCGGCGGCTTTGTCAACGCTTTCTCAACAAAGGGGGAAACGCTGATGTTGTTTCGCAAGAAAAAAGAAGTGTTTTATTATGCCGGACAGGAAATTGCCCGTACGCCGATGGATAAATATAAATGCCTTGATGCGGCAACACGCGGTGTTGTTGAAAAAGCCAACGGACGCATTACCTTTGTGATGGTGGTGTTCGGTCTTTGCTTTTTAGCCGTTATCTGTCGCTTGTTTCAACTCAGCGTAATGAATTATCATTCTCGGCAGTTTATTCCTTCGGTTTTAAAAACAGATGTCGATTTTGCCCGCTATAATATTTTAGACAGAAACGGTATGATTTTGGCGACCAGTGTTCCGACGAAAGATTTATCCGTTAATCCGCGTAAAGTAAAACCGGAAGCCCGCGAAAGCGTTGCGAAAAATTTGGCTGCCGTCTTGCCCGGTGTGACCGAAAGTGAAATTATGAAAAAGCTGTTGGCACCCGGTTCGTTTCGGTATATCAAACGAAACATTACGCCGGTTGAACAAAAAGACGTGAACTGGCTCGGCTATTACTTTTTGGAAGAAACAAACGGCGAAAAACGAGTGTATCCGCAAGGAAATTTATTTTCGCACTTACTGGGCAGCGTTGATATTGATAATCACGGAACGGCCGGTTTGGAAAAAGCTTATGACAAGGTATTGCAGGAAAAAGATTTAACGCTTTCTTTGGATTTATCCGTTCAGGAAATTGTGCGTAAAACGCTCATCGAAAACATTGAAAAGTTTAAAGCGGAGGGCGGTATGAGCATTGTGATGGATGTGAATACGGGCGAAGTGATTGCCAGCGTTTCGCTGCCGGATTATAATCCGAATTTGCCGTTAGATGAAAACGATAAAGATAAATTATTTAACAAAGCAACCCTCGGCGCTTATGAATTCGGTTCGGTGTTTAAGTTATTCAATACGGCTATGGGATTAGATTCGGGCGTTATTAAGCCGACGGACAGTTATGATGCCGGGCACGCCATTAAAATCGGGCGAAAAACGTTTACGGATTATCGCGGGGAAAATCGGCCGTTGTTGGTGCCGGAAATTTTGATTCATTCTTCGAATTTGGGCTCCATTCGCATTGCTTTAAAAGCCGGATATAAACGTCAAAAAGAATTTTTAGAGCGGTTCGGATTTTATAAACCGTTGCCCATTCCCCTGCCCGAACGCACCCGCACGCAATATCCGCATGCGAAAAAGTGGGCGGAAATTACATCGGCCAACGTGGCCTTCGGATACGGTATTTCCGTTTCACCTTTGCATTTAATCAGTGCGGTTTCGGCATTGGTAAACGGCGGATATTATCGCGTTCCCACGTTTTTGAAAGACGGAAATAAAGGCAAGCCCGAATATCAGGTTGTTTCCGAAAAAACCTCGGAAATGATTCGGCATATGATGTGGGGTGTGATTAACTGGAACATTAAACCGAATAATCCCGTTTACGGATATGCCGTCGGCGGTAAAACGGGAACGGCAAACCTGATTAAAAACGGGCGATATGTCGAGGGAACGTCGCGAACCAGTTTCGTGAGTGCTTTTCCGATGAATGATCCGAAATATGCCGTGATGGTCACGCTTGAAAATCCGAAACGCATTAAAGAAACATATAATTTCAACACGGCCGGATGGAATGCCAAGCCCACCGGACTGCAAATTATTGCGCAGATTGCGCCTTATTTGGGCATTGCACCGGAAGAACCGTGGGCGCAACCGGCTTATATGCAACGGGCAATCGAAGCGACATACAAGGCTAAAAAGAGGTGGTAAAATGAAAATATCAGCAGTGTTAAAAGAGCTTCAATTAACAAAAACGGCCGTTCAATTACCGAAAGGCGTTTCCTTTGAAGCGTTTGAAGAACAAGAAGTAACAGGCATTTCATTATCGGCACAAAACGTGCAAAAAGGCCATATTTTCGTGGCCGTTCGAGGCACCAAAAAAGACGGCGCCGATTTTATTGATACGGCCGTTCAAAAGGGGGCCGTTGCCGTGTTGGCCGACAGAGCAAACTTACAGGCAAACCTCCCCCTTTTGGTGGTTGAAAATGCCAATCACGCGGCGGCCGAAATTGCCGATTTATTCTATCCGACACCCGATTTGACAAAAATTGCCGTAACCGGCACAAACGGCAAAACATCAACGGTTTATTTCGTGCGGGAAATATTAAATCATCTCGGCCGATGCGCCGCCAGTTTGGGTACCATCGGCATTGACTC
>CANREI010000033.1 GCA_947629595.1 uncultured Alphaproteobacteria bacterium | reverse complement strand
CCGTAATGATTGGAAACTTGCGTTTGCACTTGCGGATGTTTCATTAAAAATGCCACAATATCAAGACGTTCTTCCGTAACAGCCGCCATTAAAGGCGTGTTGCCGTAAGAATCGCGCGCGTTAATATCGCACCCGTCTTTAATAAGAAAGGCCACAATATCCAACGTGCCGTGTTCCGCCGCATAAACCATAATCGGCTTGACAATCTTCCGCGAATTATCTTCATCGGTTTCAACAAAAGTCACGCGTGATAAATCCAACAAAAAAGACAAGTCTTTCAGCAAGACCAGATCCCCCGTGTCAATGGCCTGCTGCAATTGATTTGCTAACTGCATATATGCGTTTTCAATTTCCTGCATCATTGCCTCCGTACACTATTCCTTTTACACTTTTATTATATCAGAAAATCCCGTTTCTGTCAACGCTTGATACATGAAAAAAAATTCAATTGTTCACATTTTTTTCTTTTTTTTATGAAATAAGGCTTGACAAGCGCTTTTTTTGCGTATATAAAAGAACAAAAGAGGAATATTTTGTCATCGAAAGGAGAACAAATGCTCACCAAAAAACAATCTCAATTATTGCTTTATATCAATGAAATGCTTTTAAAAGACGGTGTTTGCCCTTCTTATGAAGAAATGCGCCAACATTTGGGGCTGCACTCAAAATCAGGAATTCATCGCATGGTCGGTGCTTTGGAAGAACGCCGTTTTGTCAGGCGTCTGCCCAATAAAGCCCGCGCTTTGGAAGTGTTGGCCCTGCCCGAAGAAAAATATATTAAACCCGTCAAAAAGAAAACAGCCGTTTTTAAAGAAATTGCCAACGATAATGCCGTTGAAATTCCTTTATACGGTAAAATTGCCTGCGGAACGCCCATTGAAGCCGTTCAAAATCCCGACACAATCAATGTGCCTGCGCAAATGATGGGGAGCGGCGAGCATTATGCCTTAACGGTTGAAGGCGATTCCATGAAAGACATCGGCATTATTGACGGCGATACCGTTATTATTAAACGAACACAGCATGTTCCCAACGGAACGGTTGCCGTTGCCTTGGTTGACGGCTATGAAGTAACGTTAAAGCGCATTCAGGTGAACGGCAATCGCGTGTTGCTGATTCCCGAAAACAATGAATATGAAATTCGCACGTTAGATGCCAGTCGCGTGGAAGTGCAAGGGCAATTAATCGGGTTAATGCGTCAATATCATTGATTTTATCTTCATTTATTGGTTTAATAATATATTATAATTATATGATTTTATAATATTTTTATTCGTTACTGATACTAATTTCGATTTTGGCATTAAACGTACGGACAATTTTAAATACCAAATCCAAATCGACTTGACTGTTCGGGGCATATTTACCCAATTCAAGTCTTTCCAATGTATTTTGATCGGTATTTAATTTTTCGGATAATTCTTTTAAAGTTATACCTTTTGTATGGCGCAACATATATAAATTAACCCCTAATTCTCTTAATGTATCGGTTGCAAACAATTCTGCATCAATTAACATTTTAAATTCCTTTCATTTAAGCAGAATCATTTTAAAGAATCGTGTTTTTTTGTCAATGCGACTGATGGCAGTAATATTTAAAGCAGTAATTCATAACATACTGATTTTTTAGATTTTTATTTTAATCTTTGCTTTAATGTTTTGAAGTATCATTTAAATAATTTTGTTCATATATAATTTATTTCTTATGGCGAAGAAATGACTTTCTTCTCATCTGCTGACTCAAAAGAATATAATGAACTTTTTTAAATATATTAAAAATCAAAGCATTATAAAAAATATACCGATAAATGCCTTTTTTCGTTGATTTTATCAAAGAATTTACATACAATACAAATCATTCGATTATTTTGATAAGGAGATTTTATGACAAAATATATTTTTATTCTCGGCGGTGTCGTTTCATCTTTGGGTAAAGGAATTGCTTCCGCAGCCATCGGATCGCTTTTAAAATCCCGCGGCTATTCCGTCAGAATGCGTAAAATGGATCCTTATTTAAACATTGATCCCGGCACAATGTCCCCTTATCAGCACGGCGAAGTTTTTGTAACGCACGACGGCGCCGAAACCGACTTGGATTTAGGCCATTATGAACGTTTTGCCGATGTCAATTGTCATAAAACGGACAGTATTTCCGGCGGCCGAATTTATTATAACGTTATTCAAAAAGAACGGCGCGGTGATTATTTAGGGGCTACCGTTCAAGCCATTCCGCATGTAACCAATGAAATAAAAGATTTTATTAAATCCGACTTACATAATGAAGATTTTGTGTTGTATGAAGTCGGCGGAACGGTCGGTGATATTGAGGGAACGCTGATGCTGGAAGGCATTCGTCAATTTGCAAACGATGTCGGACGCGATAATGTGTTGTTTATTTTCTTAACGCTTTTACCCTTTATCGAAACGGCGGGCGAATTAAAGACAAAACCGACGCAACATGCCGTTAAAACACTTTTGGAAGCCGGCATTCAGGCTGATATTTTACTGTGTCGTTCCAAAGTGCCGCTCGGCGAATCCGAACGAAGAAAACTCGGGCTGTTTTGCAATATCAGTGCCGATAATGTTGTTGTTGCGTTAGATGTTGATAATATTTATAAAGTGCCGCTGGCCTATCATCAAGAAGGGTTGGACGTGCAGGTGTTAAAACATTTTCGACTTTATGAACAAGCGCCCGAACCGGATATGACAAAATGGCAAAACATTGTTAAAATCAGTGAAAATTATGAAAAAGAAACAAAAATTGTTGTTGTCGGTAAATATTGCGGCTTATTGGAAGCGTATAAATCTCTCAGTGAAGCTTTAACGCATGCCGGTATTGCCAACAAGGCAAAAGTGAAAGTCACATGGATTGAATCGGATGAATTGGAACCGCTGACAGATGCGCAATTGCACGATAAACTGAAATACTTTGACGGTATTTTGGTACCGGGCGGGTTCGGTGTACGCGGTATTCAAGGCAAAATTCGTGCCATTCAATATGCGCGCGAACATAAAATTCCTTTCTTCGGTATTTGTTTGGGAATGCAAACGGCCGTTATTGAAGCGGCGCGTCATTTACTCGGCATTGAAGATGCCTCCTCTGCCGAATTCGGCGGTAAATGTACGCCGATTATTTCCAAAATGACGGTTTGGGAAAAAGACGGTGTGCAACACATTCGTCCGGATAACGGCGATTTGGGCGGCACCATGCGATTGGGCGCCTATCCGTGTGTTATTAAAGAAGGCACATTGGCTCATCGCATTTATGAAAAAACTTTGATTGAAGAACGGCATCGCCATCGTTATGAAATGGATATTGCTTATAAAGATAAATTGGAAGCAAAAGGCGTGATTGTATCCGGTTTGTCTCCCGACGGATTACTCCCCGAAATTATTGAAATTCCGGCGCATCCGTTCTTTATTGCCGTGCAATTTCACCCGGAATTTACATCGCGTCCCGGAAAAGCAAATCCCATTTTTAAAGCTTTTGTTGCGGCAGCATTAAAATCGGAACAATTATTTGAATAAATCAGCGAATTGTTTTGGCAAATTTTCCTAAAACAACATTGACCATCGACGGTTCCGAACCGTTAAAAAAGGCGCGTGTCATATCAACATATTCATTGATGATAATGGCGGTCGGCAAATCTTGATTCACATAAAATTCGGCAATTGCAACTCTTAAAATGCATTTTAAAACAAGCTCTAACCGATTATAATCCGTTTTTTCGCTGATAATCGAACGCAAAATGTTATCAATATTTTCCTGCCCGTTTGCCACTTCTTGCGTTAAAGATTTAAAAAGCCCCGTATCGGCTTTATCCAACACAACCTCTTCTTCCTGATGATTGATTTCTTTTAATACTTTACCGCCCGTTTCACCGGTCGTGAAACGAAAAATCACTTTATCCCAGTTTTCACCCGTTTGTTCATGGGCATAAACCGCTTGAACAGCCATCAATCGGGCATTAACATATTTTTGTACCTTTTCCATTTATTTATCCTTTACCAAACTTGCCGCAAACTCGTTAAAATCTTCCATAGAGCTGAAATTTTTATAAACGGAAGCATATCTTAAATAAGCAATTTTATCAACAATCAGCAAATGTTCCAATACCAATTCGCCGATATGCGACGATTGAACTTCCGTTTCATTCAATTTTTCCAGTTGATTGACAATCTCGTCAACGATATGATTGATTTTTTCCGTATCAATATCGCGTTTACCGATGGCCAACAAAATCGAACGATATAATTTTTCGCGTTCAAACGGCACCCGCACGTCGTTTTTCTTCACCACAATCAAATCTTTACTTTGAATGTATTCATATGTGGTAAAGCGACCGTTACATTTCGGGCATTGCCGCCGCCGTCTGATTGATGAAAAATCATCACTCGGACGCGAGTCCTTAACCTGACTTTCAACACACCCGCAAAAAGGACATCTCATTTTCTTCCCCTACTCTTTAATTTTTATAAATTTTAAAGGCCTCGCACAAGGCTTTCACTTCTTCCCGCGTTTCGGACAGAACAGTTTCGATATCGGCATTATGTGTTGAGAGCGCATTTAAAACACGCACGATCCATTCGGCAATTTTTTCAAACTCTTTTTCCCGAAAACCGCGCGTGGTTCCGGCCGGCGTACCAATTCTTAAACCGGATGTAATTGTCGGCTTTTGGGGATCGTTCGGCACACAATTTTTGTTACAAATAATATGCGCTTTGGATAAAGCATCACAAGCCTCTTTTCCCGTAATGCCCTGCTTTCTTAAATCAAGCAAGAGAAGATGCGTATCCGTACCGTTTGAAACCAAATCATACCCCGCTTTTTTAAAAGCTTCCTCCAACACTTTGGCATTTTTAACAATTTGCTTGGCATAAAGCGCAAACGAAGGCGCGAGCGCTTCTTTAAAAGCAACGGCTTTTCCGGCAATGATATGCATGAGCGGCCCGCCCTGCAAGCCCGGAAAAACGGCAGAATTGATTTTTTTGGCTATGGCTTCATGATTGGTTAAAATCAAACCACCGCGCGGCCCGCGTAACGTTTTATGCGTTGTTGAGGTAACCACATCGGCAAAAGGAACGGGACTTTGGCAAACACCGCCGGCAACCAATCCGGCAAAATGCGCCATATCAACCATAAAATAAGCACCGATCTTATCGGCAATTTTGCGAAAACCGGCAAAATCAATCTCGCGCGCATAAGCCGATCCGCCGGCAATAATCAGTTTCGGCCGATATTGAACGGCCAACCGTTCCACTTCCTCTAAATCAATCAATCCCGTTTGCGGATTAACGCCGTATGCATAACTTTGATAATATTTGCCTGAGGAAGAAACTTTTGAGCCGTGTGTTAAATGTCCGCCGGAATCTAACCCCATACCTAAAATCACATCCCCCGGTTGCAATAAAGCCATATAAACGGCGGCATTGGCTTGAGATCCCGAATGCGGCTGTACGTTGGCATAAGCAACGCCGAATAATTTTTTTGCCCGCTCAACGGCTAAATTTTCAACCTGATCAACCCATTCGCATCCGTCATAATAGCGATGCGCGGGATATCCTTCAGCATATTTGTTTGTTAAAACGGAACCGACCGCCTGCAACACTGCTTTTGAAACAATATTTTCGGAAGCAATCAATTCAATGTGATTTTGCTGACGCATCAATTCGTTTTGAATGAAAGAAAAAATTTCTTCGTCTTCCTGTTCAAGAGATTGCGTAAAAAAAGCATTATTCGAAATCATGAGGCATCCTTTCCAACTTATTGACGCGCACAATGTGACGCCCGCCCGCAAACGGTGTTGATAAAAACACTTTTACGGCTTCAACGGCTGTTTTTTCATCAATAAACCGTCCGCCGAAAATAAGCACGTTTGCATTGTTATGTTCACGCGCCAATCGCGCCAGTTCCGGCGAGGAAACCAAAGCCCCGCGAATATAATCATACCGATTAACGGCAATACTCATACCGATACCCGAACCGCACACCAAAATACCGTATTGCGCTTCTCCGTGATGAATACCGCGCGCCACTTTCATGGCCAAATCGGGATAATCAACCGGTATGTTCGGATCGTTTGTGCCGTAATTAAAAACTTGAACGCCCGCCTGAATTAAATACTCTCGCAGCGCTTCTTTTAACGGACACCCCGCATGATCGGCAGCCATAATAACAGTTTTTACTTGCATTTTACACCTTTTTCCTTTATAACAAAACGTATGATAGGTAATCATAATCAAAATTTAAGCAAAAAACAAGCTTTTTTATCTCTTGATGCGAAAATTCTTTCAAAAATGAACGGTCGCATTATGGGAATTGACTACGGAACGGTTCGTATCGGCATTGCTTTATCCGATTTGGAAAAAAAAATTGCAACGCCGTTTAAAATTATTCACAAACTGAAAGAAATAGATGATTTAATCGTATCCAAAAACATTTGTGCTTTTGTTGTGGGGCTGCCGTTACAAACCGACGGACAGGAAGGCAAAATTGCCGAATTAACCCGCCTGTTTTGTGCCAGATTGATTGAAAAATACGCCCTGCCCGTTGTTTTGATTGATGAACGATATACCTCAAAGTTTGCGGCGGAATATATGACGGGGCATTTTGTTCGCGAACAAAAACAAAAACAAACGCTTGATGCCGTGGCGGCAGCGCGCATTTTGCAAAAAGCTTTAGACAAAGCCGGCGAAAAATAAAATCGTTAAAAAAAGCATTGATTTTATTTAATTCTTTTTCGTTTAAAACACGAGTATCGTATCATTTTTAACAGTCAATATATTTTTGGTCAATTTTTTTCTTGACTGAAACAAAAAAATAAGATATAATGCTTTAAAAATGAGCTCGAAAGGGGCGGAAAATGAGTGAAAAATCAGTATATGATCAAATTAAAAAGCAAAACGGAGAAGCTTTTGCACAAGAAATACGCCGTTTTCATAACGGTATTTTTGAATTGCCGAATTTAAAAAATATGCTGAAATACGCCGGTCGCGATGCCAAACCTCTTTTAAATTATTTATTGCTTTTAAAACAAACATCAGAAAATGAAAACACAATAGAGGCTGTTTCGGCGAAAGATCCGATTAAGTTATTGGAAAAAGCGGGTTATACGGCCTATGTTGCCGATACGCTTCATAAACAAAACGCCATTCGCAAATATTTCGCGAAAGACGAAAAGCTGTGCACATTTTATGATCCCTATCGTTATCAAAAATATTATATTATCAATGCCGTAAAGGAAAATGTTGATCAAATCAAAAGAGAAAACTTTCCGCATCCGGAGAGGCAAGATGAATACGGCACGAGCGTGATTTCCATTCAAATTTTAAAAACGGGCGGTTTTATTTCCATTAAAAACAGGTATAATCATACGGTTAGTAATCCGGATAACACATTTAATTCAAATCCCGATAACATTATTCCGGGATTAAGTAAGGCATTAGAACATTATTTTAATACCAGTTTTACATATTTCAATGACCTGCCCGATAATTATATTATGCTAAATAATCAAATTATTCATTATACCGAAGAACGACATGGCGTTTATTTCGATGACCATTATTATGTGAAGGCCGGACAAATTTATGAATTGAATCAAGATTATCAAATGATGGCAGGCAATTTTATAATTGACTTAAAAAATAAGAAAGTTTTATCACCTTTAGTTGAGCCTTTCGTTTATCCCTATGATTCTTTTCCTGATGTTTTAAATGCCGAAATTCAAGGAAAAAAACTCACTTTAAAACGAGATGATGAAAATAATCATTATCTGCTTGCCGATAACGTGCAAATTATGAAAATCAATGCCAAACATGAAATAACGGAGCTTTATCTACCCGAAACAAAGAAAATTCCGGATTGTTTCTTGAGATACAGCGAAACATTGGAAGCCTTTTCGGCACCGAATGTGCAATATATTGGTGACAAATGTTTATCTGACAATAAAATATGTCATTCACTCTATTTGCCGAAGGTTCTTATCATTGGGGATAATTTTTTAGAGGATAACGAAAAATTAAACGGTTTAGATCTTCCGTCCGTTCGTGAGATTGGGAAGAATTTTTTATACGCCAACGAGAGTTGCTCATCTCTCCATCTTCCGAATGTGCAAACAATCGGAGATGATTTCTTAAAAAATAATAAATTATTAACAGAACTGAATATGCCGAAATCAGAAACAATCGGCGATAGCTTTTTATATTATAATAAAGAATTGAAAAAAATAAATCTTCCGTCCGTTCAGAAAATTGGAAAGGAGTTTTTACACTTTAATAAAAATTGCACATCCCTCAATCTTCCGAATGTGCAAACAATCGGAAATTGTTTCTTAAGAGTGAATGACTTATTAACAGAATTGAATGCGCCGAAATTAGAAACAATCGGCAGTTACTGTTTATTTCATAATAAAGAATTGAAAAAAATAGATTTTCCGCTCCTTCAGAAGATTGGAGATGACTTTTTATATGATAATGAAATTTGCACTTCCGTCAATCTTCCGAATAACTGTATTGCCGGCGAGGGTTTTTTATATAGTAATTCTTTGAAAAATGTGTTAATATCAGATAAAATCAAGATAGTTTCTTCAAAATCCGATAAAAATTCAAAGAAGACTTTATCTTTCTTATATATTCTTCATTCTCTTTATGATTTTGCACAAGAAAAAAGTCGTTCTGTAAAAAATTGTTTTTTGCGACGCCATCAAAATGAACACTCATAAAAAGGGAAAAAACGAATAAAATCAAGTTTAAAAGTCGATAAAAAACACTTAAAGTTATTGTTTAAAATAAAAATACAACACAGTGAAAATAATAAATATTTTCACTGTTTTATTTTTTACAAAGAAGCAATCTTTTTTTGACGCAAATAAGTATTTAACAAAACGGCGGTAAATCCTAAAAGACAAACCAAACTGCCCAAAATTAAAAAGCCGTATTTAAAACTGCCGAATTGAACGCCGATCCACATCATATAAGCCGACAGAATGGAACCCACCTGTTCAAACAAACTGAATACGCCCAGAAAAACAGACCGTTCGTTTTGCGTGGTAACGCATTTTTGAATTTGAGCAAACAATAACACATCAACAACGGAATAAACGGCATAAAACAAAATTAAAAACACCAAGCCGAATAAATTGTAATTCTCTCCCACCAGGAAAAAGAAGAAACCGGCAACAACAATCATTAAATACAATTGCCGTTGTGATAATTTTTCACATTTATATGCCAATGCACTGAATATAATTAGGGTCATTAAAACAAGGCCGTAAATAATACCCACATATTTCTTTTGCATACCCCACTCAACACCGATAACGCCGAACCATTCATCTAAATAACTCATACCCATACAAAAGGTTAAAAGAAAAATCATACCGAACAAGCGCGGATATTTTAAGATAATGCGAACGGTTGAAAAAGTTAATTTCTTCACGTTTAAGGGACGCGGTAATTTGTGATAACGACACGGAATGAAATAAGCAATCAACGCGCAAATAATCAGCGGTATAACGGAAGAAAAAACAATAAACGTCCAGCCCAAATCCACCAAAAACGAACCGAAACAGGCACCGAAATAACCCAAATAATAAGCAGCTTTTTTGCGAGAACATATTTTTGTGTAAAGCTCTTCTCCGTTCGGATAAAGAATCGTTTCATTATAAACCAAATTTTCCCATGCGCGGGTTTGAAAGCTCCATTTTACACCCCACAAAAAATATCCGGCCATATAGCCCCAAAAACACGGAAAAACATACCACAAAATAAAACCGACGGCTTTAATCAATTCTCCCCAAATAACAATCACTTTATTTGAAACAAAAGGCGCAATCAACGTATAAATCACGTTCCCGATTAAAGTCGAAAAACACCAAAATATAAATAATTGCGTGAGTTCGGCATCGGAAATGCCGTGTTCCTGAAACATAATACCCGAAAGCGTATATAACAAAACGAATGTGTCAAAAAACTCAAACAAATAGATTTTTTTACATAAAGATGCAAATTGATTTTTCATTTTTTCCTCTTATTTGAACATTATATTTTAAAAATATTTTTAAGTCAATTTTTTTCTTGACTGAAACGAAAAAATAAGATATAATGCTTTAAAAATGACCTCAAAAGGGGCGGAAAATGGGTGAAAAATCGGTTTATGATCAAATTAAAAAGCAAAACGGAGAAACCTTTGCGCAAAAAATTCGTGCATTAGACAGCACGTTGTTTGATATTCCCGATTTGGTGCATATTTTAAAATATGCCGGCCCTTATCCGGAAGAAGCCGTTGACTATTTATATTCATTAAAACCAAAATCAAAAATTAAACCAAACCGTTTAAATCCGTTAAAGCTTTTGGAAAAAGCAGGTTATAAGGCATACGTTGCCGATACGCTGCAAAAACAAAACGCCATTCGCAAATATTTCGCACCGGGCGAAGAACTTTGCACCTTTAAAGATGCCTACCGCTTTCAAGAATACCATATTATCAATGCCGTAAAGAAAAATGTCAATCAAATCAAAAGAGAAAACTTTACGCACCCTCAAAGAGAAGATGAATATGCAACCAGCGTGATTTCCATTCAAATTTTAAAAACGGGCGGCTTTATTTCCATTAAAAACAGGTATAATCACGCGGTCGAAAATCCCGATAATACATATTTTTCCAATCCCGATAACATTATTGAGGGATTAAGCGGCGCATTAATAAATTATTTTAAAACCGATTTTACCCGTTTTGATAACGCTTATGATCTTGCGGAAAATTACATTGTTGTGAATAACCAACTTGTTTTTTATAAGGATGAAATCGGCAACACCTATTACGGTTCTCATTATTATGTGAAAGACGGCGTTATTCACGAAGTGAACCGTGATTATCAAATAATGGCGGATAATTTTATTATTGACCTAAAAAATAAAAACATTTCAACGCCTTCCCGCATTCACGATTCATTTATTTCCGTTATGAATGCTGAAATTCAAGAAAAAAAACTCACCTTAACACGCGATAAAGAAAATAATCATTATTTGTTTGCCGATAATGTGCAACTTATGAAAATCAATGCCAACCACGAAATAACGGAAGTTTATTTGCCGACAACAAAAACCGTTCCCGACAATTTTTTACAATATAATTTTTCTTTAAAAAAATTTTCGGCACCTTTTGTTTCTTCTATCGGTAATAATTTTTTATATGATAACAGAAAATGTGATTTTTTAAAAATTCCGAAAGTGCATTCAATCGGCGCCGATTTTTTAAGAAATAATGATGTTTTAAAAACATTTTCGGCGCCGTATTTGAAAAAAGTCGGCGATTGCTTTTTATATCTGAACGAAAATCTGAAAAAGTTTTATGCACCTCGGCTTGTTCAAAAAGGCGGATGGTTTTTATTTCATCTTCCGCAGAATAATCCCAATACCCCTCTTCTTTCACGCAAAAAAGAACGGGAATAACGGGATTTTTTTCAAAACCCCGTTATAACAGATGGAAAAAACTTATTTAAATTTATCTTAACTTAATATGAAGCTCGCGCAGCTGCTTTTCGGTCACTTCCGCCGGTGCTTTCATCAATAAATCAAGCCCTTGTTGCGTCATCGGGAAGGCAATGACCTCGCGAATGTATGTTTCATCGGTCAGCAACATAACCAGCCGATCAATACCGAAAGCACACCCGCCGTGCGGCGGCGCGCCGAACTTAAAGGCGTTCAACATACCGGCAAACTTTTGCTCTACCACTTCCGGGCCGTATCCGGCAATTTCAAAAGCTTTATACATAATATCCGGCCGATGATTACGAATGGCCCCCGATAAAATTTCATAGCCGTTGCAAACCATATCAAACTGATAGGCATAGATTTCCAGCGGATTTTTGTTTAACAA
>CANREI010000032.1 GCA_947629595.1 uncultured Alphaproteobacteria bacterium | reverse complement strand
TTGTTTTGTCATTTTCCGACTCCCTTTCACTCTACGAATAGCATAAATTAAACGTACCTTTAATGCAACGCGGATTCGGGGGCAAAATTACCCTCAAAAATTGATAAAATAGGCTTTTTGTAACCAATTGATATTGCATTAAAAATACCTCATATTAAATTTTTTTTGAAAAAATCAAAAAAAAGTGTTGCAAAAAACGTACGTTTAATTTGTGCAACACATCCTCCTATTCCCCTATCGGCCCATAGCGATGCGCCACTTTTCGCGGCGCATCACACCCGCCGATAGAGGGGAAAAGTTTACAGCGAACTTATTGTTTTATACCGAATCGCCTTATTTTCAGCACACCGCGCCGGCTCACATTCCACAAGCCGGCACTTCCCGCCGAAAATAAGAGAGAGTGCCGAAATAACACTTTTTCTGCTTATTTTTAAGTGCAAAGCCTCATCATTTACCCCTATCGGCCCATAGCGACAGACGACAAAATGCCGTCTGCCCCACCCGCCGATAGAGGGAAAAGATTACCAATAATATGAATTTATCCCCCAAATACCAAATAAAACAAACATATTTTTTCAGTCATTTGTCCTCAAAAAAACGTACGATTTTTGCAACACTTTTTTTTAAAATTTTGAAAAAATTTTTAATTTAAGCTGAAATCATTGATTTTTCGAGTGTTTTTGAGTGCTTGATTTTGGCGTTTTGAAGGCAATTTTTACCCCCGAATCTGCGTTGCATTAAAGGTACGTTTATTTTATGCTATTCGTATACTGAAAGGGAGTCGGAAAATGACAATACAAGCAAGACAAAATCAGTTAAAACAGGCAGAAATACAAGGGAATAAAGCAAAAATCGTGCAAGGGGAAGAAGGGAGTCGGAAAATGACAAGAAAATCAAAAAAACAATTTGAAAATCAAGCACAAGCGGGATATATGCAAAACAATGAACCAAAAACTGTATGCAGGGAAGTGGGAAAGCGAAATAGAATCAAAACACACTCGCAAAGCGGCCGGTCAATGGTTGAAATGCTGGGCGTGCTGGCCATTATTGCTATTCTGTCCATCGGCGGGATTGTAGGGTATAGATTGGCAATGAACTATTATCAAGCCAATCAAATTGCCCATGAGATGAATATGATGCGCACCGATGCGCAGATAAAAATTGCCCAAGGGACAGAAAAATTAACCCTTGGCAGCCCTTACGATGAGAATAAAATCAATTTTAATAATTATGATACCGCTTTCGGGTGTAAATATGTTGATGAAAATGATCTTATTTCCGATGAAACCGTTTCATGCCAAATTGCCAACGCTTATTTTATTGAATTACCGAAAATTCCGAACGGCGTATGTCAACCGCTCACACGTCTCATCAACGGAATGGATAATTTAATTGCTTTTTCTGTAAACGATTCGGAATATGAGGAAGGGGGTACTTGTCAAGAGGGAGAGAATGATTTATATGCCGTATTTTCGGGAGAAACCGTATCAGATTTAACACATTGTGAAGGAGATGACGATTGTAAAGAATTGGAAACCACGCCGGTTTGTGATACTGATCGTCATGTATGTGTGGAATGCACGGAAGAAAAAGGATGCGAGGGCGAATCGGAATATTGCAAAGACAACGTTTGCAAAACATGTGACAGCGGTGTTTGGGGCGGACAAAACAAAGGGTGTGTGGAATGTACGGATAATGGTGATTGTGCTGATACGCCTGATACGCCGGTTTGCAACACGGAAACCAACACTTGTGTGGAATGTTTAACGTATAGCGATTGCACCGACACTCCCGAAACCCCGCAATGTGATGATGAAAGCCATACCTGTAAAAGCTGTGCTGAAATTGATTTAAGTAAACCCGTATGGAACGGTACACAATGCGTGGAGTGTCCCGAAGATCAACCGTGGAACGGCGAATCTTGCGGCTGCAAAAGTAATGATGATTGTGATGACGGTAAATATTGCCACATTGTTTGGAGAGTTTTAGATGAATCGGGAAATATAACTTATATGAAAGATAACGGTGCTTGCGGAAAGGGTGATACCGGTATATGTCGCAGTTTGGGAAATTATCAATCACAAAATTTAGGTGATGACACATATTATATTTCAGATATCAATATGGTCTGGTGGAGTGCTGAAAATTATTGTCAGGCGCTTGGAAAAATCGGAAAAGGAAGCGGTAAAATGGTCAGTTGGAGTAAACTTGATTTGAAGTGTGCCAATGACATTATTTTACAAGACGGATGCAAATGCGGAGAAAACGGTTGTTCCGGCGGTAGTTGCGGGAGCGTTATATATAAAAGCGGTGACGGCGTATATTGTTTGAAAAATGCTTCTTTGCCCCAAAGTCAAACAAATATTCCGGATAAAATTATAAAAATTCGCGATTTGTTTTTTAACGGACAATTAAAACACGTTTGGTTGGCAGATGTAAGTTCTTGTTTTGCTAAAACTTTCAGAACAGACGGCTATATCTACATGCGCGCCCGCTATTTCGGATATGACAGCATGTCAACTGACGGCTACGCCTTTTGTTATTAAAAACAGTTGTTGCATTTGAAAATCGGGTATTTTTTAAATAAATAAGCTATTCTTAATAATAAATAAAATTCTCCGTTTTCCGAAAAAAACATTTTTCTTCGGCAACTGTTTTTAAAATCGAATAAGAGAAAAAATTCGCTTTTGATTTCTCTGATACACGATTTATGAAAACTTATTGATTGTTCCCTTGACGAACATTGGCATCTAACGTGGAGTTATAATCCTGATACGGATCTTTGCCGTGAATTCTGTCGTTTGCTTCGTTCAAATGATGATTTGCCACCCGACCCATATCACCGGCTGTTTTGCTAATGCTGTTTGTTGCCGCAACGGTTCCGTTTTTCACGCTCATAACACGCGCCGCAATTTTATGATAAGTTTCCGACGGACCCATACCCAACAAAATCCACACCAGAACAAAGAAAGCAATCGCATGAACGACTAACCAAATAATAGCTTTTGATATGTTTTTTCCCATTTATTTTTCCTTTCAATTGTGTTATACTGACAAAAACAAATATAGTTTAGACCAAAAGGATAAGTTTATCAATGGAAAAAATACAAATTGGTGATTATTTTTTGTTTTTTTGCAAAAAAGCACATACAAAAAATATTCGCCTGCGATTTGATCGGAAAGGAAATTTAATTTTAACCGCACCGTGGTTTTGTCGAAAAGCCAAAGCCGTTGCATTTGCGCAACAAAATATTGACTGGATTCAAAAACATGCTGCTCATCAAATCAGCGCCAAACATTTTCAAAACGGTGATGTGATTATGCTGCTGGGAAAAACATATACGATTTTTCATAATCCCCTGCATAAAGGCGGGGTTTTAATCAATGACAATCAGTTGATTGTCGGCGGGGAAGAAACTTTTATGCATCGACGCATTACCGATTTTGCCAAACAACGCCTGTATGAATATATGCAGGAAAAAGTGTTGAAAATGGCTGCCGCTTTAAATGAAAAACCGACCAAAATTGTTTTGCGGGATACGTCTTCGCGATGGGGAAGCTGTTCTTCGAATAAAAGAATAAATTTCTGTTGGAAATTGGCTTTTGCGCCGTTATTTGTCATTGATTATATTGCCGCCCATGAAACCGCGCATTTAAAAGAAATGAATCACGGGCCCGATTTCTGGCAAACCGTTGCAAAACTCAATGTGCAACAGGCAGAAGCGCAAATTTGGCTTCGCAAACACGGACGGGAATTACAAGCCGTTGAATAACTTATTCTTCCGATTCGGTCAACTCAATATTTTGCCGAATACGCTTAATTTTTGATTTGGGAAACAAGGCTAACGTTTGCGCAATCACAGGTTCTTGGGATAATTCTTCCACTAACTGATTATGGCGCGCCGCTTTTTTTTCGGTGAGTGTTTCCGCCGTGATGTCGCTTTTTTGTTGAATACGCCAGTCTTCATTGGCTTTTGTTTTTAAAAATTTAATTAAATCAGCCCCCAAATGAGCAGGCGCTTCGGGCAGAATCAAACAAGTGAGAGTCAAATTTTCCAGCGATTCAACTCGCAGATAATTTTCCAAATGATAAGCCAACAATCGTTCGCCCGATTTTTTAATAAACGCAACCATTTCCGCAAAAGAATGAAATTGAGAATCCGGCACATGACTTTGAGGCGGTGTTGTATTGAGCGAAGCGGTTATCGGTTGTACCAAAGGTTTTTGTTCCGAAGTCGTTTCGGGCGGTACAGCCGGATGAGTCACCTGCGGCATCGGTTGAACGGGAACGAACGTTGTTTCAATCTGAGTCGGCGTTAAATGAACAGGCGCCGGATTCGGTTTTACCGAATCAGTTGAGATTCCTTTTTTTTTTATCTCTTCCACCAGTTGCGCCGGGGAAGGCAACTCAGCCGTATAGGCCAATCGAATTAAAAGCATTTCCAACGTTTGCCACGGATTATCAGCCCGCCGGACTTCATCAAGCCCTTTGAGCAAAATTTGCCAAACCACGGATAATGTTCCCATCGATAAAGTTTTTGCCGTTTCTGCGCCGCGTTTGCGCACATTTTCGGGCATACTGACATCATCGGCAACCGACGGCGTGATTTTCACCCTTGTTAACCAATGCGTTAAATCAAGCATATCTTGTACCAAGGCAACCGAATCGGCTCCGATTTGACATTGCATTTGTAAGAAATTTAACGCTTTTTCAATTTCTCCTTGCAGAAGCGCTTCATATAAATCCAACAACGCCGATTTATCGCTTAACCCCATCATTTGCCGAACATTTTCGGCTTTTACGGACATATCGAACTGCGTGAGTGCCTGATCCAACAGAGATAACGAATCCCGAACGGATCCTTCGCCTGCTCGCGCAATCAATTGTAATGCTTCCGGCTCGACAACGGCATTTTCCCGTTCGGCAATTTGTTTTAAATAGGCACTTAACACGTTTTCATCAACACGTTTTAAATCAAACCGTTGACACCGTGATAAAATGGTCACCGGCACTTTTCGAATTTCGGTGGTAGCAAAAATAAATTTAATGCGTTCGGGCGGTTCTTCCAACGTTTTTAACAAGGCGTTAAAAGCCGCTTTGGAAAGCATATGAACTTCATCGATGATATATATTTTATAGCGTGCCGAAACGGGATTATATTTAGCGCCTTCAATAATTTCCCGCACGTTATCAACGCCGGTGTTACTGGCGGCATCAATTTCAATAACGTCAATGTGCGAATCGGCCGCAATTTCCCGACAATGTTTGCATTGTCCGCAGGGATTGGGTGTCATTTCCCCTTTTCCGTCAATGCCGATGCAATTCAACCCTTTGGCAATAATTCGCGCAGATGTTGTTTTACCGATTCCCCGAATACCCGTTAACATATAAGCATTGGGCAAGCGGTTTTGCTTAATGGCGTTACTGACGGTTCGCACCAAAGCTTCCTGCCCGATTAAATCGTTAAATGTTTGCGGTCTGTATTTACGCGCTAAAACGTGAGAGGTTGTCATTTTTTCTTCCTTCAATAAAGCTTATTGTGGCTTAAAAAAGAGGGGTTGTCAAGTGATTTCATTTTTGTGCCACGTTTTTCATGACAGAACGGTTTCGGTTTCTTTTAAAACAGGAACACCGGTTGTTTTCAACCGTTTGGGAACATTTAATCGATTATTGATTGTTTTCCTGCATATCTGAAACGGGAACGGATAAATCTTGCTTTAAAACGGAATCATCGGATAAAGCGGATTCCTCCGTTTCCTCTTTTTTCGGCACCGATCGTGATTTGCGCCGAATGATAAACGTTTTCTTCGGTGCTTTCTTTTCACTTTCAACGGTTTCAACCTCTTTTTCGCTTGTTTCAACCGATTCGCTTTCCGTTTGAACCGTTCCTTCTTCCGACTTTTCTTCTGGGGCCGTTGTCGAATGAACCTCGGGAAGCGAATCGCCCTCTGTTTTATCATCATAATTGTTTGTCACATTGGCGCGTTGTTCAAAATTGTTTGCACGCATGGCTTGTTCGTTCGCAATGGCAATACTTTGCATCCGAAGATAATGATCGGCATATTGCATACATGTTTGCGCCAAAATTAAATCGTTTTGAATTAAAGCATCTTTGGCATAAGCCTGATATTTTTCAAAAAGCTGTAAAGCCGTTCCATGCACTTTTCCCATAGGGCCGGTACTTTCCAAAGCCGTATTTCGCGTTAACATTGCTCTTGAATTCCGCCCGTTATAACGCCCGTTGAAGCGATTTTTCTGATTTTGTTTCATTGACCCTCAAAAATAACACTGATATTTTTAAATTTCGTAAACGACTCGCTGCCGTTTAAAAATAAAGCCGTTCAAAAAACCTGAACGGCTTTACTTTAACAAATTCTTTTACGAATTGCAAGCAAAAACTTTCGTTATTGGCAATTTCCGCTCGTGCACGGGGGAACAACTTGTCCTGCCGGCGCTTGAACGACGACCGGTTTGTTTTGAACATACGAAGCTTGTTGCTGCATCACAACAGGTTGTTGTTGCACATAAGCCGGAGCGCGTTCAACCATAACGGGTTGTTGAACGACAACGGGTTTTTGAACAACAACGGGTTGTTGAACAACGACCGGTTGACGAACCGTAATATCCCGATTTACCGTGACAGGATGTTCAACGGAAACCGGATATTGCCGTACAACGGGATATTGCACTTTAACCGGTGATTGTGTATAAGAAATGCTTGTTACGGAACCCGGGCAATTTTCACCGGCGGCACAAACACCGGCCGGAATCGGTTGCTGAGCGACAACTTCTGCCGGTAACGGACCGGTCGGTTGTTGTAAAACAATCGGTTGGCTCGGAATAACCGTCGGACGCGGAACAGCAATCGGCGCAGGAGCTGCAACAGGCATTGCAACAGGCGCTGCCGCCACAGGAGCCGCAACGGGTGCTGCCGCAGGCGCTGCAACGGGAATGGTTTTCTGGGACGTTTTCACGGAATTATCGATCGGATCAAGAGCGACATAGCCGTCCATAATTCGTTCATTTTGTTTTTCATAAGTTGTTTCGGTTTTCGAAACGACTTGATCTGCCGCAATCGAAGTCATCGGCGCCACGAAAGCACCACAAACGGCAACGAATGCAATTAAAGAAATGGATGTGTTTTTCATTGATTAGTTCCTCCAAACTAGGTTATCGTATAAAGTTTATACCTTAAAATATTAAAAATCAAGTATTATTCTTCAATTCCCAATAATTTTTTATATCTGTCGCGTAAAAATTCGGCTTCCGCCCTGTCCGCAGGCGTCATTTTCCGCAGGCGCAAGACCTGTCGCATGACTTTCGTATCAAACCCGTTTCCCTTGGCTTCCGCAAAAATTTCACGGACATCTGCCCCCAATTCTTTACGTTCTTCTTCCAAACGTTCAATGCGTTCAATATAAGAAACCAGCTTTGAGCTGTCAACTTCCTGAATATCGTTCATTTTCATATTTCCTTACTTAACGGTGTGTTTTACCGATGTGGCAATAGCGGTATTTAAATCGGATTCGGAACACAACCCCAACGTTACCGGATTTTTCGGATGAATATTGTGAATGTTTTTATGTGTTCTTTCCCGAATGGCCGTAATAGTGGATTTTGTTGTGCGCAACAATTTCACGATTTGCGAATCGGAAATTTCCGGGTGATGTTTGACAATCCAGGCAATCCCGTCGGGTCTGTCCCCTCGTTTGGCTTGCGAAACATAGCGATTACCTTTATTCAATAATTTTTCAATTTCCGGATTCTTGATCAGTTGTAACGAAGCTGTTTGATCTTGTTCGCACCGTTTAATTTCTTCTTGCGTTAACTGTCCGTTCGTAATGGGATTAAAACCCATAATGTTCATTGCTACGTCACCATCGGCAATAGCTTGAATTTCCAAAGTATGCATACCGCAAAAATCTGCAATTTGTTCAAATGTCAACGAGGTGTTTTCCACCAACCAGACTGCCGTTGCTTTCGGCATTAACGGAAGTGTCATTTTTAATCCTTTCCTTTCTTAATTTTCGTTAAAGTGAATGTAGTATAACAAACAAATTTTTAAAAGGCAATAAAAATGATTCATTTTGCTTGTTTTTTTAAAAACAAGGCCTGCCGAAAACACACGTTCTTTATTTAAACCGAAAAAAAGCCGCCTTTATTTTTTAAAAGCGGCTTTCGGGTTTCTGTTTTATTTTTTCTTTCTTTCCCATAATTTTTCGGATTTGTTTCCTTTCCACACTCGTTCCAACGTAATTTGGAAAACAACGTATAACGCGGGAATGAAGAAAATACCCAGGAAAGAGGAAACAAATAAACCGCCGAAAATGGAAGAACCGATGGCCTGTCGCGCCATAGCACCGGCACCCGAGGCAATAACCAGCGGCAAGAAGCCGAGCAACGCCGCAATGGCCGTCATCATAATGGCACGGAACCGCATGTGCGCCCCGTTAACCGCCGCCGTTTTCACCGGAATGCCGCGTTCATGTTCATCTTTGGCAAATTCAACCAACAAAATGGCATTCTTTGCTGCCAAAGCAATTAACACGATAATGCCGGCTTGGGCATATAAGTCATTCGTAATGCCGCGAATCCATAAGAAACCCATGGCACCGAACAAACCGACGATAATGGAAATCATCACCGATACCGGCAACACCCAGCTTTCATATAATGCCACCAAAAACAGATAAGCAAACAAGAAAGCCAACACAAAAATCAATCCGGTTTGATCGCCGGCCGATTGTTCCTGTAAACTCATACCCGTCCATTGGAATTGATAGCCGGCGGGCAAAACGCGCGCGGAAATTTCCGTTAAAGCCTGCATGGCAGAACCCGAACTTAACCCTTCGGCCGGCGATGCCGTTATTGTTAACGAACGATAGTTGTTATACCGCTGAACGGATTGAGCGCCGATGGTGCGTTTAACCGTGATTAACGACCGGAGCGGCACCATTTCTCCTTTGTTGTTGCGAATGTTGATTTTATAAATATCATCGAGTGTGCGCCGTTCCATGGTATCGCCCTGCACATTGACCTGCCAAGTACGCCCGTATAAGTTAAAGTCGTTAATATACGTACCGCCCAGCATGGTTTGCATGGTGTTAAAAATTTCGGAAAGCTGTACGCCCAAAGCATAGGCTTTTTGCCGATCAATCATCACCTCCACGCGCGGCGAATCCACCGTATAGAATGTCATCACCCGTTGCAAACGCGGATCTTTGTTGCCCTCCTGAATCAACTGTTGCGCCACCGCCATCAATTCCTCCGGCGATGCTCCTTGCGTACTTTGCAAAATATATTCCACGTCAGATGTCATACTCAAGCCCATAATGGCCGGCATATTAAACGGAAACGCCCGTGCTTCTTTAATATCCATGGTTAAGGCATATAATTTTCCGATAATGCCGTTCACGTCTTGCCCTTTGCCCTGCCGTTCCTCATAAGGCTTTAAACGAATGACAAAAAAGCCGTTTGAAGAAAGCTGCGTGCCGCTCATAATACCGTAACCGGTAATGGCCATATAAGAATCGATTTCCGGAATCATTTTAAACCGCTCGGCAATTTTTTTCATAACTTTTTCCGTGCGATTCCACGACGCACCCGACGGTAATTGAATTTCCATCATAAAGGCGCCCTGATCTTCCGCCGGCAAGAATCCGGACGGGGTTAATTTTAAGAACGTGTAAGCACCGCCGGCAAACAAAAACATGCCTAACACGGCAAAAACGGCATACGGAATGGTTTTTTGAACAATTGACGAATATTTGTTTCTGAACCAATCGACCACATCCATACATTTTTGCACAAGCCGAAACGGTTTATCGCCGGAGCGCATAATAACAGCCGCAACGGCCGGGCTTAACGTTAAAGAGTTAATACCGGAAATAACCATGGCCGAGGCAATGGCAATGGCAAACTGCTGATACAACAAGCCGGAAATGCCGGGTGTGAAAGCAACCGGAACGAACACCGCCAACAACACCAATGTAATGGCAATAATCGGGGCGGTAATTCGTCCCATTGATTTTGAAACCGCTTCCTGCGGTGCCAATTTGGGGTTTTCATGCATCACGGTTTCCACGTCTTCCACCACCACAATGGCATCATCAACCACAATACCGATGGCCAACACGAGTGCCAGTAATGAAATGGTATTTGCCGTCACGCCGAAAATGCTCATACCGATAAACGCACCGATGAGCGAAACGGGAATAGCCAGCGTCGGAATAATGGTTGCGCGGAAAGTACCTAAAAACAAATAGGTGACCAACACAATCAGCAAAAAGGCTTCATAAATGGTTTGAAAAATTTCCGCCATTGAATCCTGCACAAACGACGCGTTGTCGAATAAGGTATGGAATTGAATGTCTTTCGGCATTTTCGCCTGTAATTCGACAATTTTTTTGTTAATGGCCGTTGCCACGTCAACCGCATTGGAACCCGGGGCCTGGAAAATGGCGAAACCGGTTGCCGGCCGCCCGTTATAGATGGTGCGAAGCGATTGAGATTTAGATCCCAACTCAATACGGGCAATATCTTTCAAGAACAAATAAGAGCCGTCGGCATTGGCACGAATCACAATTTCACCGAATTCTTCCGGTGTGGTTAAACGCCCTTGCGTTGTGAGCGAAAATTGAAATTGCTGATCTTCGGTAGAAGGCATCACGCCGATTCGGCCGATGGAACCTTGTAAATTCTGTCCTTGAATGGCTTGCAATACATCATTTGTGGACAGTTTTAAACTTTTGAGCTTATCATTATTGAGCCAAACGCGCATAGAATAATCAAGCGTGGAGAACACTTGAATATCACCCACGCCCGGTGTTCGGGCAATTTCATCTTTAATATTAATGAGCACATAGTTTGTTAAAAACGTATCATCATATTCGGGATTGGTGGAAGAAACCACAAATACCTGCAGCATGGAAGCCATTTCGGATTGAACAATCACACCTTGTTTAATCACTTCCGCCGGCAACAAATTTTCAACCTGTTTTAAGCGGTTTTGCACATTCACGGAAGCAATGTTCGGATCGGTTCCGATGTTAAAAGTGACCGTTAAGCTGTATGATCCGTCATCATTACTGGTGGAATTCATATAAAGCATATCCTCCACGCCGTTGACCGCCGATTCGATTTGTTGCGCGACCGATGATTCCACCACATCGGCACTGGCACCCGGATATGTTGCCGTAACGGCAACCGACGGCGGCACAATATTCGGATATTGTTCAATCGGCATGGCACTGATACATAATAAGCCAGCCAACACAATCACAACGGAAATAACGGAAGCTAACCGCGGGCGTTTAATAAAAACATCGGATATCATTTGACAATTTCCTTATTTGCTTGTTTGAGAGGGAGCCTGATCGGCATTTTCAAAAACGGGTTTAACAATCATTTGCGGGGCAATTTTTTGGAAGCCTTCCGTTACAATCACATCACCGGCATTTAATCCGGAATTGATAATCACTTTAAAGTTATCCAGCTCATCGCCGCGAATCACATCACGCCGACTGACACGTCCTTCGGCATCCAACACATAAACATATGTTCCCGTCATATCCTGCTGAACGGCTTTTTGCGGGACAACGATTTCCGGCTTGGCGCTTAAACTTTTAATATTTACGCGACCGTATTGTCCGGAAATCAACTCGCCCGCTTCATTGGGGAAAGAAGCCTTAATTTTAAGCGTATTCATGGCTTCATCAAGAGTCACATCCACAAAATCAATCGCACCGGTTTTTTCATATGTCGATCCGTCCGATTTAATGAATGTGACGGTAACTTTTCCGTCTTTTTTAAAGTTTTTCTGCAAGTTCAACAACTGATTTTCACTCACGGAAAACACGGCATCAATCGGGTTAATGCGCACCACTTTTGCCAACACGTTCGAGCT